>JBKQSL010000456.1:0-21688 GCA_052143655.1 Streptosporangiaceae bacterium | reverse complement strand
GATGCTGCGAGGAACCCGGCGCCCGGCCGGGGCGCGGCTGACCCGGCCAGTCACCGCCCTGCTGGTGTTCGTATCCGGCCTGGTGCTCGTCGACACCATGTTCTTCACCGCCCTGACTCCGCTGCTGCCGCATTACGTGCAGTTCGCCGGGCTGACCAAGGCCGGGGCGGGAGTACTGGTCGCCGCATACCCGCTGGGCACCCTGGTGGGCGCGCTGCCCGCCGGGCTGCTGACCGCCCGGCTGGGCGACCGGCGCGTCGTGCTGCTCGGCCTGACCCTGATGAGCATCTCCACCCTGGCCTTCGGCTTCGCCACCGGGGTCCTGCTGCTGGATGCCGCCCGGTTCGTGGAGGGCCTGGCTGGCGCATGCACCTGGGCCGCGGGCCTGGCGTGGCTGGCCACCGCCGGGCCCCCGGAGCGGCGCGGCGAGATGCTGGGCCTGGCCATAGGCGCCGCGGTCGGCGGGGCGCTGTTCGGCCCGGTGGTGGGCGCGGTCGCCGACCGGGTCGGCACCGGGCCGGCGTTCACCGGCGCCGCCGTGGCAGGCGCCGCGCTCGCGGCGGCCGCCTTCTTCCTTCCCGCGCCGGACGCCGCGCCGCCGCAGCGGCTGCGGGCCGCCTGGCCGGCACTGCGCGACCAGCCGTTCCGTGCCGGCCTGTGGCTCACCACCCTCGCCGGGCTGGCCTTCGGCGTGATCGACGTGCTGGCCCCGCTGCGGCTGGGCCGGCTGGGCGCCACCGCGACGGTCATCGGCGGGACGTTCCTGGCGGCCGCGGCAATCGAGGCCGGCCTCTCGCCGCTGGCCGGCCGCCTCGCCGACCGGCACGGCCCGCTCAGCCCGGTACGGGTCAGCCTGGCCGCCGGCGCCGTCGTCAGCGTGCTCGCGCCCCTGCTCGCGCCGGCGCCGGCGCTGGCCGGGCTGCTGATTATCGGCCTGCCCTCATTCGGCACACTGTTCGCGCCTGCCACGGCCCTGTTCAGCGCCGGCGCGCACCGGCTGGGGCTGAACCAGGGCATCGCGTTCGGTTTCGGCAACCTGGCCTGGGCTGCGGGACAGGGCTTCGCCGCCATCGCCAGCGGCGCGATCGCGCAGGTGACCGCCGACCTGGTGCCCTACCTGCTGCTGGCTGGCGCGTGCCTGGGCACGCTGGTGGCGCTGCTGCGCCGAACGGGGTCCGCGCAGCCGCGCCGCGGCTGACCTGCCTGCGGCTGCCGCCGGGCCGGGCGATAGCAGGCCGCCTCGTTACAGTCGGTGCCAGCGGATAGGCGCGACATCGAAGGACTCTGGGTGATCTCCTATAACGCTGGGTAAGAACCGCATGTCAGGAGGGACGGTCCGGCACGCCGCCGGACGCCCGGCCAGAGCTGCACGGGCCGGGGCCGGACCGTCCCGCGGCCGGCACCGACCGCAAGGTCACGGGGGCAGGAGACCACGAGGCTCATGGGGGGATCTGGAGTCAAGGCGGCCCCGTCGGCCCGCCCGGCGCGGGCACAGGACCGGGCGGCCGGGGCACATCGCCGGACCAGTGAGCCAGCGGAGAGGGTGCCGGGAAGTCCTGCCCGCGCGGCGGGCGCGCAGGCTCGCGCGGAAACCCGCTGGGGCATGGTGGCGCAGCTGGCGCCGGTGGCCCTGGCGCAGGCGGATCAGCAGGGGCTGTGCACGTTCGTGAACCAGCGCTGGTGCGAGCTGACCGGAATGCGCGCGGCCGACGCGCTGAGCGCGCCCTGGACCGCCGCGGTGCATCCCGGCGACGCGCCGCAGGCCGAGCAGGCCTGGGCCCAGCTGGCCGCCGACCAGGGCGACCTGGAACTCGACTGCCAGCTGGCGCTGGCGGACGACCGCCAGCACGGGGTGCACGTGACCGCCGTGGCCGTGCCGGCGGGTGACGGTCAGCCGACGACGTTCCTGCTGGCCATGGCTGACGTGTCGGCTTATCGCGAGGCTGAGGCCCGGCAGCAGCGGCGGCTGGCGGAGGAGACCAAGGACCGGAAGCTCGCCGAGCGGGCCCGGCTGCAGCTGGCCGACCAGAACAGCCACCTGCAGGAACTGGCCGACCTGAAGACGCAGTTCCTCGCCACGGTCTCGCATGAGCTGCGGACGCCGCTGACGTCCGTCGTCGCGTTCGTCGAGCTGATCCGGGGCGAGGAGGAGGACCTGGGCGCGGACACCATGGTGTTCCTGGACATCATCCAGCGCAACGCCGGCCGGGTGACCCGGCTGGTCGGCGACCTGCTGCTGCTGAGCCGGCTCGAAGCCGGAGCGATCACGCTGGAGCTGGCCCCGGTGTCGGTGCCCGAGGTGGTGCAGGAGGCGGCCCTGGCCGCATCCGCCGCCTCGGCCGAGGGCGCGATCCGGCTCGAGGTCAACGCGCAGGACGGGCCGATGCTGCCCGCCGACCGGCACCGGCTGGCGCAGCTCGTCGACAACCTCATCACTAACGCGGTGAAATTCACGCCCGACGGCGGCCTGGTGCGAGCCAGCGCGGTATGCGACGGCGAATACTGGATGATCGAGGTGGCCGACTCCGGGATCGGAGTCCCGCCCGCCGACCTGGACCGGCTGTTCGACCGCTTCTTCCGTGCGTCCAACGTGCACGGAGCGGCCACTCCCGGGACCGGGCTCGGCCTGTCGGTAGTCAAGACCATCGCCGAGCTGCACGGCGGCCGCGTCGAGGCGAGCAGCACGCTGGGCGAGGGCACCACGTTCCGCGTCTTCCTGCCGATCCGGTCATGACCGCGCGCATCCTGCTGATCGAGGACGACCCGGATATCGCGCTCGCCGTCCGGGAGGTGCTGCGGCGCGGCGGCTATGAGGTGGTCGGCGCGGACACCGGCCGTCAGGGCCTGCGGGCCTTCCACGCCGAGCGGCCCGCCTGCGTGCTGCTCGACGTCGGGCTGCCGGAACTCGACGGCTGGACCGTGCTGGAGCGGATCCGCGACATCAGCGAGGTCCCGGTGCTGCTGCTCACCGCGCACGGCCGCGAGACCGAGAAGGTGCGCGGGCTGCGCGCCGGGGCCGACGACTACCTCACCAAGCCGTTCGGCACCGCCGAGCTGCTGGCCAGGGTGGAGGCGCTGCTGCGCCGGTGCGCTGCGCCGGAGGCGACCGCGGAGGTGTATGCCGACGCGCGGCTGGAAGTCCGGTTCGCCGCCCGCGAGGTCTTGGTGCAGGGGGCGCCGGTGACCCTCACGCCGACCGAGTTCCGGCTCCTCACGTTCCTGGTGCGGCACCCGGGCCAGGTCCTGTCGGCAGGCCAGCTGCTGGAGAGCGCCTGGCGGGATCCGCTGCAGACCGGGCCCGAGCGGGTCAAGTTCGCGGTGATGCGGCTGCGCCGCAAGCTCGGCCCGGCCGACGGCGACGACCATCCGATCGAGGCGGTACGGGGCTTCGGCTACCGGTACGTGCCCGACCGCGGTGCGGCCGGCGGCGACCAGCCCGCAGCCGGCCCGGCAGCAGCGCGCAGGCCGGCACCTGACTCCCAGTTATGACTTGTTGCAACTAACCTGCTACCTGTTGTGAACGGACATGCTACTCACGTCCGCGAGCCTGGCAGCATGGCAGAAGACGATCAGGCACAGCCACCGGGCCGCATCCTGGTGGTGGAAGACGACCCCCAGGCGGCCCGGTTCACCGTACACGTGCTCGCCCGGTGGGGCGGATTCGAGGTCACGCACCTCGCCGACCCGGCCGCGGCATTGCGCGAGGCGACCGCGCAGGACTGGGACCTGGTCCTCACCGATGTCGAGATGCCGGGGATGTCCGGCCTTGAGCTGCTCGAAGGGCTGCGCCTGGTGGCGCCGGACCTGCCCGTCGCGGTCGTCACGGCCCACGTCGCCGTGGGCAACGCGGTCAGCGCGCTGCGCAACCGCGCCGATGAGTTCCTCGAGAAGCCGCTGCAGCCGGACCGGCTGGTCGCGACCGCGCGCGAGCTCATCGCCAAGGGCCGGGCCGCCCGGGCGGCCGGCCGGGAGGTGGTGCTGGCCATCGGCGCGCACCCCGACGACGTGGAGATCGGCGTCGGCGGCACCCTGGCAGCCCACCGCGGGCGCGGCCATGAGGTCGCCATCCTCACGATGAGCCGGGGCGCGCGCGGCGGCCCGGCGGGCGAGCGGGTCGGCGAGTCCCGGCGCGCCGCCGAGATCCTGGGCGCCACCTTGCACCTGCGGGACCTGGAGGACACCCGGATCCGCGCGGGCGACCCGACGATCAGCCTGCTCAGCGAGGTCATCGCCGACGTGCAGCCGACCATGATCTACACCCACTCGCTGCGCGACGTGCACCAGGACCACCGCAACGTGCACCGGGCGGCGATGGTGGCGGCCCGGCAGATCGGCCGGGTGTACTGCTTCCAGTCGCCGTCGGCGACGGTCGAGTTCGCGCCGACCCGGTTCGTCACCATCGACTCGTGCATGACGCAGAAGATGTCCGCGATCGAGGCCTTCTCGTCGCAGACCGAGATCTGCGACTACCTCGAGCCTGACCTGATCCAGGCCACCGCCCGGTACTGGTCCAGGTTCGGCGAGGGCCGCTATGCGGAGGCGTTCGAGGTGATCAGGGACCGGGCGGACGTGATGGCCGACGCCGAGCCGCCCGCCGGGGCGGCCGTGCGGCCCGCCCGGTCCGGGGCCGGCCAGCGAGAGGACTCCCATGCCACCACGTGACTTCCCGGCCCGGACCGCGCGCAGCCTGCGCGTCCTGGTCACCGGCGCCGGCGGCCCGGCGGCGATCGCCGTCATGCGGTCGCTGCAGGCCGACCCAGCGGTCCGCCTGATCGCCGCCGACATGGACCGCTGGGCGGCCGGGCTGTACCTGGTGCCGCCGGAGTACCGCACCCTGCTGCCAGCCGGCCGCGACCGCGAGTTCACAGCCGTGCTGCTGGAGCGGTGCCGGACGCTCGCCATCGACGTGGTCGTGCCCACTGTGGACGCTGAGCTGCGGCCGCTGGCCGCGGCCCGCGACGAGTACGCGGCGGCGGGCGTGCAGCTGATGCTGGCGCCAGCCCGGTGCCTGGAGCTGACGCTGGACATGCTCGCCCTGGCCCGGCACTGCGCCCAAACCGTGCGGGTACCCAGGACCGCGTGCCTGACCGGGGAGCTGGACCCCGGCTCGTGGCGCTATCCGGTGATCGTAAAGCCGCGGACCGGGAGCGGCTCAGCAGGCATCTCGCTGGTCAGGTCCGCGGCCGCGGTCAGCGCCATGCCGCCGTCGGCCGACCTGCTCGTGCAGGAGTTCCTGCCCGGTGAGGAATACTCGATCGACGTGCTCGGCGGCCGGGACGGGCAGGTGGTCGCCGCGGTGCCGCGGCTGCGCGCCAAGGTGGACTCCGGCATCTCGGTGGCCGGGCAGACCATCGGCGATCCCGAGCTGATCGCCTTCGGCCGGGCGGTGGCCGACGCGGTCGGCGTGCACTTCATCGCGAATGTGCAGTGCCGCCGGGATATCTCCGGCCGGCTGGCGCTGCTGGAGGTGAACCCGCGGGCTCCCGGCTCCCTGCCGCTCACCATCGCCAGCGGCATCGACATGCCGCGGCTGGCGCTGTCCGCGCTGCGCGGCCAGGACCTCGGCCAGCAGCCCGATTTCCGGGAGATCGCTATGGTCCGCTACCTCGAGGAGCAGTTCATCGAGCTCAGCGACGTCCGCCAGGTGGCTGCGTGAGCGAACTGCTGTCATTCACCGCGGCGCTGCTGGCGCGCAGGCCTGCTGTTCCCCGGCATCGTCAACCTGGCGATCATGGTCGCAGCTACCGCCCCCGGGCCGCTGCGGTGGCTGCTGCACGCGGCGGTCAGCCTGGCCGGGGTCCGGCTGACCGCCCCCTGCCGGCACGGGCTGACGCTGTTCATGTTCGTCTGGCTATCCGCCTCAATGGGAGTGGCCTACCTCGGCAAAGTGACCGAGAAGACCGGGAAGATGGCACTCCCCGCGTGACCAGCCAGGGCGCGGCGGGGCGCGAATTGCCCGTCCGCCCGGCCGAGCCCGATTTCTCTCTCACCAGCCTGACCTCGCCGCGCGACGCCGAGCTTGCGGTCCGCGGCGAAACCAGCCCCGCACTGGCCCGGCTGCCGGAGTTCGAGGACGAGATCCGGCTGGCCGTGCGCAACGAGCGCGGCCTCGTGCTCAAGGCCGCCGTCGCGGTCGCGCTGGTCGCCATCATCGTGCTGGCCCGGCTGCTGTGGCTCGGCTGAGGCGCCGCAACCGCCGCCGGCTCCGGGACAGCCGGCTCCGGGACAGCCGACTCCGGGACGGTCAGCGGCCGGAGCCGGGGCCTTCCGGCGAGTCTGGCGGAACGACCCGGTACTGATCCTCGGGCAGGGTAGGCGGCCCGGAGCCATACCGGTCCCGGGACGGGTCCGGCGGCAGCGCCCAGTACCGCACCTCCGGCGCCTGCGGCGGGTACCGCCCGGAGGGCACAGCCGGCCCGCGCGGCCGGACGGCCCGGGCCGCCACCCCGCTGATCAGGGTACCGATCGCGATCCCGATCACCAGCTCGACCACGGCGGTGGCCGCCTTGGCCTCCAGCGGTGCGGTCGTGCTGAACGGGAACAGCACGGCCGCCAGCGTGACGAGCGCGACGATCCACCCGAAAAAGGTCATCGGGCGAGGCGTGGACAGCAGCAGCAAGTGCGCCAGTGCCGTCGCCACCAGCGCGGCGAAGGCCGCCGCGAGCACGAAGTCGGTGGTGTGCACGTTTCCGTAGGCCCCGTCGGCCTTCGGCGCGAGCAGCGGGATCTTAATCAGCCAGCGGCAGACGAACACGCCGACTAGCGCGATGAGACCGGCCACGACGGCTGTCGCCACCCCGCCGGACCACAGCTGGCGGGCATCAACCCTCGGCCTGCACCGCTGGTCTTCGCCGTAAGGCGGCGTTGACGCCGTCATGGAGCAGTCACCTGCCTCCGATTGCGGTCCCGGTGCGTTTGCAGCCAGTTACCGTCTTTACCGGCCAACCGCCGGCCAAACCTTTCCGGCCGCGCACCGCGCGGCCTGGCCTCTCCTGTTTCCGGCTTTCCCGGGCGCGATGCCGTCATAAAGTTGCTGCGGGGACAGGCCGCCGGGATTCCCCGGCGGCTGCCAGCGGCGGGAGGCGCGCATCGCCACCACCGGATGCGAAGGGGACATCGAATATGACCGAGGTATCACTGGTCCCGCTGCCGGGCAGCGAGCGCGCGGCGCTGCCGTCCGCCACCGCAGTCGGCACCATCGACGAGTCCGAGCGGATCCAGATCACCCTGATCACCCGGCGGATGGCCGAGCTGCCCCGCGACCCCGACGGTGCGCCCGTCCGGCTCAGCCGCGACGAGCTCCGGCAGCGGCACGGCTCCGACCCAGCTGAGCAGGCACTGGTCGCCGACGTGCTGACCGGGCTCGGGCTGGAGGTGACTGACCGCGATCCGGCCGGGCGGCGGCTGCAGGCAGCCGGCCCCGCACTGCAGCTGGCCCGCGCCTTCGGCGCCGAGCTGCGCCTGGTGACCAGCACCGCACCGGACTCCGCGCAGGTGCGGCACCGCTACCGGGAGGGCGGCCTGCAGGTGCCGGCCGAGCTGGACGGCATCGTGGTCGCCGTGCTGGGGCTGGACAACCGGCCGCAGGCCCGGCCCCAGCTGCGCCGCCGGGCTGCCGCTGCGGCCCAGCAGGTCTCCTACAACCCGCCGCAGGTCGCCGAGGCCTACCAGTTCCCGGCGGGCACCGACGGCAGCGGCCAGCTCATCGCGGTCATCGAGCTGGGCGGCGGGTTCGCCGCCAGCGACCTGGATACGTACTTCTCCGGGCTGGGCATCTCCCCGCCGGCTGTCACCGCGGTCGGCGTAGACGGCGCCAGCAACGTGCCCGGCCAGGCCGCTAACGGTGCGGACGGCGAGGTCCTGCTCGACATCGAGGTGGCCGGGTCGGTCGCGCCCGGCGCCGGGCAGACGGTGTACTTCGCGCCCAACACCGACCAGGGATTCGTGGATGCCGTCACCACCGCCATCCACGCGACCCCGACGCCGACCGCGGTCAGCATCAGCTGGGGCCAGTCCGAGGATGCGTGGACCGCGCAGGCCAGGACCGCGCTGGACGCGGCCATCGCCGACGGCGCGGCGCTGGGCGTCACGGTCTGCGTCGCCGCCGGCGACAACGGCAGTACCGACGGCGCGACCGACGGCCAGCAGCACTGCGACTTCCCGGCCTCCAGCCCGCATGCACTCGCCTGCGGCGGGACCAGCCTGCGGGCTGACCCGGCCACCGGCGTGATCAGCTCGGAGACCGTGTGGAACGACGGCCAGGGCGCCGGGGCCGGCGGCGGCGGGGTGAGTGACGTGTTCCCGCTGCCCGCCTGGCAGCAGGCTGCCGGGGTACCCGCCCGCAGCGGCAGCGGCGGCACCGGGCGCGGCGTGCCCGACGTGGCGGGCAACGCCGACCCGGAAACCGGCTATCAGGTCCTGGTGGACGGCCAGCAGACCGTCATCGGCGGCACGAGCGCGGTCGCGCCGCTGTGGGCCGCGCTGGTCTGCCGGCTGGCCGAGGCGACCGGCACCCGGCCCGGTTTCGCCCAGACGCTGCTGTACGCCGGCGCCGTCGTCGGCCAGGAGGCGCCCGGCTTCCGCGATATCACCCAGGGCAATAACGGTGCCTACAGCGCCGCCCCCGGCTGGGATGCCTGCACCGGTCTCGGCTCGCCGGACGGCCCGGCGCTGGTCACGCTGCTGCAGTCGGCATCCGCCACAACAGGCACGGCCGGATAGCGGCCGGATAGCGGCCGTCAGCGCGACCCCGCCCGGCGCGGTCCGGCGCGGTCCGGCCCGGGTGAGCCGGCCCGAATCAGCCAGCGCCGCTCAGCCGGTACGGCCGAGCCGGGCCGGGGCGCCGAACGGCTGCAGCACCTCCGGCACCGCCACCGCGCCGCCCTCGTCCTGGAAGTTCTCCATGATCGACAGCAGCACCCGGGCGGTCGCGCCGGTGCCGTTCAGCGTGTGCGCGAACTCCAGCTTGCCGTCGCGGCGGAACCGGATATTCAGCCGCCGGGCCTGGTAGTCAGTGGTGTTCGAGCACGAGGTGATCTCCCGGTACCGCCGCTGCGTCGGGAACCACGCCTCGATGTCGTACTTCTTGGCCGCCGGAGCGCCGAGGTCGCCTACCGCGATGTTCATCACCCGGTATGGCACGCCCAGTTCCCTGGCGATCTCCTCCTCGTGCGCCAGCAGCTCATCATGGATCTCCGCCGACAGCTCGGGCAGGCAGTAGACGTACATCTCCACCTTGTCGAACTGGTGCACGCGGAACATGCCCCGGGTGTCCTTGCCGGCCGCGCCGGCCTCCCGGCGGAAGTTGGTGGTGAAGGCGGTGTACCGGGCCGGCAGCTGATCCTCCTCCAGCCGCTCGTCCGAGTGGATGCCGGCCAGCGCCACCTCCGACGTCCCGGTCAGGTACAGGTCATCTTTCTCCAGGTGGTAAAGGTTCGACTCTTCCGTCGGCAGGAAGCCCGTCCCGTACATCGCCCGCTCAGCCGCCAGCACCGGCGGCAGCACGAGCAGGAAGCCCTTGCGGGTCAGCTTGTCGATGACGTACCGGTACAGGGCCATCTCGGCGAGCGCGACGTCACCGATCCGGTAGGCGAACCGGGAGCCCGACAGCCGGGCGCCCCTGGCCATGTCGATCCAGCCGCGAGCCGAGCCGAGGTCGAGGGCGTCGCGCGGCTCGAAGGTGAACGATGGCGGCTCGCCCCAGGCGCGGATCTGCTGCGCGTCGTCCTCGTCCATGCCGTCGGCGGCGGTGGGGTCAGGCAGGTTCGGAATCTTGGCCAGCAGCGCGTCCCGGGCCCGCTCGGCTTCGGCCAGTTCCTGGGTCGCGGTGGCGATCTCCTAGCGGGGCTGGCGGGCCGTCGCGCTCTGATAACCGGCAGCTACACAGCAGGCTGGCGGCAATCGGGCCGGCTACCGCTCGGGAGCCGGGCGCTCCCCCGCCGCTGGCACGGCAGCAGGCGGCCCGGGCGCCTCGTGCGGGCCGGGCGCCTCGTGCAGGTCCGGCAGCCTGGCCACCGGGCTCCGCCGGGTGGCTAGCACCGAGCCGCCGAGGATCAGCGCGAACGCGATGATCATCGCCGCAGTGAGCGGCTCGCCCAGCACCCAGACGCCCAGTGCCACGGCCACAGCGGGGTTGATGTAGGTGATGACTGTCATCCGCGCCGGGCCCGCCTCGGCCACCAGGCCGAAGAACAGCAGGAAGGCCAGGGCGGTGCACAGCACGGCCAGGCTCGCCAGGGCACCGAGCACCTCGGCCGACGGCCACGCGGACGGCCACTCTAGCGCGGCGGCTGGCGCGTACACCACGGAGGCGAAGGCCAGGCAGACCGCGGTCATGCCCAGCGGCGGCAGGCTCGCGAGCTTACGGCCGGCGATCAGCGGCCCGGTGGCGTAGCAGACCGCGACGGCCAGGACCTCGGCGATGGCGCCGGCGTCACCGCCTGCCGCCTTCGGGGCGGCGAGCACGGCGACGCCGGCCAGCCCGATGAGCAGGCCGGCCCAGCGGGTCAGCGACAGCCGCTCACCGCCGCCGGCCACGCTGGCCAGGACGGCCGCGATGATCGGCGTCGAGGCCACCAGCAGGCCGCTCAGCGAGCTGGGCAGCCGGGTCTCGGCCTCGGACAGCAGGAACCACGGCGTGATGATCTCGACGAGGGCGAACACGGCGAGCCAGCGCCAGTGCGCGCGCAGCACGGCCAGCTGGCCGCGGGCCGCGGCTGCGGGCAGCAGCAGCGCGGCGCTGACGGATACCCGGGCCAGTACCAGCACCGGCACGGGCACGCCGCCATCCGCAATCTTGATAAGCAGATAGGGGATGCCCCAGATCACGCTCAGCGCCGCGAACAGCAGCCAGCCCCGGCGGCTCACCGCAGCCTCCTTCCGTCTGTCCGGCGCCCGGCTGCCCCTGCCCCTGCCCCTGCGCCTGCGAACCGGGCTGCGCGGTCGCCCACGCACGGCCTGCTCCGGACCTGCCGCCCGCCCGGCCTGCTCCGGCCGGGCGGCAGTACGGCCGCGTCATGAACAGTGTCGCAGGGCCGACCGGCAATCCGGGCAGGGTGACCGCCGCGGACAGTGATGTCGGCGGAAAACGGCTAGCGGCGGGCTAGAGCTCGAGGCAGACGCCGAGCGGGCCGATGTTCAGGCAGGTGCCGTTGCCTGAGCCCGGTCGGCCCGTCGCCGGAGATGTCGAGCCGGACGGGGCAGGCGACGGCGTCTGCGGAGCGGACGTCCGCGGGGTCGCAGCAGGCGTGGCGGTCCGGGTCGGCGAGTCGCTGAGCGCCGGACGCTCGGTCGGGATGGGGGTCACCGAGACGGACCGGCGCGGGCTGGGGGCCGGCGACGTGCTCGGCATGGGCTGCGAGGACCGGGGTGTCCCGGGCCGCGGCCGGCCGGCGCGGTCAGGTGGGACGGCCGGGAGCGTGCGCCCGGCCGACCCGGGGCCGCGGTCACCCGGCCTGGCCGGACCCGATGCGGCTGATGGCCCGGTGGCGGCCGGAGTCAGGCCCGGTTCGGCCTGCGGTGACTGGATCTTGATGCTGACCACCGTGGTCATCCCGTAGGCCAGCACGGCCGACACCAGGACGATCAGCGGCGGCACGAAGAGCGCCGGATGCATGCGCACGGCGGCAACGGCATTGCGCGCCATCATGCGCGCCCGGTCAGCGGCAATAGCGCGCGCTAAGCCGAGCGCCGGGAGGGCCGGGCCGTGCCCGATCCGCGCGCCGCTGCGAGTCCAGCGCAGCGCCGTCCGCCGCTGACCAGCCGTGAGGCCGGGCAGCAGGTAGATGATGATGTCCCTGCCGGATGCTTCCGTCTGGACGTGGATGCCAGCCGGAAGGTCCGCGTACCGGATCTTGATCACGATCCTGACCTCGCGCACATCGTCTGGATGGGGGTCCCGCACGTCCGCTGAAACAGACAGTGACGAAGCTATCACGTAATGGCGTCACGCTGGGGCTGCTCTGCGACGACCCGGTGCTGCCTGCCTGGCGGATGCCACGCCCGCCCTGCCCTGCCGTCCCGCAGCCCGGCCGCGCGCCAGTCGTCCCTGGCCGTCAGAGTCGCGGCGCCGCCGTGGCTACGCTGGCAGCACGAGACAGGACGAGCCGGCGAACGGGAGGATCTGTGCGCCTGACCGGCGCGAGCGGCCTACCGGGCACCCGGGGCGGGCCCCGGCGCGGTGCCGCGCCGGCGGCTGCCTCCGGCCCGGCTGCCTCCGGCCCGGCTGCCTCCGGCCCGGCTGCCTCCGCCGCCGGCACATCAGGCTCCGCTGCACCCGGCTCCGCTGCACCCGGCTCCGCTGCACCCGGCCCGGCCGCCGGCCAGCATCTCGCCGGTGCGCAGGCCCCCGCGGCGGGCAGCGATCCAGCCGGGCCGGGCGGGCTGCGGCTGGGCTGGGCACTGCTCACGGCCCTGGCCGGCGGTGGGGCCCTGGCTGCCGCCTTCCCGCCGGCTGGGGTGTGGCCACTCGCGGTCGCGGGCCCGGCGCTGCTGGCGGCCGCGCTCTGGCGCCGGTCGGTGCCGGGCAGCCTGCTCACCGGGCTGGTGTTCGGGGTGGCGTTCTTCTTCCCGCTGCTGTCCTGGCTGGTGAACGTGGCCTGGTACGTATGGGTCACTCTCGCGGTGATCGAGGCCGTGATGTTCGCGGTGCTCGCGCTCGGCCAGCGACTGCTGCTGCGGCTGCGCCGGTGGCCGGCCGCGGTGGCCGGCTGGTGGGTCAGCGTCGAGGCGCTGCGCGACCGCTGGCCCGTCGGCGGGTTCCCGTGGGGCCGGCTGGCGATGAGCCAGGCTAGCGCGCCGACCGCCCGCTGGGCCGCGGTCGGCGGCCCGCCGCTGCTGACGTTCCTGCTGGGCCTGGCGGGCGGCTGCCTGGCCTGGCTGCTGCTCGGCCGCCCGGGCCCAGCCGGCGAAGGGCTGCGGCACGCGCTGCGCACCCGGGCTCGCCCGGCGCTGGCCTTCGCCGCTGCGGCCGGGCTGGCGCTGGCCGGCGGCCTGCTGCCGGTCGACGCCGCCGGGCCGGGCGACCACACGGCCACGGTGGCCACCGTGCAGGGCAACGTGCCGCACGCGCGGAACCTGCCCGACCAGCTGCGCGCCACGACGGTCACGCAGAACCATGCCGCCGCCACGCTGCGGCTCGCCCGCGAGGTCGCGAACGGATCGCGGCCGCCCCCGCAGGTGGTGATCTGGCCGGAGAACTCCACTGACCTCGACCCCCGGTTCGACCCGCTGATCTACGCGACGATCGCGCAGGCCGTCGCGGCGATCGGCCGGCCGGTGCTGGTGGGGGCCGTGCTGCAGGATCCGCTGCGCAACGTCGGCCAGCTGTGGCTGCCGCACCGCGGCCCGGTCGCGATCTACGTCAAGCGCCAGCTGGTCCCCTTCGGCGAGTACATCCCGCTGCGGGGCTTCCTGTCGCACTTCACCTCGCTGCCCTCGCTGCAGCCGGTCAACTTCACCCCCGGCCACCGGGCGGTGGTGTTCCGGCTCGGCCGGATCCGGCTCGGCGACATCATCTGCTACGAGGTCGGCTTCGACCCTCTCGTCCGATCGGAGGTGCGGGCCGGCGCGAACCTGCTCGTGGTGCAGTCCAACGACGCCGACTTCGAGCTGGACGGGCAGCTGGGCGAGACGCAGCAGCAGATCGCCATGGCGCGGATCGATGCGATCTCCACCAACCGGGCTGTGGTCTACGCGTCCACGACCGGAGAGAGCGCCATCATCGCGCCGGACGGCACGGTGATCGCCCACAGCGACATCTGGCGCCGGGCCCTGCTGGATGCCCGGGTGCCGCTGCGCGCGCAGCTGACCCTGGCCGACCGGGCAGCAGCCTGGCCCGAGCTGACGCTCGTCGCGCTCACCCTGGCCGCCCTGGCCTGGGCGGCGGGGATCGCCTGGATCCGCCGGCGGCGGCCACGGCGATGACCCGCCGGCGGCGGCCGGCCCGCTGAACCGGGTGGCGCGGCCGCGCCGCCGACCCGCCGCCGGCCCCGTGCCGCCTCCGGCACGGGGCTGACCGCACAATCTACTCATGGCCCTGCGGCGCGCACTCGCCCAGCCGACCCGTTACCTGGCGCTGGCCAGCGGCGCGCTGCCGGTGCTGGCATTCCCGGACCCGAACCTGGAGTACCTGGCCTGGTTCGGCCTGGTGCCCGGGCTGCTGCTGATGCGGCGCTCGCCGACGGCCCGCGAGGCCGCGGTGCGGGCGGCCTGGTTCGGGGCGGGTTTCCTGCTGACGGGCCTGTACTGGCTGGCGCCCAACATCGGGCCCGGGCTGCTGCTGATCGCGATCGTCTTCGGCCTGCTGTGGGCAGGCGTGGGGGTGGCGACCTGGGTACTGCTGCGGCCGCCGGCCAGCCCGGCGCGCGCCGCCGCCGGGCTGCTTGTGGTCCCCAGCTGCTGGCTGGTGATCGAGTGGATCCGGTCCTGGCAGGCACTCGGCGGCCCGTGGAACGTGCTCGGCGTCAGCCAGTGGCAGCATCCCGCCGTGCTCGCGCTCGCCGCCGTCGGCGGCGTGTGGCTGGTGAGCTTCGCCCTGGTGCTGTGCAACACCGGCATCCTGATCGCGCTGACCGCCGGGCGGGCGGCCGCGAGACTGATCGGCGCCGCCGGAGCGGCCGTGGCGATCGCCGCGGGCCCGGTCGCGTTCACGCTGACGCCGGCCGCGCCGGTGACCCGGCACGTGCGGATCGCGCTGGTCCAGCCGGGAATCGTGCCCGGCGGGCCGGCTGCCCGGCTAGCTGCCAGCGAGCGGCTGACCGCGTCCGGGGTCCGCGGCGCCGGTCTCATCGTCTGGGCCGAGAGCAGCGTCGGCTACGACATCTCGGCCAGCCCCCGGCTGCTGGGCCAGCTCCGGCGGCTGTCCGCCGCAGTGCACGCACCGTTGCTGGCCAGCCAGGATGCGGTGAACCCGGACGGGGCGAAGTCGAAGGCCGCCGTGCTCATCGGGCCGGGCGGCATCACCGGCGAGTACGTCAAGACCCGGCTGGTGCCGTTCGGCGAGTACATCCCGTTCCGCAGCGCGCTCGGCTGGCTGACCGCGATCAGCCGGGCCGCCGCGCAGAACATGGTCCCGGGAACCGGGGCGCACGTGCTGCGGGCAAGGCCTCCCCGCGGCGGCCCGCTGACCATCGGAGTGCTGATCTGCTTCGAGTCGGCGTTCCCCGACATGTCCCGGGTGGATACCGACCACGGAGCGCGGGTCATCGTCTATCAGACGTCCGACTCGACGTTCCAGGACAGCTGGGCGCTGGCGCAGCATGCCTCGCTGGGGGCGGTGCGGGCGGCCGAGACCGGCCGCCCTGTCGTGCAGGCCGCCCTGACCGGCGACTCGGCCGCGTTCGACGACCGGGGCCGGCTGCTGGCCTGGATGGGCTCGACCTCCCGCGGGATCACGACGGTCACGCTGGCCCTGCCCGCGGCCTCCGCCCGCACGCCCTTCGACCGGCTGGGTGACTACGTGCCCTGGTCAGCGACCGCGATAGCCGTCGCAGCAGCGGCCTTGCGGGCCGCGCGAGCGCTCCGGCGGCGGCCACCGGGCGGTCCCGGGCACGGCCAGGCGGCCATAGGCTGGGGAAAGCAGCCAGCCAAGCCAGCCGCCTGACCGCCAGGGAGGCTCGACGTGCGCCGTCTCCGTCTCCGTCTCCGGATCCCGTCCCGCCCGCCGCAGCATCAGGCCCGCTCGCACCTCGCCGGGCCGCCCGCCGCCAGCCGGCACCGGCAGTGGCTGGCCCCGGCGGCAGCATGCGCCGCGGCTGCCCTGGTCACCGCGGCCTGCCAGGGCGGCAGCTCAGCCGCATCGGGCCAGGGCGCCAGCCACACCGCCAGCCCGGCGGCGTCGCATCCGGCAGCCGGCGGGCAGCTGCAGATCAGCCCGGGCACCGGGCAGACCGACGCGGCCCCGGGCAACGGCATCACGGTGACCGCCGCGCACGGCAGCACGATCACCAGCGTGCACGTCGCCACCGCCGCCGCCGGGCCGGTCAGCGGAACGCTCAACACCGCGCGCACCTCGTGGCACAGCAACTGGGCGCTGCCGGTTGCTCAGCAGTACACGGTGACCGCGCAGGGCACCGGCAGCTCCGGCCAGAAGATCACCGCGACCAGCTCGTTCCGCACCCTCGCCCCGTCGCGGACGATGCAGACCATGATCTTCGAGGGGTACCACCAGACCTACGGCGTGGGCATGCCGGTCATGCTCACGTTCAGCCAGCCGGTCACCAGCAAGAAGGCCGTCGAGCAGGCGCTGCAGCTGCGCACTTCCAAGCCGGTGGCGGGCGCCTGGCACTGGGACGGCGACCAGGCGCTCGACTTCCGGCCGCGCAGCTACTGGCCCGCGCACACCCAGGTCTGGTTCACCGGTCACCTCGACGGGGTGCAGACCTCCCCCGGCGTGTACGACACACATAACCTCACCCAGTCGTTCTTCATCGGCCGGTCGCTGATCGTCGTGGCCAGCACCGCCACCCACTACATGCGGCTCTACCGGGACGGCAAGGAAATCGACCGCTGGCCGATCAGCACCGGACGGCCCGGCGACAACACGCCCAACGGCACCTACGTCACGATCGACAAGGGCAACCCGGTGGACATGAAGGGCCCCGGCTACAACATCGAGGTGCCCTGGTCGGTGCGGTTCACCTGGAGCGGCGACTACCTGCACGACGCCTACTGGTCGGTGGGCGAGCAGGGCTTCACCAATGTCAGCCACGGCTGCGTGAACATGCCGCCCGCCGACGCCGAGACCTACTACAAGATGGAAGTGCCAGGCGACCCGGTGACGATCGTCGGCAGCCCAGTCGGCGGCACCTGGGACAACGGCTGGACCGAGTGGTTCCTGTCCTGGGACAAGTACGTGCAGGGCAGCGCGCTGCACATGGCGGTGAAGGCAGGTCCGGCTGGCAGCACACTCGTGAGCCCGTCATCCCTGCCGGCCGCCACGGCGGCGGCGCCGCTGGGCCGCCCGCGGCCGGACAACGCCGCCGCCTCGTAGCCGCAGGCCGCTGGCCCGCCGGGCCGGCCGGGCCGCTGATCGCGGTCACTAAGTATTTGCAAAGGTCGCGGTCAGCGTGGTCATGCGGGTCAATCCAGGGTCGCCGATGCGGTACAACAGGAGGCCATGGAGAGTTTTCTGACCCACTTCCTGACGCACTGGGGCTACCTGGCCCTGATCGTGGTCGGGTTCGTGCAGGCCTGCAGCATCCCGATCCCCTCCGAGATCACCATTCCCTTCGCCGGGGTGCTCGCCTACCAGCACCACCTCAACCTGGTGCTGGTCATCGTCATCGGGACGCTGGCCGAGCTGGCCGGGTCGGGTACCTCCTATGCCATCGGCCGGATCGGCGGCCGGCCCGCGGTCGAGCGGCTGGGCCGCTATGTCCTGGTTACCCGCTCCGACCTGGACCGGGTGGAGAACTTCCTGGCCGGCCGCGGCGCGTGGACGGTAGCGGTCGGCCGGATGCTGCCGCTGGTCCGCGCGTTCGTCGGCATCGTGGCCGGCTTCGTGGAGATCCCCGTCGGCCCGTTCGCCCTCTTCAACGTCATCGGCACGGTCATCTGGATCACGTTCCTGTCCTTTGTCGGGTACGGCCTGGGCAGCGCCTGGAGCAGCTTCTCGCACTACCTGTCGATCGGCGGCTACGTCATCGCCGCGGTGATCGTGCTGGCCCTGGTCGCCCTGGTCGCGCACCGGCTGCGCGAGGTGCGCAAGGAGCGGGCCGAGGACGCCGCCCTGGCCGCGGCGGGCCGCCCGGCGCGGGCGCCGGCCCCGGCGCAGCCAGGTGTCCCGCAGCCCGGCGGCTCGTACGCCGATCCTCAGTACGCCGACCCGCGGTACGGGGCCAGCCCCCCGCAGCCCGGGGCAGCCGCTGACCTCGGCGACGGGCCGGGCTCGCCCGGCTCCCGGCCGCGGCCCGGCAGCCACCGGCGCGGCCCGTCGTCCGGCTGATCGTCGGCCTGGCTGCCCGCTGACCTGACCGGAACCTGCACCGCAGGAGCCTGGGCGGCCCGGGCCGTCCGGAGGCGACTGCTGCTCTCCGGTCGCCAGATCAGCCCGTCAGCCGACCAGCGCCTGGTACACCAGCTGCCGCAGCTGCGAGCGGATCGGGTACGTGCTGGACGGAAGCAGCTGGGTGAAGAAGCCCACCGCCAGCTGCTCGGCCGGATCGACCCAGAACGTGGTGGACGCCGCTCCGCCCCAGGAGCACTCCCCTTCCGTACTGAGCGTCTTGCCAGCGGCCGCGTCCACCACCACCGCGAAGCCCAGTCCGAAGCCCACCCCGCGCAGCGGCGCCTCGGCGAACAGCGGGCGGCCGAAGGCCTCCAGGTCCGCGCCGCCCGGCAGGTGGTTGCGCATCATGTAGGCCACCGTGCGCGGGCCGAGCACCCGGACGCCGTCCCGCTCGCCTGCCGGGCTGCCCGGCAGGTCCAGCAGCATCTGGGTGAACCGGTGGTAGTCCCCGGCAGTGGATACCAGGCCGCTGCCGCCGCTGAGCATCGGCGGCCGGGACCGCGGGACCTTGCCGAGCGTGTCCAGCCGCGCCGCCTTGCCGCCTGGCCCCGGCGTGTACAGGGCCGCCAGCCGCCCGGCGTCCTGCTCAGCGACCCAGAAGCCCGTGTCGGTCATGCCCAGCGGCCCGAGCACCCGGGCGGCCAGGAACTCGTCCAGCGGCTGGCCGGAAGCCACCTCGATGACCCGGCCCAGGACGTCGGTGGACACCGAGTAGTTCCACTCCGCGCCGGGCTGGAACAGCAGCGGCAGGCCGGCCCACGCGTCGCAGCATGTGGCCAGGTCCATCCCCCGCGGCGTGGCCCACTCGAAGCCTGCCGCCCGGTAGCGCGCGTCGGCCGGGTGCGTCCGGTGGAACCCGTAGGTCAGGCCCGAGGTGTGGGTGAGCAGGTGCCAGATGCGCACCGGCTCGGTCGCGGGCACGGTCACCGGCTTGATGTCCGAGCCGCCCGCCCACACGCGCACGTCGGCGAACGACGGGATGAACGCGCTGACCGGGTCGGTGAGCTCGAACGCGCCTTCCTCGTAGAGACTCATCGCCGCGACCGAGATGACCGGCTTGGTCATCGAGTAGATCCGCCACAGCGTTCCGGTCTCGACCGGACGCCCGGCCTCGGCGTCCCGGCTGCCGTGCGCGGACACGTGCGCCAGCCGCCCGTTCCTGCTCACCGTCACCAGCCAGCCGGGCAGCTTGCCGATCTCGACGTACCGGGCGAAGTGCCGGTCGATCCGGTTCAGCCGCTCCAGGTCGAGCCCGACTTCGGCTGGCTCTGCGTCCGCCTGCAGACCGGTCATGCATCCCTGCCTTCCGCCTCACGTGACCGTCCGGGGCGCCCCGCGCCCGCCCTGGACAGCTACCGTGGCCCGCCCGAGCGGGCGCGCCACGCCTCATACAGCAGTAGTCCTGCCGCTACCGCCAGGTTCAGCGACTCGGCCGTGCCGGTCATCGGGATGCGCACGTGGTCCTCGCCGCGGGCCAGCACGTCGTCCGGCAGGCCGGCACCCTCGCTGCCGAGCAGCACGGCACCCGGCGCCGCCGGCTGCCAGTCCCACAGCGCGGTGCGGCCGCGGGCCGAGGTGACACTCACCCCGATGCCATGGCCCGCCGCCCAGTCAAAGAACTCCCCGGCCGTCGCGGCGTGCGCCACCGGCACGCTGAACAGCGCGCCCATGCTGGCCTTCACCGCCGCCGGGTCATATGGGTCGGTGGCCTGCCCGACCACGATCACCCCCGCCGCGCCGGCTGCGCTGGCGGTCCGGATGATCGTGCCCAGGTTGCCCGGGTTGCCGACCTGGTGCAGCACGGCGAACATGCCCCGCGGCGGCACCGCCAGCCCGCTGAGCGGGCCGGGACGGCCCCGGACGATGGCCGCGATCCCGGCCGGGCCGTCCCGGTCGGCAAGCCGGCGGAACAGCGCGGCTGACAGCCGGGCGACCGGGATGCCCTGCTGCTGCGCATCCGCCACCCGGCGCGCTGCCGGGCCGGACAGCAGGTCCGGCGCGACGATCAGCGTCTCGATGTCAGCGCCTGCCTCCACGGCCTGCCAGACCGGCTGGCCGCCCTGGACCACGAACGCGCCCACGCGGCGGCGGTGCCTGCGGTCGCCGAGCAGGCGGATGCGCTTGACCAGCGGGTTCGCCGCGCTGGTGATCTCGTCGGTCATGGTCCTTTCCCGGCCGGCCGGGAAAGGCCGGCTGCCAGCCCGGGCTGGCGGGTGCGAGCTTACGCCGGGCGCGGGCCCGGTTCCCCTATAGTGTCGCCGCCAGGCGGCACCGGCCGCCTCAGTCAGCGCGAGGGGATGCCGATGGGCGCAGAGCGGGACCGGGTGGCAGGGTTCGGGCGGCTGGAGGACGGCCTGCGCCAGGCGGGTGAGTGGTACCGGTGGGGGCCGTACCTGAGCGAGCGCCAGTGGGGCACCGTGCGCGAGGACTACAGCCCTGGCGGGCAGGCCTGGGACTACCTGCCGCATGACCAGGCCCGGTCGCGGGCCTACCGGTGGGGCGAGGACGGCCTGGCCGGATTCAGCGACATCGAGCAGCGGTTCTGCCTGGCGCTGGCGCTGTGGAACGGCGCCGATCCGATCCTCAAGGAGCGGGCGTTCGGCCTGACCGGCGAGCAGGGCAACCACGGCGAGGACGTCAAGGAGTACTGGTGGTACCTGGATGCCACCCCCAGCCACGGGTGGAACCGCTGGCGCTACCACTATCCGCAGGCCGCGTTCCCGTATGACGACCTGGTCACGGTCAACGGGGGGCGCAGCCGGCTGGAGCCGGAATACGAACTGCTGGACACCGGGGCCTTCGACGCCGACCGGTACTGGATCGTGGAGGTGACCTACGCCAAGGCCAGCGCCGACGACCTGCTGATGACGGTCTCGGTGAGCAACGCAGGCCCGCAGCCGGCCACGCTGCACGTGCTGCCGACGGCATGGTTCCGCAACACCTGGTCCTGGGAGCCCGGCGCGCCGCGGCCGTCGCTGCGCGCGCTGCCGCCATCCGGCGCTGCCGCCCGCCTGGCCGCCGGGCACCCGTTCGCCGGCGACCTGGAGATGCTCGCCGGGCCGGGCCCGGACGGGACCGCGCCGCAGGTGCTGTGCTGCGAGAACGAGACCAACGAGCAGCGGCTGTTCGGCGCCGCGCCGGTCACGCCGTATCCCAAGGACGGCATCAACGACCACGTGATCAGCGGCGCGGCGACCGTGAACCCGGACGGGCACGGCACCAAGGCGGCGTTCTGGTACCAGCTGATGCTGCCGGCCGGCGGCAGCGCCCAGCTGCGGCTGCGGCTGCGGCCGGAGGGCTCGGCGACGTCGGCCGGCGTCGCGCTGGGCGCGGACTTCGACCGGGTGGTCGCGGCCCGGCTGGCCGAGGCTGACGAGTTCTACGCCGAGCTCACCCCGCCCGCGGCCAGCGCCGACGAGGCGATGGTGATGCGCCAGGCTTTCGCCGGGATGCTGTGGAGCAAGCAGCTGTACAACTACGACGTCGGCCGCTGGCTGGACGGCGACCCGGCGCAGCCTGCCCCGCCGCCGCAGCGGCGCACCGGCCGCAATGCGCGGTGGCGCAACTTCGACGCGTTCGACCTCATGTCGATGCCCGACAAGTGGGAGTATCCCTGGTTCGCGGCCTGGGACCTGGCGTTCCACTGCGTGGCCCTGGCTCATGTGGATCCGGCGTTCGCCA
>JBKQSL010000455.1:0-3208 GCA_052143655.1 Streptosporangiaceae bacterium | reverse complement strand
GTCTTGCCCGCCCGGATTTTCTCCGCGATCTCCGGGCTGGCGGCGATCGCGGCATCGACAGCCGCGCCGAGCACGCTGTCGTCGCTGACCACGGCCAGGCCGCGGGCGGCGACGATCTCGTCCGGCTGCCCCGCGCCGTCCAGGACCGCGTCGAGAACCTGGCGGCCGAGCTTGTCGTTGAGCGCGCCGGTGGCGACCAGCTCGGCGACCCGCGCCACCTGGACCGGGGTCACCGGCAGCGCGGCGAGCTCGGCACCGGACTTGTTGGCGCGGGCAGCCAGCTCTCCCAGCCACCACTTCTGCGCGTCCGCCGGCGTAGCGCCGGCGGCGACCGTCTGGGCCACCAGGTCCAGTGCCCCGGCGTTGCGCAGCCAGGTCATGTCGGTGTCCGAAAGCCCCCACTCGGCCTGCAGCCGCGCCGTCCTGGCGGCGGGCAGCTCCGGCAGCGAGGCCCGCAGCTGGTCCACCCAGTCCGCCGCGGGCGCGACCGGGATCAGGTCCGGCTCGGGGAAGTAGCGGTAGTCCTGCGCCTCTTCCTTGGAGCGGCCCGGGGTGGTCAGGCCGGTCTCCTCGCTGAAGTGCCGGGTCTCCTGCACGACCCGGCCGCCGGCGTCCAGCACCGCGGCCTGCCGCTCGATCTCCGACCGGACCGCCCGCTCGACCGAGCGCAGCGAGTTCACGTTCTTGGTCTCGGTCCGGGTGCCCCAGGGCGCGCCCTTCGGCGCGAGCGAGGTGTTCACGTCGCAGCGCAGCGACCCCTGCTCCATCCGGACGTCGGAGACGTCCAGCGAGCGCAGCAGGTCGCGCAGTTCGGTCACGTAGGCGCGGGCGATCTCGGGGGCCAGCGCGCCGGTGCCGGGCACCGGCTTGGTCACGATCTCCACCAGCGGGATGCCGGCCCGGTTGTAGTCCACCAGCGAGTAGTCCGCGCCGTGTATGCGGCCGGTTGCCCCGCCGACGTGCAGCGACTTGCCGGTGTCCTCTTCCAGGTGCACTCGCTCGATGCCCACCCGGAACCGCTCGCCCGCGCAGGTCACGTCCAGCCAGCCATCGATGCACAGCGGCTCGTCGTACTGCGAGATCTGGAAGTCCTTGGGCATGTCCGGGTAGAAGTAGTTCTTCCGCGCGAACCGGCACCACGACGCGATCGAGCAGTTCAGCGCCAGCCCGATCTTGATCGTGTACTCGATGGCGGCCCGGTTGGCCACCGGCAGCGAGCCGGGCAGTCCGAGGCAGACCGGGCATACCACGGAGTTCGGCTCGGCCCCGAAGACCGCCGGGCAGCCGCAGAACATCTTCGTCCGGGTGCCCAGCTCGACGTGCGTCTCCAGGCCGATCACCGGCTCGTACCGGGTGGTCGCCGCCGCGAGCGGCACCGGCGTCACGGCGCCGGCCACTGCCTCAGTCATCGCTGAGCCCCTTCGCTCCGGCCAGCAGCGGCTGGCCCCAGCGCTGTTCCAGTGCCGCCTCCACGGCGGCCGCGACCCGGTAGCACCGGTCGTCGGCCAGCGGCGGCGCCATGACCTGCAGCCCGACCGGCAGCCCGTCCTCGGGCGCCAGGCCGCAGGGCACCGACAGCGCCGCGTTGCCGGCCAGGTCCGAGGGGATCGTGCACAGGTCGGCCAGGTACATCGCCATCGGGTCGGCGGTCCGCTCGCCGAGCCGGAACGCGGTGGTCGGCGTGGTCGGCGAGACCAGCACGTCCACCTGCTCGAACGCGGCGTCGAAGTCACGGCAGATCAGCGTCCGGACCTGCTGGGCCTTGCCGTAGTAAGCGTCGTAGTACCCGCTGGACAGCGCGTAGGTGCCGAGCATGATCCGGCGCTTGACCTCGGGGCCGAACCCGGCGGCCCGGGACAGCGCCATCACTTCCTCGGCGCTCGCGGTCCCGTCATCGCCGACGCGCAGCCCGTACCGCATGCCGTCGAACCGGGCCAGGTTGGAGGAGCACTCGCTGGGCGCGATCAGGTAGTAGGCCGGCAGCGCGTAGCGGAAGTGCGGGCAGGAGACCTCGGCCACCTTGGCGCCCAGCGATTCCAGCAGCTCCACCGCCTCGCTGAACCGCGACTCGACGCCCGGCTGGTAGCCCTCGCCGCCCAGCTCGGTGACGACGCCGACGCGCATCCCGGCCACGTCGCCCTGGCGGGCCGCGGCCACCACCGGCGGCACCGGCGCGTCCACCGAGGTGGAGTCGCGCGGGTCATGGCCGGAGATCACCTCGTGCAGCAGCGCGGCGTCCAGCACGGTGCGGGCCAGCGGGCCGGGCGTGTCCAGCGACGAGGCGAATGCCACCAGGCCGTACCGGGACGAGCCGCCGTAGGTGGGCTTGGTGCCGACGATGCCGCAGACCGCGGCGGGCTGGCGGATGGACCCGCCGGTGTCGGTGCCGATCGCCAGCGGCGCCTCGCAGGCGGCCACCGCGGCGGCCGAGCCGCCGGACGAGCCGCCCGGCACGCGGCTGAGGTCCCATGGGTTGCGGGTCGGGCCGTAGGCGGAGTTCTCCGTCGACGAGCCCATGGCGAACTCGTCCATGTTGGTCTTGCCCAGAATGACAACCCCGGCGGCGCGCAGCCGGCGGGTGATCGTGGCGTCATAGGGCGGCTGCCAGCCCTCCAGGATCCGTGATCCGCAGGTGGTCGGCATGTCCGTGGTCGTGAACACGTCCTTGAGCGCCAGCGGCACGCCCGCCAGCGGACCGAGCGGCTCCCCGGCTGCCCGGCGGGCGTCCACGGCGCGCGCCGCGGCGAGCGCGGGCTCGGCGGCTACGTGCAGGAACGCGTGCACCCGCTCATCAGCGGCCGCGACCTGGTCCAGGTGCGCCTGGGTGACCTCGACGGCGGTGGTCTCGCCCGCCGCGATCGCGGCGGCCAGGCTGGCGGCGGTGGCGCGGGTGAACTCGGCTGCGGCGCTCATCCCTCCTCCACCAGGATGCGCGGCACCCGGAACCGGCCGTCCTCGGCGGCGGGAGCCTGCGCCAGCGCGGCGGCGGCACCGATCGGCGGGATCTGCGTATCGTCGCGGAACACGTTGACCAGCGGGACGGCGTGGGTCATCGGCGGGATTCCGTCGGCTGCCACTTCCTGGACCCGCGCCACCGCCGAGATGATCACGTCAAGCTGGCCGGCGAACTGGTCGAGCTCGGCATCGGACAGGGCGAGCCGGGACAGGCGCGCCAGGTGGGCGACCTCTTCGCGGGTTATGGCCATGG
>JBKQSL010000454.1:0-8175 GCA_052143655.1 Streptosporangiaceae bacterium | reverse complement strand
CTAGCGGGAGCCTCACCCATCTCGCAGGAAACCTGAACAACAAGCCCGCAGCCAGGAACAATCACGCAGCGCAACCAGGAACGGAACCAGCTCTCAACCGTTTCGCGCTAAAGCCGCTGGCATTGGGTCAATGGGCTCTCCTGTGGGCGTTCGAATGTGGCCAGCGGTGTCCAGCCAGAACGGCAGGCTCATTACGCTGTCATCGTCACCAGGCCCATAACAACTCGGTCAAGCGGCGCGTCTGGGAAATGCGGGCAAAATCTCACCTCGGAATGCAGCAAAGCCCAGCACGGGAATGCGGCAAAGCCCGGTGCAGCCCGGCCGAGGGCTACCTCGCCGGGTTCATGCCGCTGGACCACGCCAGCAGTCGCGCTAGGGCGAGTCGACCACTTCCACCAGGCTGGCGAAAATCTCGTCCAGCTCTTTCTGGTGGTGTGCCAGCAGCGGCAGAAAGGACAGCAGGTGGGCGACGTCACCCTCGACCCGGACGGCGCCGTCCACGACCGCGATATAGGGGTCCATGTCACCGCGCAGGATGTTCATTTCGTCGTCGCAGGTTCGGTGCAGGCAGAAGGCGGGGTCCTCGATATCGCCGAGGCCGCTGCGGACCAGGCGGCCTTCCGCAAGTTCGTCGTAGTAGTGGATCACCCGGCCGTCCGGGCAGTCGTGCACCACATGCTGCACCCGCAGGTCCGCCCGCTCGGCGAGGATGAATTCTGCCGAGCGCTCCAGCCGGTATTCGATCCATTCCTCGGAAAGAAAGCGCACCGGCCGGCCCTCAGCCCGTCCGCAGTTGCGACGTCATCTCGCTCCCCAGCGCGGTGCGCTCAGGCCGCAGCGCGTGCTCGAGGGCGTTGGCGTAGTCGCTCCACATCTCGCTGTAGTGCCGGGCCAGGCTGGCGAGCACGGTGCGGCAGTGCGGCGGGCTGCCCTCGACGAATCCGCGCAGCTCGTCCGACGACACCCCGCGCGCCTCCAGCCATCGCACCAGCGACCGGCCCGACTCCGACATCCGGACCGCCGGATCGCGGCACAACTGCTGGCGGATCGAGACGCAGACCTGGTCACGTTCCGAACCGTCGGCCAGCCGGGCGATCGCCTCCGAGGCGCCGCTGGCCGCGCTGGGCTGGCTGTCGCGGCGCCGCCGCGGCAGTATGGGGTCTTCGCCGTTGCGGATCTTGGTGCGGACGTCGCGGACGGTGCCGACTGACACGCCCACCTCGTCAGCGATCTGACGCAGCGTGGCGTCGGGGCGCCTGCGGATGGCCTCGCTGACCCGGCGCCGTCCCTCCGTGCAGTCCACCGGGCGGAGCCGGCCATCGCGGCCGAGCCGCTTGATGCTCAACTGCGTTTCTTCCCCACTTGAACGCCGGATGCTGTCCACGGTCTTGGCGGCCAGGCCGGTGAGGTCGGCGATGGCCCGGCTGGACCAGTGCGGCTGTGACCGGATCAGCCGGCCGGCGGCGGACCGCCGGTCGGCAAGGCTCAGCGGCAGGCCATTGGCCATGTTGGCGCGTACCGCGAGCGCGAAGGCGGACTCCGCATCGCCGTCGTAGTACCGCACTTCCATGGTGCTGGCCTGGCGCAGCAGCGCGGCACGGTAGCGGTGCATCCCGTCGATGATCTTCATGGACGGCCGGTGGACTACGATGGGGGGAAGTACCCCGTCGGTCTGGGCGAGGGTCTGGATAGCCTCGTCGCTCTCTCCCAGCAGGCGCGGCGAGTCGGCGGCACGCAGTTTGCGGATATCTACGATCTCTGCTGGCCCCTCTGCCTGATCCAGCGGGCAATTAGCGCCAAACACGGTTGAGCTCTCCGTCCCAAGGATATTTGTCATGGCTAATCGAGCTAACGGCTCAGCAGCAATGGCTGCCCCCTGTGAGCTCATCAGCGCACCGTCATTGAAGCGACGATTTCGGTACATGTCAACTGCCAACTTGAACCGTGACGTTACGGAAGATCCTGCACTATCGATTCGACCGCCGTTCAACCTGAAATCCGCGGCGTCGCAATCCCAAGGTGTTCGTGCTGGTCAACGCGGCGCATTACTGTCTTTAGCGGCCGCGCGGTTTGGTGGGACCTGCCCCGGCGGCGGCGAATGCGCTGGCCGTAGCCCGGTCGATCGCGGCAAGCAGGGTATGAGGCGGCAAGGGTATGAAACGGTCGCCAATGACCGATAGGCACGGCATCCGGCTGGACCTGGCCGCGGCCAGCCGCCATGGATCCGCGCTGCCAGCCGACACGCCGGACAACCCCGCAGACCTCGGCCGGATGCCCGGTGCCATCCGGGTCCACCTGGATGCCGGGTACGACTCCCAGGTCACCCGTGATGAGCCGGCCGCACGGAACATGAATGGCCAGGTCACACATACCGCTGAGATGACCGCCCAGCACGGCGCCATTCCGCAGGGACCAGCAGGTTTCCTCTGGCTGAAGCCGCGATGTAGGTTCGCTGAATGGCTCCCAGAGGATCGTTCTGCCCGGCCGGGGACGTGATAACGGTACCCTCCGGCCCCACATTGGGCCGCCGCGGCTCGATAGCCCGGAGCGGCCGTAAGGCATACCGTCGAATGCCAATCGCTTGCAGTGACGCCAGGACCTTCTTATCTCTATCCTATTCGCCATCCGATGCCTCATCTAGTTAAAGTCAAGAATGCCTCGCTGGAATACTGCATGGCTGCGGCACCCGCTGACGGCCGCAAGGAACCGCATAGCAGGCTCGGCCCGGCTGCGGGTTGTGCGGCTGGTGTGGAACGTAAGCCCGCCGACCGCTCTCGCCCTGGGCCTGTTCGCCCTAGCCGACGGACTTCTGCCCAACCTGGCCCTGGTGGCGATGGGAGCCTCCGCCGGCCTGATCCCCGCGGCGGTGGCCCACGGGCTCGGGTCGGTGGCAGGCCGGGCGTTGCTGGTCTCACTCGGCGCAGGCGCGGGCGTGTATGCGCTGTCGCTGATGCGCACCCCAGCGCAGGACTTGCTGACCGCGCACTGCTCCGTGGTGCTGACGGCGGGCACGCAGCGGCGCCTGGCCCGTGCCGTCTGCGCCCCGGCCGGCATCGAGCACCTTGAGGATCCGCTGGTTCAGGATCTGCTCGCGTCGGCGAGCGGTGAGCTGGCCAGCACCCGGCCGGCCGACGCGCCGGTGGCACTGGCCGGTGCCATCGGCGACCGGCTCGGCGGGCTGGGCGCGTGCGCGGTGCTGGCCGTGTTCCGCTGGTGGGTCGGCCTGCTGTTCTTCGCCGGGTGGGTGCTGATCCGCCCCCCGATGCTCCGGCTGCTGACCGAGCGGGCCACGCTGATGCGCCGGGCCACGCCAGAACTGCGACACGGGTGGTACTACCTGGCGTGCGCCTGGCGCCCCCAGTTCGCCAAGGAGCTGCGGGTGTTCGGCCTGGGCGGCTGGGTCCTGAACCGACACCGGGAGCGGTGGATGACCGGAATGGCGCCGTCCTGGGTCGCGGTGCACCGCCTGAACCGCCGGGTGGCCGCCTGCAGCGGGCTGATCGCGATCATGTACGCGGCGGGCGCCGGCGCGCTCGCCCTAGCCGCCTACCAGCACCAGATCAGCCTGGCCACGCTGGCCATCATGCTGCCCATGCTGGTCATGACCATGCAGGTCGGCGGGGTAGCGGCGGTCGACGTCACGCTGGAGCAGATGCTCGCGGCTGTTCCGATCTGGATCGCGTGGTCGCCTCGCTGGCCGCCCAGGCTCCCGACCCCAGCGGCCAGGTGCCCGCCCGGGGGCTGCCGGCGCGGGAGATCCGACTGGAGTCGGTCAGCTACCGGTACCCGCACGGCGACCGGCCGGTCCTGGACGGGCTGGATCTGGACCTGCCCATGGGCACGTCGCTGGCCTTGGTGGGGGTCAACGGCGCGGGCAAGTCCACGCTGGTCACCCTGCTCGCCCGGCTGCGCGACCCGACCGCTGGACGGGTGCTGGTGGACGGGACCGACCTGCGCGACCTGGACCCCAGGGGCTGGCAGCGGCAGGTGGCCGTGGTGTACCAGGACTTCACCCGCTACCCGCTGACCGTGCGGGAGAACGTCGCGCTGGCCGATCTGGGCGGTGAGATCGATGTGACCGCTCTGGAGCGGGCGGCCGAGCAGGCCGGCGCCCGCGGCGTGGTGGATAGCCTGCCCAGCGGCTGGGACAGCCTCTGCTCACCCGAATATGCCGGTGGCGTCGATCTTTCCGGCGGCCAGTGGCAGCGGATCGCCCTGGCCCGGGCGCTGTACTCGGTCGCGCGGGGGGCCCGGGTGCTGGTGCTCGACGAGCCGACCGCGCAACTGGACGTACGGGCCGAGGCACTGTTCTACGACCGCTTCCTGGAGCTGACAGCCGGGGTCACCACTCTGATCATTTCCCACCGGTTCGCCAGCGTCCGCCGGGCCGACCGGATCGCGGTGCTCGACGGCGGGCGCATCACCGAGCTGGGCGACCACGACGAACTGGTCGCCGCGGGCGGCACCTATGCCCGCATGTTCATGATCCAGGCCAGCCGCTTCACCGCGGCGGGTCCCGGCGGTGGCCGTGGCTGAGGCCCGGCACCGCCGCGCGCCGCGACACGGCCGTCCCCCTCGGATGCTGCGGCGGCTGGGCGTCCTCTTCGGGGTGGCGTGGCAAGCCGACCCGTTCCTGCTGACCGTGTGCGTGCTGGCCGCGCTGGCCGGCGCGGCACTCGGGCTGGCCTACCCGGACGTCGTCGAGGCCATCAGCCTGTTGCGCCGGACGCAGCGCCAGATCTCCGGGACCACGACCAACGGCGGCTCCTTCGCCACCGCCGCGGTCACCGCGGACCGCCTGCTCTGGCTGGAGGACTACGTGGAGTCGGCCACCGCTGGAGGGCAGCAGCCCGTGCCGTCCCGGCTGCGTCAGGGCATCCGCTTCGAGCACGTTGGCTTCGCCTACCCAGGCCGCCAGGATCGGATCCTCCAGGACGTGGACCTGGTGCTGCCCGCCGGCGCCACCGTCGCGCTCATCGGGGAGAACGGGGCGGGCAAGAGCACCCTGGCCAAGCTGCTCACCGGCATGTACCGGCCGACCAGCGGCCAGATCACCGTCGACGGCACCGACCTGGCCACCATCGAACCTGGCACCTGACGGTCCGCGACAACCGCCGCGTTCCAGGATTTCGTCCAGTTCCATATGACGATCGGTGATGGTGTCGGCGTGGGCGACCTGCCCCGCGTCGGCGACCGCGATGCCGTCGAGGAGGCGTTGCACCGGGCCGACGCTGGCGCCCTGATCGGCCGGTTCCCTGCGGGACTGGACACGCTGCTCGGCCCCTGGGTCGGCGGTCGCTCGCTGTCCACCGGCCAGTGGCAGCGGCTCGCCCTGGCCCGCGGGCTGATGCGCCGCAGGCCGTTGCTCGTCGTGCTGGATGAGCCGACCTCCAGCCTCGACCCGCCCAGTGAGGCGGAGCTGTTCGCCCGCTACCACGATGCCGCCCGGCGGCTCGGGCGAGCTAACGGCACCATCACGGTCCTCGTCTCGCACCGATTCTCCAGCGTCCACATGGCCGACCTGATCATCGTCCTGGACCAGGGCCGGGTGGCCGAGACCGGCAGCCATCACGAGCTGCTGCGCCGCCAGGGCATCTACGCCGAACTGTTCAACCTGCAGGCCGACAACTACCTCGGCGACCGCAGGCCGGCACCATGACGTCTGCCCGCGCTCTCCGCTGGCGGGCCTGAAGGAGCTCGCCGGCCTCTCGTGGCACGAGGCGGCGCGGTGCGCCCATATGGCCGGGCCAGCGGACCGGCTGCGCCTCAGCCGTTCTGCAAGTCGCGGCGGATGAACCGCCAGCTGCCCAGGATCGCGGCCGCCGCGCCGAGCGCAAGCGGGTCCCCAGACCCGCCAGCCGGCCGGCCCGGCCGTGGCCGGCCAGCACCGAGGAGCAGCGCTTGTTTGGGACGAGCCCTGATAAGCGACCCGCTGCCGGTAGCCTCGGATGCGTGACAGGCGACGCCGCCGCTGTTTTCGGCGCGCAGCGGGGGCGGCTCTTTGGCTTGGCGTACCGGCTGCTCGGGTCCGCGTCGGACGCCGAGGACGTGCTGCAGGACGGGTTCCTTCGCTGGGACGCCGCCGATCGGGACGCGATCGTCGAACCTGCCGCATGGCTGATGCGAGCCGTCACGAACCTGTGCCTCACCGAGCTCACGAGTGCGCGGGTGCGCCGCGAGCGCTACACCGGCACCTGGCTGCCCGAGCCCGTCCTGACCGGTACCGGCAACAGTGCCGGGATTGGGACCGCGGTCGTGACCGGGGCTGGCGGGGACCCCGGCCCTCTCGAAACGGCGGCGCAGCGTGAGTCCGTGTCGATGGCGCTGCTCCTGCTGTGCGAGCAGTTGACCGCGCCGGAGCGCGCAGTGTTCATCCTGCGCGAGGCGTTCGGCTACCGGTATGGCGAGATCGCTGGCATCATCGGCCGCAGTGAGGCCGCATGCCGACAACTCGGTCACCGGGCTGCCGCGCGGGTGCGCGCCGAATCACGCCACGCCCGGTTCACTCCCGCCGATCCTGATGAAGCCGCCCGGTGGCGCCAGCTCACCAGTCAGTTCCTCGCTGCCGCGGCGGTCGGCGACCTCGGCGGCCTCGAACGGTTCCTCTCGGACGACGTGGTGTCGTGGAGCGACGGCGGCGGCAAGGTGCCCGCGGGCCTGCGCCCGGTATACGGCCGCGCGAAGGTAGCCCGCCTGTTCGCCGCGCTCGGCCCGGCGCTGGCTGTGGGCGCGGAACTCACCCCCGCGCTGGTGCACGCACTCGGCGGGAGCCTGCGCGGCGGGCTGCGGATGTCGGAGGCCGAAGTGAACGGCAGCCCCAGCATGCTGATCTGGGCCGACGGCGAGCTGCTCGCGGTGTTCGTCCCGGTCATCGACGGGGGGAAGATCACGGCGCTGTATACGATCGCCGCGCCGGACAAGCTGGCCGTCGCCGGGCGGCAAGCGCGGGCGTCACGAAACGCGGTGCTGCCTAGTCAGTAGAGCATGACACGAGAAACGAACGCAGATCAAGTAGTCATCGCGGGGGCGGGGCTGGCAGGGCTCGCTGCCGCGGCCACCGCGGCCCGCGCCGGCGCTCGCGTCCTCATTCTGGACGAGAAGTCCCCAGGCGGCCGCGCCCGCACCGACGAGATGGACGGGTTCCGGTTCAACCGTGGTCCGCACGCTGTGTACGTAGGTGGCGCCGGCCGACGGGTCCTGAACCGCCTCGGCGTCCGGCCCGCGACGCACCTCCCGCCGTTGCGCGGTGCCCGCGTCCTCGTCGGCGGCGGGCTGTACCCGCCGCTGTCCCGCCGGGTCCTCGGGGCGCGCGCCACGGCCCAGCTGACCGCCGCCTTCACCAGGATTTCCCGAACGGGTCGTGCTGACTCCCCGCGCATCAGCACCCGCGACTGGCTCGCGTCTCTGGACCTGACGCCCAGGGCCGCGGCGATGCTGGAGTTCATCGTGCGGGTCACCAGCTACGTGGCTGACATGGACGCGATGCCCGCAGACCTCGCGATCGGCCAGCTGCGGATGGCGTGGCGTGGAGTCGGCTACCTGGACCAGGGCTGGCAGGCCCTCGTGGAGGGCCTCCAGGCGCGCGCCACCGAAGCGGGCGCGCAACTCCGCGTGCACACGCCGGTCGCCGGGATCTCCGGCGAGCCGGGCGCGTGGGGTGTGCGGACCCTGTCCGGGCAGGAGATCCCCGCTGCGGCGGTAGTGGTCGCGACGGGCACCTCGGCGGGGACGCGGCGGCTGCTGCCAGCCAACCCGGGCTGGCACGGACTCGGCCCGGAAGTCACGGCCGCGTGCCTCGACCTGGGCGTCCGGCACATCCGGACGCGGCTGACGTTCGGGATCGATGAGCCGCTGTATCTGTCCCCGCACGCGCCAGGCGGGAAGCTGGCCCCGGCGGGCATGGGAATGGTGCACGTGATGCGGTACGGAGCGACATCGGCGGGCGCCGACCGGGCCCGGCTTGAGACGTTCGCGGCGGCGGCGGGCATTGCCGCCGGTGACGTCGCGACCTCCCGGTTCCTACCGAAGATGACGGTCGCGACCGCGCTGCCGGCCGTGGGCATGGGCCTGGCCGGCCGTCCCTCGGTCGCGGTGGAAGAGACGCCGGGCCTGTTCGTCGCGGGCGATTGGGCCGGTCCGACAGGCTGGCTGTCGGACGCGTCCCTGGCCAGCGGC
>JBKQSL010000453.1:0-10089 GCA_052143655.1 Streptosporangiaceae bacterium | reverse complement strand
CGCGCTGCGCGAGGTGATACTCCACATGGTCGAGGAGCACGCCCGCCACCTCGGCCACGCCGGCCTGCTCCGCGAGCGGATCGACGGCCGCGTCGGCCAGTAACCCCCGGACGAGCCGGGCGCCCGCTGTGGGTCATGTAGCTGGGCTTGCTGGCGAGTGCGGATGGCCGGCCCGGGGCATAAGCGGTAATGCCGCAGCCGGGCTGATGCTTGCCGGCGTGCGCGCCGGTCGGCAGCCCTTCGTGCCCGCCAGGTCGTCGCCGGTCACGGTGATCAGCGCCCTGGCCGCTGGCCCCGGCCCCTGGTGTCGTTATGTGCCGGCCGTACCGCTGTGCGCGCGACTGCCAGGCGCGAATGCCTGGGAAAGGGCGCGGCGGATCTTCGGGCAGATGGTGAGCGCGTTGATGCCCTGAAGGATCCAGACTTCACCGGGGGCGGCCTGGAGGATCGTCCTGTCCCCGTGCCACTTCACGTTGACCTTGGCTGTCATCAGGGGCATGCGCCGGATCTTCAGCGTGCAGTCCGACGTGGCGGTCACCCGGTAGCCGCGCCCCAGTGCCTCGCTCAGGGTGCGCTGGATTTCTTCGAGGGGTATCTCACCGCTTACTTCGGTTGTCGACACTGTTCTGCCTCCTCGTTCTGTCCGGACAGGTGTTCGGCTTGTCCCACTCCCACCTGAAGAAGCGCACGGCCAGGGCCGCGAATACCACCGCCCAGGCGGCCAGGACCAGCAAAGACTGTGCTGACGGGAACGCGCCAAGCATTGAGTCCTGCAGCGCGTGCGCGGCGGCGCCCGCGGGAGTCCAGTCGCCGATCTCCCGGAATACCGGCGGCATGCTCGCCCGGGGGAGGAAAAAGCCCGAGAAGAACAGCAGGGGGATCAACAGCAGCTGCCCGATGGCGGCGGCGGCGTTCTGGGTGCGGGCGATGGCCGCGATCCACAGCCCGACGGCGAACATGGCAGCAACGCTCAGCAGCAGTGCCAGCGTGAACCCGCCTGGTTGCCTGGGCGCGCCCAGGCCGAACCCCGCTATGCCCGCCGCCACGAGAATGCCCAGGGCCAGCGCGGCCAGGGCAAGGTTGATGATGACCTGCGCCGCCAGCATCCACGCCGGGGGGACCGGCGTTGTGGACAGCCGCCGCAAGATGCCCTGCTCCCGGTAGCTGGCCAGGTGCGTGGGCAGGCTGAGGAGAGAGAGCACAGCCAGCGCGAGCACGATGAGGACCGGGAAGTAGACGCTGAAGAGGGTCAGGCCACCCAGCGACTTGACAGGCTTGTTCGCACCGGGGATGAGGCCGAGGACCACCAGGGCCAGCACCGGGACCCCGACTCCCAGCAGCAGCCCGAGCGGCGCGCGCCAGGAATACGTGGCCTCGCTTCTTAGCAGCTTCCCGAAGGCCGAACGGGGCGCCCTCGCCGGCAGCACAGATACCTGGGTGCGCCCGCGGCCGGCAGGTCGGCAACTTCCCGCAGGCGTTCACCCACCTGACCCTGATCAACGCGGCCAGGGTCCTCAGCGGCGAGCGGGTGGGGACTCGATCCACCCCGCCCGCGCCGCTGCCGCGCCTGCCGGCGCCGCCGCGCAGGCCAGCCCCCGTAAAGCTGAGCCGACCATAGCAACGTGTCCGGCGCCATCTTGTCTGATCACTATCGCCGGGGTCGTTCTGCCCGCGAATGACACGCCGGCAGGCGGTGTGAATACTCAGACGATGACCGGCTTCCCAGCATCCACCCTGTACCACCGATGGCTCGGCTGGCACGCCCCGGCCATGCGGCGGGCGATCACGGTATTCATCGCCGGGCTGATCGTCGCTGTTGTTCTCCTGCCGTTCGTGACCTGGGCGCTGGCACTGACCGGCGGCTGGGACGCCGCCGCGCTTACTTTCCTCCTGGCCGCCTGGCCGATCATTGTCCGAGCCGACAGCTCACGCGCGCCGCAGCTCGCCGTCCGGGAAGACCAAACCGAAGGCTCGGCCAGGGCGCTGCTGGTCGGGGCCAGCGTCGCCAGCCTGCTGGGAGCGGGTTACGCGCTACACCTCGCGGAGCAGCGCAGCGGCGCTCTGCGGGTGCTCCTGATCGGCGCCGCCGTGCTGACCGTCGTCTTGTCATGGACCGTGATGAACACCGTCTACACCCTGCGTTACGCCGACCAGTATTTCCGGTCCGAGCCCAGCGGTATCGCCTTCGGTACCGAGGACGGGCAGCAACAGCCCAGCTACCGCGACTTCGCCTACGTCGCCTTCACGATCGGCATGACCTACCAGGTGTCCGACACCACGCTGCGCGACGCCCAGATCCGGCGCACCGTGCTTGCCCACGCCATCCTGTCGTATGTGTTCGGCGTGGTCATTGTCGCAGGCTCGGTCAACCTCATCTCTGGGCTGTTCCGCTAACTCCGCCACTCCGCGAACAGACCGTCGTACAAGCGCCGGAGGGCCGGGACGCTGCCGCGAGGGCGGGTACCGCTCAGCTGGTGAGGGCGATGGCCAGGTAGGCGAGGGCGAGCAGCGCGGGTGCCATCTCCTTCGCGGAGTCCAGCGCCCGCCGGTGGGTGATCAGGGCACCGGTCAGCAGCAAGACCATCGCGATGATGCCGATGGCGGCGCAGGCGAGCAGCACCAGAGAGGGCTGCGGGCTGGCTCCGGTGGCGCGCAGGGCGGCCAGCAGCCAGCCGACGCCGAGCAGGCAGAACGCGGTGACGCCGCCAGCGCCTGCGTCGGCGTCGAACCCCGCGACGGTGAGCATGCTGAACTGGACGGCGGCGCCTGCGGCGTCGCCGCCGGGCAGGCTGTTGGTAACCGCATTGCCGGCCAGCCCGGCGGTGACCACGGGACCAGTCCGTCGTGCGCAGCGCCAGCCGCTGCAAGGCGAAGTTGCAGGTGAAAGAGGCCAGCTCGGCGACCAACGCGACCGTGAACCAGGCCGGGTTCGGCGTTGACAGCCGCGGCCAGGTCCCCAGCACCGCGATGAGCTTTGTCCTGCCGGTGCTACGGCTGGCGACCAGTGCAGCTCTGTCTGGCCAGCAGTGTCCGGCGGGATGCTACCAGCGAGGGCGCGAGCGGCTGGAGCAGGTGCTCGAGCGTGGCTCCGCGGTCGGACTGACCGGCCACGAAGGCGCCGTCGATGGCGGCGAGCGCGAAGCGCGCGAGCTGGTCAGTGACCGGGCTCTGCAGATCGTCGCCGAACGCGACCGCGATCTGCGCACGCAGCAGCTGAAGCGCGTGCTCGCGGACGCGGCACACGACGGCCTGGATCTCCCCGTCGCCGGCGGCTGGCGGCTGCGCGGCGAAGACGATCAGCAGGCGCAGGAAGTTCGGGTGACGCTCAAGCGTGCGGGTGGCAGCCGACACCACCCTGGCCAGGTGCTGTGCCGGGCGCCCGGACCGCCGGCTCAGGTCCGGCAGGCCGGCGAAGCAGCGGCCGGCGCCGCGTTCCATGACGGCGAGCAGGATTCCGTCCTTGGATCCGAAGTAGTGGTAGACGGAGCTCATCGGGATGCCGGCTTCCCCCACCACGCGGGCCAGCGTTGCGGCTTCGAAGCCATGCTCGGCCATGACCCGCTCGGCGGCGTCCAGCACCAGTTCGCGGGACTTCACGCCCCGGCGGTTGGGCGTCACTCCGGCGCGTCCTGTCATGCCCCCATGCTGCTGGCCCGCCTGGGAGTCGAGCACCTGCTGGTCAGCGCCCGCCCGCAGACCTCCGACCTGCCCAAAGGCCCATGTCCTGAACCAGCGGGCGATGGAGGTGCTCGAGGATGCGGGCGCGGCCGCCGCGATCGCGGAACGGAGCACGCCGTCGGAGCAGATGGCGGCGACGGCGTTCTACGCGGGCTTCGCCGGTCCCGGCCCTGACTACGGGCGCCGCCCGGCTCGCCTGGAGTGCTGGGGCGCCGGCGGGGCCGATGACAGCTGGCAGGCGGCGAGCCCGTGGCGGCAGCTGAACCTGCCGCAGATCCGCCTCGAGCCGCTGCTCAAGGCCCGGGCGGAGGAGCTATCCCCGGGAAGGATCCGCTTCGGCCACGAGCTGGTCGGCCTGGAACAAGACGGCCAGGGCGTTCGGGCCACGGTCCGCGACAACGCCTCCGGCCGTCACTACGCAGTGCGCTGCCAGTACCTGCTCGGCGCGGACGGGGGCCGCCGGGTGGCCAGCCTGGCCGACGTCGGATACGAGGGGCTCGGCGTGGTGACGCAGACCGCGACGCTACATGTGTCCGCCGACTTCTCGCCGTGGGCTCCGGACCCCGACGTCCTGATCCGCTGGATCTTCTCACCGCAGGCCGGCGTCCTGGTGGTGATGGTCCCCATGGGGCCGGAACGGGATGGGGCCCTCAGTCCGAGGAGTGGGTGATCCACCTCAACTACCCGGCCGATGACCCCCGGGCCCAGTCGGACGCGCAGGTCGAGGCCGACGCCCGCGAGGCGCTGGGTATTTCCGGATCTGGCGATGAAGATCCACAAGATCACGCGCTGGTCGGTCGAGGCGATGATGGCCTCCGAGTTCCGGACCGGCCGCGTATTCCTGGTGGGAGACGCGGCGCACCGCCACCCGCCCACCGGCGGGCTGGGACTGACCAGCGCGATCCACGACGCGCAGAACCTCTCCTGGAAGCTGGCACTGGTGCTCGCCGGTCACGCGTCACCGGCCCTGCTGGATACCTACGAACCAGAGCGCCGCCCGGTGGATCAGCGCAACGCGCAGCGCTCACTGGAGAACGCGGTCAACCATTTCGCCATCGGCGCGGCCCTCGGCATCTCCCACGAGAACACGCCCGAGCAGAACATGCAGCAGCTGCACCCGATGTGGAGCGGCCGGCCCGAGGACGCCGCGCACCGCTCCGACGTGCTGCGGGCGATGCGCGCGCAGTCGATGGAATTCAGCGAGCTCAAGGTCGAGTTCGGCTACTGCTACGAATCTGCGGCCGTGGTGCCTGACGGCAGCGCCGCGCCCACGTCGGCCGACGACATCCGCGTGTACCGGCCGTCCACCCGCCCGGGTGCCCCGCTGCCGCACGCCTGGATCAATGACGAGGACGGCCGCCGCCGCCCGGTCAAAGACCTCGTCGCACCGGGGCGGTTCCTGCTGATCGCCGGCGAGGACGGCCACGCCTGGTGCGAAGCTGCCAGGCAGCTCGCCGCAGAAGCGGACGTCCCGCTCGACGCGCTGCGGATCGGCCACCTCGACGGGGACCTGTACGACCCGCGCTGCGCCTGGGTGCGCCATCGCCAGATCGGCCGCGACGGCGCGATCCTGGTACGCCCTGACCGGTTCATCGCCTGGCGGCAGCAGACCGGGACTAGCGACCCCCTCGCTGCGCTCGCTGCCGCGCTCAGCCAGATGCTCGCCCGGCCGGTCGGCACGCCGGCCGCGTCAGCCGCCTGATATGCCCATTCGCAGCCGTCCCGCCGGTAAGCGGTCCTTGTTCGCGCCGTCGTGCTGTATATCGACCGTCTTCGCCGAGCCGGGAGGCCGCGAATGCAAACGCGCAGGACTGCGCGCGGTGCCACGGGAAAGCACCGACACCGGCCCGATGGCCGGTGACATTCCCCATCGGCCGACCATCTGCCGGGCGATGTCGCTGGCGTGCTCCAGGTCGTTCTCTGCGCCGGTGGTGACGTCGCCGTAGACGACCACCTCGGCGGCGCGCCCGCCCAGCGGGCCACGGAGAAGGCGGCGGAGTCGGTCTGGGACCGTGATCTGCGGCGGGCTACTCATGTGCTGGTGAGGCCGCGTCTTCATGCCGCTGTCAGGGGCCGGGTGGCCAGTCCGGCACGGCCTCGGCCTCTTCTTCAGCTTCTTCAGCGACTTCGTGCAGGTCCGCTTGCCGGTGCGCCTCGTCCTCATGCAAAACCCTGGCGATTGCGCGCACGGCCGCACGGTGCTGCCCGGAGGCCTCGGTGAAATTGCGGTCCACGATCGTCGGCTGCCATCGGGAAGGCAAGGACTATCGGTCCCCGGTAGCCAGGGGCCCTTCGTCCCTGGTCCGCTCATTGGCGGGCGATGCGCAGGGCCAGCGGCGGGGGGGCAGCCGTGCTGGACCAGCCGGGCGACCTGGTGCCAGTCGAGGCGGTCGGCGTAGACCTCGGCCAGCGCCCGGGGGATGCCGAGCCGGGTGAGCCGGGTCACGCGCCAGTTGTGTACGGGCAGCCTTTCGTCGTCGACGGGCTGTGTTGTCATGATCGCTCCTCACACCAGAGTGCTGAATTGCTCGATCACTCTTGTGATTAATCATCAGTGATGATAATCATCGTGTCAAGAGCTGGCCCGGCGGGGTGAGGCACCCCGGGAGCCCGGGCAGTGACGCAAGTGAAAGGAACCGTCATGCTCAAGTCACTCAGCACGTCCCTGATCTCGCGCGGCATCCTGGCCGTGGTCGTCGGGATCATCGCGCTGGCCTGGCCCTCGGTCACCGTGCTGGCGCTGGTCATCTTGTTCGCCGTGTACGCGTTCATCGCCGCCGGCATGCAGGCCGTGCGGGCGTTCAGCAGCCGCAACGCCGGGCCGGTCATCGGGCACCTGCTGCTCGGCCTGGTCGACCTGGCCGCCGGGGTGGTCGCGCTGGCCTGGCCGGGGCCTACCGCGCTGGTCCTAGTCCTGATCGTGGGCGTGTGGGCGATCATCGCCGGCCTGGTGGAGTTCTCCGCCGCCTTCCGGTCCGGCGAGCTGGCCGGGACCCGGGCGATGCTCATCCTGGGCGGGCTGCTCACCATCGCGTTCGGCATGGTGCTGTGCGCCCGCCCCGGCATCGGCGCGGTCACCCTCGCGCTGTTGTTCGGCCTGTTCAACGTGATCTTCGGGATGTGGATGCTGGTGCAGGGCATCGAGCTGCGCCGCACCGAGAAGACCCTGCACCCGGCACACTCCCCCCACAAAGAAGAGAACCCGGCCTGAGCCGGGCCAAGCCGATCGCCGGCCTGGCTCAGGGTCGCTGAACCGGTGCCGGCGGCCGGTCCGGCAGCAGAGCTTGCCGAGGAGGTCTTGAAATGCTTCGCTCTCAGACGGCATCCCCGCACGGCGGTTCCCGATCGGCAATGTGTTGCTGATCGTGGCCAACTTCGCCGTGTTCATCTTCCAACTCATCGAGGCGAGCTTCGGGCTGTTCAGCGCCTCGGCGAACGGGGGCGGCGTGGCGTTCTTCGCCCACGTCGGCGGGTTCATCTTCGGCCTGCTGGCAGGCGCGGCTCCTCGCCCGGGCGGGACAGACAGCACCCGGGGAGCAATGGCGCTCCACGGCGTAGCCCCGCGGAATCCTCTCCTCACCGCAACCGGCGAAGCCGGACGCCCGTGGCGGAGATGCGCACCGGCGCGGGATCAGGTATAGTCAGTCCTGGCATAAATTATCAGCAGTGATGGCGGATTCCACTACGGATGGAGGCTGAGCAACGACCGGCAGGCGGCGGCCGCGGTCGGGCTAGGACCAGCCAGCGTGGCCGCTAAGGGTGCCAGGTGGACAGGAGGAGGAGTGATGGCAGAGGCGGTACCGGCAGTCAGCGCGCCAAGGGTGTCGCGGCTGGACCGGCGTAAGGCCCGTACCCGGCAGGCCCTCATCGACGCCGCCGTGCGGCTGATCGCCGAGGGCCGCGAGGACCGGGCGAGCATCCAGGAGATCACCGAGGAGGCCGACATTGGCTTCGGCTCGTTCTACAACCACTTCGACAGCAAGGAGCAGCTGTTCCAGACCGCCTCGGAGGAGGTGCTGGAACGCTGGGGGAAGATGATTGACCGCGCCAGCGCCGGCATCACCGACCCGGCGGAGGTGTTCGCCGTCGGCACCCGGATCACCGGGCGGCTGGGCTGGACTCACCCGGAGATGGCCGGGTTCCTCGCCGGCGCCGGCCTGGGCGTCCTGGACATCCCCATCGGCCTGGCGCCGCGAGCTCTGCGCGACATCGAGGCTGGGAAGGCCGTGGGGCGCTTCACGGTTTCCGATGCCGAGATCGCGCTCAGCGCCGCGACCGGCGGCATGCTCGGGCTCTTCCGGATGCGCCAGCGGCACCCGGAACGCGTCACGGAGACCACCGTCGACCAGCTCGCCGAGGCCGATCTGCGCATGCTCGGCGTCCCCGCCGACGAAGCCGCCCGCCTCGCCGCCCTGCCTCTCCCGGACACCGGCACGTGGTAACACCTGCGACGAAGCCGCCGACTGCGTTCCTCGTCAGCAATGCCGGGTGGCCGGGTCGCCACGGGCGCGGGGATCGCAGGCCGGGGCTACCAGGTGCGAAGAGCTACAGTGGCCTGGACCTGATGCCGACGTCGTGATTCGTCCATGCTCCCCACACCCGCGATGAACCCATCACAGCGACAGCTGTCACGTTATGGCTGGCAGCCTGCCGATCCGCCGCGCCGGCCAGTGCTGTTCGTCAACCCGGGGTCGGGCGGCGGCAAGGCCTCACACGCCCGGGTCGCCGAGCGGGCGCGCGAAAAGGAGATCGAGGCTGTCATCCTCGCCCCGGGCCAGGACCTGGACGCGCTGGCCCGTGAAGCCGTGGCGGCCGACGCAGACGCGCTCGGGATCGCTGGAGGCGACGGGTCGCTGGCGGTCGTGGCCGCAGTGGCGGCTGCGCACGGCATTCCATTTGTGTGCGTTCCAGCCGGGACGCGCAACCACTTTGCGCTCGACGTGGGGGTGGACCGGCACGACGTGATCGGCGCTCTCGACGCGTTCACCGACGGTGTCGAGCGCCAGATCGACATGGCAGAGGTGAACGGGCGCGCATTCCTCAACAATGCCTCGCTGGGGATCTACGGAGACGCGGTCCGCAGCCCGGCCTACCGCGATGCCAAGGTGCGCACCCTCCTGGAGACCGCGGCCGAGGTGATGGGTCCAAGCACGGAGACGCCTGCGCTGTGCCTGGTCGACGACTTGGGGCGCGAGCACCGTGATCTCGTCGTCGTTCTCGTGTCGAACAACGCCTACGCGCTTGATCGCCCGCTGGTTCGCGGCACCCGCCCGACGCTCGGCGGCGGGCAGCTCGGGATCGTCGTCGTCGACGCGCCCAGCGACAGCCCGCGCCCTCCAGGGCGAGCCTGGAGCGCGCCGCGTCTGGAGGTCAGTGCTCCTGAACCGGTCCACGCCGGAATTGACGGCGAGGCAGTGGAACTCAGTCCGCCGCTGCGGTTCGCTATCCGGCCGGCGGCGCTGCGGGTCCGGATCTCCTCGCGCCACCCGGGCGCCTCGCCATCAGCGCGCCTGCGCCTGCCAGGCCACCCGCCCCGATTTCAGGGCAGGAGCGGATAGGTGCGCAAAACCAGGGCACCCGCCCCGATTAGCATTCGCCCTCATACGCCTCGCAGCGGCGGATCGTCGGGCCGCGGACGCTTCACGAGCGCCTCGGGCGCGATAGGCAATCCCACTCAGCACACTCTCAAGACATGGGCTGCACAGCATCGCAGTACGGCACCCGCGTCGTCGTAATGTCGACAGCCGGGGGCGCTCGCGCTGGGACGGGTCAGTCCGCTAGGTGGAAGGGCACCCTGATGACAACCACCCCCGGCAGGGACTGCAGGACGGGCTGCAGCCTCCCGCCGACGTGTTCGTGCAAGATGCGGTGCCACCAGTGCTGGCAGGGTCGAGGTAGTTGACGTAGTGGGCCGCGCGCGATCAGGGACCTGCTGAGTGGCCGAGCGTGACGGTCCCTTTCGCTCGCAGCGCTGCCGGGCTCCCCGGGTGCCTCACCCCGCCGGGCCAGCTCTTGACACGATGATCATCATCACTGATGATTAATTACAAGAGTGATCAAGAATTCTAGCAATCTGGTGTGAGGAGCGGTCATGACGACACAGCCCGTCGGCGGCGAAAGGCCGCGAGGCAGGCTAGCGCGCCTGTTCAGGGCCGCCGACCGGCGCCACGTCCCGCTGCGGACCATCCTGGTTACGGCCGGGGTGGTCGTCGCCACCTACGTGATCGGCAAGCTGATCTACCTGCTGCGGGACATCGTGATGCTGATGCTCGTGGCGGGGTTCGTCGCGACGCTGCTCAACCCGGCCGTGGCTAGAGTGCAACGGCGGATCCCGCGCCGGGGTCTCGCCGTCACGATCGTCACGCTCTTGGCCGCGCTGGTTTTCATCGGCCTGGCCGCGGCGTTCGGCGT
>JBKQSL010000452.1:0-18680 GCA_052143655.1 Streptosporangiaceae bacterium | reverse complement strand
CTCCCGGCGGCAGGGCTGGCAGTGCCCGCGGACCGGCCGGGACCGTGCGCGGCGCGCGGCCGCCGCTGTGGTGCTCATCGGGTAATCGCTACCCCGGCCGGCTGGCGCGCATGCCAGCGGCGCTCCGGATGGCTGGGCATAGGCAGCCAGGCTGTCCCCGCCGGCGGCGTCGAAGTTGTTGATGGCCTTGAGCAGGCCCGCGTAGCCCACCTGCATGAGGTCCTCGGTGGGCTCGGGCTGCTCGGCGCCGTACTGCCCACCCCGCGCTGCGGCTCCCCGGAACTGCGCACGGGGCAGCAGCCGCCGCCAGGGGCGGCCACCCGACCCGGCTGCGCTCGCCGCAGTCGCGGGCGCCCGGTGGCCGAGCCGGGCTAGCCAGAGAGCCCGGCCGCGATGCCCGCTGCGCCGGGAGCAGCTGCCGACCCCGGATCCGGCCGGCTCAGCAGCTGCGCCAGGTGCACCCCCCGGATCCCGGCCAGGTCAGCAAGCTGGGTCCGGCAGGAAAAGCCGTCGGCGAGCACCACGGTGCCCGGCGGGGCGGAGCGCACCGCCGGCAGCAGGGCGGCCTGCGCGACCGCCACGGAGACCTCGTAGTGGCCGCGCTCCACGCCGAAATTCCCCGCCAGCCCGCAGCAGCCGGCCAGCCGGGTCAGCTGCGCCCCCGCGGCCCGCAGCAGCGCCGCGTCAGTGTCCCAGCCGAGCACCGCGGAGTGATGGCAGTGCGGCTGGGCCAGCACGCTCACGCCGTCGAGCCGGGGCGGCTGCCAGCCGGGGGCGGCGGTGAGGGCCTGCGCCAGGGTGCTGACCGCGCTCGCCACAGTCCGTGCCGCCGCGGAGTCCAGCAGCTCCACTGCGTCTGACTTCAGCGTCGCGGCGCAGGAGGGTTCCAGGCCGACAAGCCGGACGCCGGCCTCCGCGGCCGGCAGCAGAGCGGCCACGGTCCGCCGCAGTATCCGCCGGGCAGCGTCCAGCTGGCCGGTGGATATCCACGTGATCGCGCAGCAGATGCGCTGGCGGGGCAGGTCCACGCGGTATCCGGCGGCGGTCAGCAGCCGGATGGCCGCGGCCCCGGTCTCCGGGGCGAAATAGCTGGTGAAGGTGTCCGGCAGCAGCAGGGCCTGCGGCCCGTCCGGCGGCGGCGCCGGGCGGTGACGGCGGTGCCAGGACCGCAGCGACCCCGGCGCGAAGCGCGGCAGCCCGCGCCGCTGGTCCAGGCCGGCCGCGAAGCGCGCGGTCCGGGCCGCGGGCGGCGCCGACAGCAGCGCGTTGACCGTGCCGGGCGCCAGCGACGCCAGCCGCGCCCACCGAGGCAGCTGCCCGAGCGCGTAGTGCGAGCGGGGACGCAGCCTGCCGCGGTAGGCCTGGTGCAGCACCTCGGCCTTGTAGGCGGCCATGTCCACGCCCGCGGGGCACTCGGTAGCGCACGCCTTGCACGACAGGCACAGGTCCAGCGCATCGTGCACCTCCGGCGCCCGCCAGCCGCCGGTGACCAGCGAGCCGTTGACCATTTCCTGCAGTACCCGGGCCCGGCCCCTGGTCGAGTGCACCTCGTCCCTGGTGGCCTGGTACGACGGGCACATCACGGCGCCGGCTGGGACCGGGTCGGCCCGGCACTTGCCCACCCCCGTGCAGCGGTGCACCGCCGCGGCGAAGTCGCCCCCGTCACCCGGGTAGGCCAGTGCCAGCGACGCGCGCACCGGGCCCGCCGCCGCCGGGCGCAGGTCGGCGTCCAGCGGCCGCGGCTGCACGAGCACGCCGGGGTTGAGCAGGCCGTCCGGGTCGAACGCGGCCTTGACCGCGCCGAACAGCTCCAGCACCGGCGGCGAGTACATCACCGGCAGCAGTTCGCTGCGGTGCCTGCCGTCGCCGTGCTCGCCCGATAGCGAGCCGCCGTAGCGGGCGACGAGCGCGGCTGCGTCGGTCATGAACGCCCGCAGCACCCGCCTCCCGTCGGGCTCGCCGAGCGGGAAATCCAGCCGCAGGTGCAGGCAGCCGTCGCCGAAATGGCCGTACGGGACCCCGGTCAGCTGGTACTGCGCCAGCAGCCCGTCCAGGTCGCGCAGGTAATCGCCGAGCACGGCCGGCGGGACGGCCGAATCCTCCCAGCCCGGGTAGGCGGGACGGCCGGCCGGGGTTCGCCCGGCCAGCCCGGCCCCGTCCTCGCGGATCCGCCACAGGGCGGCGGCGTGCGCGGCGTCGGTGACCACCAGGGCGTCCAGCGCACCCCCGTCGGCCGCCAGCGCCGCCGCGGCAGCCGCCGCCGCCGCGGCGCTCTCGCCCGCCACCTCAGCGAAGATCCAGCCTGAGCCGCGCGGCAGCGCGGGCACCGCGGCCGGGCCGCGGCGCGCCCGCACGCTATCGACGATCCGCGCGTCCAGGCCCTCGCAGGCGACCGGCCGGTGCGGCAGGATCGCCGGCACCGCGTCGGCGGCCGCGGCCATGTCCGGGTAGCCGAGCACGGCCAGCACCCGGTGCTCCGGCTCGGCCACCAGTGCCACGGTGGCGCCGGTGACGACGGCCAGCGTGCCCTCGCTGCCGACCAGCGCCCGCCGCAGGTCGAACCCGCGTTCGGGCAGCAGGTGCTCCAGCGCGTAACCGGAGACCTGGCGGCCGAAACGGCCCAGCTCGGTGCGGATCGCGGCCAGGCCGGGCTGCACCGCCGCGCGGGCGGCCGCCACCTCCGGCAGCTCGGCGGCGGCCGGATCCGGGCGGGCGCCCAGCGGCCCGGACAGCCGCAGCTGCCGCCCCGCCGCCGTCACCGCCGTCAGCTCGCTGACGTTGTCACTGGTCCGCCCGTAGCGCAGCGCCCGGGAGCCGCAGGCGTTGTTGCCGATCATGCCGCCGATGGTGCACCGGGTGTGGCTGGAGGGATCAGGGCCGAACCGCAGGCCGAGCGGGCGGACCTCGCGGTGCAGCTGAGCGTGGACCACGCCTGGCTGCACCGTCGCGGTGCGGGCCTCGGGGTCCACCGCGATGATCTGGTTAAGGTGCCGGGAGAAGTCCAGCACCGCGCCGCTGCCGACCGCGTTGCCGGCGATGGACGTCCCGGCGCCGCGGCAGGTCACCGGCACGCCAAGAGCCCGGCAGGCACTCAGCGCGGCGGCGACCTCTGCCGTGTCCCGCGGGTGCACCACGACCGCCGGGACAACGCGGTAGGCCGAGGCATCCGATGAGTAGGCCGCGCGGCGCAGCACGCTGGCGCTGACGTCCCCGGCCCCGGCCCGGCGGATGGCCGCGGCCAGCTCGGCCGGCGGGACGGCAGCGGCCTGGCTGGCCACGCTAATGACCGGGGTCCGCGCTCGCCGGGTCCCCGGCCCGCAGCGGCGCGCTCGCATAGCGGCCCTCATGCGCCAGCACGGGCCTGCGGTCCCCGGCCAGCTCGGGATGACGGTCTTCGAGCTCGCTGCGGCGCTCGGCCGTGCGCCGCAGCACGCTGAGGTACTCCCGATCGCCGTTGTACGTCCCGCGCCAGGTCTGCGGCATGCGCTCGGCCGGCGGGGGCAGCTTCGCCCCGCCGCCGATCCCGAACATCGACGGGATCTTCGCCGCCGGCGCGGCGCAGTCCGGGCAGTCCGGCAGCGGCGCGGTGAACGACTGGATCACCTCGAAGCCATGTCCCTGCCCGCACCGCAGCTGGTAGATAGGCACGGCTACCACAGCTCCATGGACCGGGCGAAGATGCCGGCCGCGGCATCCTCGGTGACGGCCCTGGGCGCGGTGGCCAGCAGCCGCTGCTGCTTCATCGTGCCTTCCACCAGGCCGGGAATGTCAGCCTCGGTGAAGCCGACGGCCCCGACTCCGTTCGGTATCCCGATATCGCGCATCAGGCCGATGAGCACTGCGGGCAGGAACTCGGCTGCGCTGGCCGGCTGGTCAGCCGCGGGCGCCAGCAGCCGCGCGGCCCGCAGGTGCCGCTCCGGCGCGGCCTCGAAGGTGAACCGGAAGGCTTCCGGCGCGGTCAGCGACACGGACATGCCGTGCGGGACCATCGGCTCGGCCTGCGGGTAGTCCTTCGGATGAAAGCCGCGGACCTGCCCGGCGATCGGGTAGGCGTTCGCGTGCGGGATGTGCACCCCGGCATTGCCGAAGCCCATCCCGGCGAACGTCGCGGCGATCGCCATGTCAGCGCGCGCCTGCTCGTCGTCGCCATGCCGGACGGCGGTGCGGAACGAGGTGGCCAGCAGCTGCATGGCCTTCTCCGACCACATGTCCGAGATCGGATTCGAGCCGCAGTAGGGCACTCGCTGCTCGGGCCGCTTGTGCTCGTTGGTGGTGTACCAGCGGGCGGTGTAGCTCTCCAGCGCATGGCACAGGATGTCCATCCCGGCCGATGCGGTCACCCCGGCCGGCTGAGTCCGGGTCAGCAGCGGGTCGACTACCGCGAGCGTCGGCCGCAGCCTGGCATGGCTGATGCCGGTCTTGACGTGCTGGGACAGCACATCAAGCACGCAGATGGTGGTGGACTCGGCGCCAGTGCCGGTGGTGGTCGGCGCCGCGATCAGCGGGTGCAGCGGGTTGACCGGGGCCATCCCCTTGCCGACCGGCACGTTGATGTAGTCCATCAGCTCGCCCGGATTTGTCAGCAGCAGGTTCACTGCCTTGGCGGTGTCGATGCTGGACCCGCCGCCGACGGCCACGAGCGCATCCCATGGCCCGCTGTCGCGGGCGTAGCCGATCGCCGCGGCCATGCTCTCGTCGGTCGGCTCCACGTGCACGCCGCTGAACACCTGCGCCTCGATGCCGAACTGGGCCATCTGGGCGGCAACCCGCTCGGGGGTGCCGGTCGCTGCGACACCGGGGTCAGTCACCACCAGGGCGCGGCGTACCCCGTACTGGCTCAGGTCGAAGCCGATCTCGTCCGACGCGCCTGGCCCGAACTTCAGCTGCGGTGCGCCGTAGGTGAAGATCGCCTCCGGGTTGGCCGGCATTGTCGTGCTCATGCTGCGCCCCCTCAGGCGTAGAAGCCGTCGGGAGCCCGCCGCATCGAGTGCAGCTGCTCCGCGTCGTGGCCGAAGATCACGGTGGCATCCGTCCGCTCGGCGATCCCGCGCAGCTTCTCCACCGACGCGTACCACGCCGACAGGTCGTTGACGATCGCCGCCGGGGTAGCGGGCGGACCGTAGGAGTCGCCCATGTAGACCGCGTCCGAAGTGAAGATCATCGTCCCGGTCTCCGGCAGGTCCACCTGCATCGCCATCGTGCCGGGGGTGTGGCCGGGCGCCTCGATGAACGTCACGCCCGGCAGGAACTCGGTGTCGCCGGAGACCGTCTCGAACTCGAGCCCCTCATAGTCTGCTTTCAGGTGGGCGCCATTGAACGCGCCGGCGTAGCCGAACGCCCACTCCTTCTCCTTGTCGTTCACGACCAGCCGCGGCCCGGCGCCGGCGAACATCCGCACGTTGCCCGCGTGGTCGAAATGCAGGTGCGAGAGCACGACGTAGTCCAGCTGGCCCGCCGAGATGCTGAGCTGGCGGAGCCGGGAGTCGAAGTACTGATCCTCGCCGACCTGGTCGTAAGGGAAGAAGTCCTGCAGTCCCGTCGGCTCCCAGCGGGTCTCCCAGTCGCGCGGGCAGCTGGTGTCCCACAAGATCGTACCCTCGGGCGTCTCGACCACGACCGCGTGCGTGGTGCACGGGTACCACTCGACTGGCTTGTCCTTGTCCTGCCGGGGCCGGATGTTGCGGCCCGGCTTGAGCAGCAGCCAGGTCAGGTCGCAGCTCATCGCTCCGCAGTCGAGTACGTGCAGCTTCGTCGCAGTTGCCATGGGTCACTCCGTTTCCCGGCCGACCCGGATGCCGGCCAGCCGCCGCAAGCTACCCGCACCGTCGCATGTCGCATGCTAGCAGTCAAGACAGTGCGGCGGCTATCGTTGCTGCATGCCCGAGGTCCCGCAGGCACTAGTCCTGCAGCGGCTGGCCGCGCCGGCCGCATCGCTGACCGACCAGGCGGTCGCGGCAATCCGGCGCGCCGTCCGGGACGGCGCCCTGCAGCCTGGACGGCTGTATTCGGCGTACCAGATCGCCGATTACCTGGGCGTGTCCCGCAGCCCGGTGCGGGAGGCGCTGATGCGGCTGGCCGAGGCCGGCATGGTGACCTTCGAGCGCAACCGGGGCTTCCGGATCGTGCTGCCCAGCCCGCAGGACATCGCCGAGGTATTCCACCTGCGGCTGCTGCTCGAAGTGCCGGCGACCCGGCAGGCGGCCGCGGCACCGCCGCCCGGGCTGGCCGCCGGCCTGCGCCGCGAGCTTGCGGCGATGGAGGCCGCGGCCGCGGCGGGCGGCGAGCCGGTGTTCATGCGCCACGACCAGATGCTGCATGCGCTGATCATCGGCGCAGCCGGCAATCCCCGGCTGGTGAGCCTGGTCGGCAGCCTGCGCGACCTGACCCGCCTGCGCGGCGCATCCACGGTCGAGGTATCACGCGGCCTGGCCGACACCGCCGCCGAGCACGCGCCCATCGTCGGCGCGATCGAGAACGGCGACCCGGCGGCGGCCGGGCAAGCGATGGCGTACCACATCGCCCACACCGGCCGGCTGCTCATCGCCCAGGCCGGCGACGACCTCGCGGCCATCGGATGGTGGGCACAGGTCACCGCGAGCATCGCGGCCGACTCCGCCGCCGGCGGCGGAGTGCCCGCGAGCGGCTGACGAAGCCGCAGGCCCGGCGGTCACCGGATGCGGGACCGGCCCGCGCCCGGCGCGACACCCGCCCGCCGGCGGCGGGCGGCCCGGCCCGTCGCTGGTAATCTCTCGCCCCTGTGAGCATCCCCGCATCCGCCGGATCCGCGCCCGCCGGAGCGGCCGACGACCTCTTCGCGTCCGGGCCCGCCATGTCCGGGGGCGCCATGTCCGGGGGCGCCATGTCCGGGGGCGCCGTATCCCGGCCCGTCACGCTGGCCGGCCCGGACAGGCTGGCCGGCTCCGCCGCGGCGCGCTCTCCCGGAGCCCCGGTCCGCCCCGAGCTGCTGCCCCGGCTGCGCGACTGGCAGCGGGAGGCCTACCGCGAGTACTTCCGGGTGCCGCGGCGCGATTTCCTGCTGGTCGCCACGCCCGGCGCCGGCAAGACCAGCTATGCGCTGACGGTCGCTGCCGAGCTGCTGGCCCGGCGGGAGATCGCCGCGATCACGGTGGTCACCCCGACCGAGCACCTGAAGCATCAGTGGGCCCGGGCCGCGCAGGGGATCGGCATCGCGCTCGACCCGGCATACCGCAACTCCCAGGGCCGGGCCTCGGCCGATTTCACTGGCGTGGCGGTGACCTACGCGCAGGTGGCGGCGCATCCGATGCTGCACAGGCAGCGCACCGAGAACCGGCGGACGCTGGTCATCTTCGACGAGATCCACCACGCCGGCGACGCGCTGTCGTGGGGTGAGGCGGTCCGCGAGGCGTTCGACCCGGCCCGGCGGCGGCTCGGGCTGACCGGCACCCCGTTCCGCAGCGACGCGAACCCGATCCCGTTCGTCACCTACACCCGTGAACTGGACGGCGGCCTGCGCAGCAGCTCCGACTACGTCTACGGGTACAGCCCGGCGCTGGGCGACGCGGTGGTCCGGCCGGTGATCTTCCTGGCCTACTCGGGCGAGATGCACTGGCGCACCCGGGCGGGTGATGAGCTGAAGGGCACCCTGGGTACCCAGCAGACGGCCGATCAGCTCGCGCAGGCCTGGCGGACGGCCCTGGATCCGGCCGGGGAGTGGGTGGCCCGGGTGATCGAGGCAGCCGACAGGCGGCTGACCGAGGTGCGCCGCGGCATGCCGGACGCCGGCGGCCTGGTGATCGCCGGGGATCACGCGGACGCCCGCGCGTACGCCGCGCTGCTGCGCCGGGTGACCGGGACCCGGCCGGTGGTGGTGCTGTCCGACGACAGGTCGGCCAGCCGGAAGATCGCCGAGTTCGGGCAGTCGCAGGACCGGTGGATGGTGGCCGTCCGGATGGTCTCCGAGGGCGTCGACATCCCCCGGCTGGCGGTCGGCGTGTACGCGACCAGCGTCGGCACCGCGCTGTTCTTCGCCCAGGCTGTCGGCCGGTTCGTCCGGGCCCGGCGGCGCGGCGAGACCGCGTCGATCTTCCTGCCGTCCATCCCGTCCCTGCTCGGCTACGCGGCGGAGCTGGAAGCCGAGCGGGATCACGTGCTGCGCGGCAGCAGCGAGGACGACGAGGAGAAGCTGCTCGAGCAGGCGCAGCGTCAGCGTGACACCCCTGACCAGCTGGGCGAGGCGCCGTTCCAGCCGCTGGCGGCGTCCGCGCACTTCGACAAGGTGCTCTACGACGGCGGCGAGTTCGGCGCGTCGGCCGAGGAGGAGGACTTCCTCGGGCTGCCGGGGCTGCTCGAACCCGATCAGGTAACCCAGCTGCTGCGCAGGAGGCAGGCGGAGCAGCTGCGCCGGGCCCGCGCCGCCGGGGCCGGGACCGTGGCGGGGGCCCCCGGCGGGGACGGCGCGGCCGGGGCGGGCGCGGCGCCGGACACCGGGACCACCCCGGCGGCCACGGCCCGCGAGTCACTGTCCGCGCTGCGCAAGGAGCTGAACGCACTGATCGCGGCCTGGCATTACCGCACCGGCCAGCCGCATGCCGTGATCCACGCCAGCCTGCGCCGGGCCTGCAACGGCCCGCCGCTGGCCCAGGCCACTGGCGAGCAGATCCAGGCTCGCATCGACATGCTCCGCCAGTGGGCGGCCGCGGATCGCTGACCTGCCAGCCCGGGCCGGTCCGGCCGCGGCCCGCGGCGGCCGGGCCTGGTCACCAGCTCAGCCGCGCTGGCCCCGGCCCTCCGGCCGGTGCCTGGCGGCCGTGCGCTTCCGTGCGGGGCGGCCGGGCTACAGCAGCCAGCGGTAGTGCGCGGCGATCTGCTCCGACGACATGCCCTCGGCCAGCGCCACCTCAGCTCGCCGGGACGCCGCGAAGGTGCTGATCAGCTGGGCGCCGGCTGCGGCGCGCAGGTCATCGCTGGCCTCCAGGGCCTTGACCGACTCGGCCAGCGAGGTCGGCAGCCTGACCGCCTGGCTGGCCTGCGGGTGCCCGGGTATGCCCGGGTCTCCGGTGACCTCCTCGGGCAGCCGCAGGCGCCGGTCGGCGCTCGCGGCCGCCACCGCCATGACCGCCCCCGCCAGCAGGTAGGGGTTGGCGCTGGGGTCGAAGCACTTGAGCTCGACGTTCGCCGTGCCCGGCTCACCCGGGACAGCCTCGACGAAGCGGACCGCGGCCTCCCGGTTCTCCCTGCCCCAGACCTGGTAGACGCCGGCCCACCGGGACGGCTGCAGCCGCAGGTAGGAGGCGGGCGTCGGAGCGCCGATGGCCAGCAGCGCGGGCAGGCCGTCGAGCAGGGCCGCCACGATCGATTCGCCCGGCTCGGTCATGCCGTACCGGCTGCTGCCCCCGGCCAGCAGGTTCTGCCCGCTGTGCCAGAAGCTGGCGTGCATGTGCCCGCCGTTGCCGACCAGGTCAGAGGCGACGGCGGGGGCGAAAGAGACCCGCATGCCGTGCCGCGCGGACACCGCCGCGATGATCATTTTCACCAGCACGCTGGTGTCCGCTGCGGACACCGGGTCCTGCGCCGCGACCGACAGCTCGAACTGGCCGGGGCCGTACTCTGGGTGGATCTGCTGGACCCGCACGCCGGCCGCCTCCAGGCTGTCGACCACGTCGCGGGCGTAACTCGCCGCGCCGAGCAGCCGGGATAGCCCGTACCCGGTCCCGGCGACCGCGGGCGTGAAGTCGTCAGTGTCCCGGCCGACCATCCACTCGATCTCGAAGGCCATCAGCGCGCTGATGCCCTTCTCCAGGCCGGACGCCACCATGGCCCGGGCGAACGAACGCTGGCAGCACGCGTAGACGGTGCCGTCCTGCTGATACCGGTCACCCGGGACCCAGGCCCAGCCCTCGGGATCGGCGAGCACCGCGAGCCGCTCGATGTCGGGAACCATCCGCAGGTCCCCGTCCGGCACCGCCAGCGGCGAGCTGCCGTCGATCCCGCCGTCGCTGGTGAACGCGTCGATGACTGGCGAGAACCCGACCCCGGACCGGGCCGCGGCGGCCAGCCCGGACAGCGGCACGCCCTTGACCCGCACTGCGCCGCTGTGATCGACAAAGGTAATCGCCACCACGCTGACCTGGCCGCCGAGCCGGCGCTCCAGGGCGTGGGCGGTGCGCTCGTCAGCGGACCGCTCGGCCTCGCTGCGGACGCGGCTGTGAGGGCGTGGCATCGTCACTTCTTTCTGCGGACTGGCCGGCCCGCGCTGGACCGCCGGCCATGCCGGGCCGGCGCGGGTCCCATCATGCGGTCGTCGCGCCGTCCGCGGCAACCTGCCCGGACGAGACCGCCGTGGCCGATCCCAGCCCCTCGGCCCGGGTCAGCATCTCCCCGGCCCGGCGGGTGGCGGCCGGCCGGGCCAGCACCCCGGCGACCCCGATGACCAGCCAGGCAATCGCGACCGCCGGGCCCCACCAGTTGACCCCCGACGGCAGCGGCCAGACGTTGCGGAACAGCGTGTAGCCGAGCACGACCAGGCCGAGCACCGGGATGGCGATCTCCCACCGCCGCACGGCGGTCTGGCCGGAGAAGAACACCAGCCGGACCATGCCGATCGTGGCCAGGATGTAGACCACCAGCAGGATCAGGGTGCCGATCACGCCGCTCTGCACGAACAGGGTGAACGGGTCGCCGCGCAGGACGAACCAGGTGAACGCGACGATCACGTAGACGGCCAGCGCCACGGCGGCGGCGGACACCGTAGGCGTGCCGCGCCGGGCCGAGACGTGGCTCAGCCGACCCGGCAGTATCCTGTCCCGGCTCATCGCGAATGTCAGCCGGGAGGCGCCGACGGTACAGGCCAGCGCGCACCCGAACGCCGAGATCATCGCGCCGGCCGTGATGATGGTGCCGAGCCAGGACGCGACGTACCGGGTGCCCAGGTCGCCCATGAGGGACGAGGAGTTGATGAACGCGGCGACGCCCTTGGCCGAGGTGCCGAAGCCCATCATCTCCACCGCAGTCACCGCGAAGAAGTAGATGCCGCCGAACACCGCGACCCCCAGGATGGCGCGGGGGATGTCCCGGTTGGGGCGCCGGGTCTCCTCGCCCAGGGTGGCCGCGGCCTCGAACCCCGCGAACGAGAGGAACCCGAACACCACGCCCAGGAAGATCGTCGACAGCGGGGTGCCCGACGGCATGCGGAACACCGACGAGGTGACGCCGAGCTTGCCGGGGCCGCTGTGGCCAAGCAGCTTGACGAACACCACCACGACCACGATCAGGATCAGTGTCACGGTGATGGCCTCGGCGGCCAGCAGCAGCCGGGTGCCGCCGCGCGCCGGGGTGATGGCGATCCACCAGACCACGACCATCCCGATCGCGCCCAGCAGGAACCCTGACCAGGTGGGCGGGTTCTTCCAGATGCCCAGGGCCGCCAGGAAGTTCGACGCGAACCGGCCGCCGGCCATCGAGGTGACCACGCCGTAGAACGTGTACGTGCCGGTCAGCGCCCAGCCGGAGATCACGCCCGCGCGCGGTCCGAGCGTCGCGCCGACGAACCCGTAGACCGAGCCCGAGTGATGGAACCGCTGGGTCAGCCGGACGAAGGTGTAAGCGACGAGCAGCACGCCCGCGAACGCGAGCGCGAAGGCGATCGGCACGGCCCGGCCGACCGTCGTCGCGGTGCCCTGCGGATTGATGCTCGCCGCCATGGACGGCGCCATCAGCGCCAGCGAGATGCCGATGGCTTCCCAGATACTGAGGTTGCGATGCAGCCCGCCGGTCCCGGTCTCGCTGCCCGCGCTGATGTCACTGCTTGTCGTTGCCATTTGATCAGCACCTCCCGCCGTACGCTGCTGGACCGATCATCAGTTCCGGACCGCCTGGTGCGCAAGGGGGCACCGGCGCACTATGTCCGGGTACGCCCGGAAAGCGGAGCCCGGTCAGCTGCGGCCACCCGCCGGGCGGTCTGCGGCGGCACGTTGATGCCGGTGAACTGCGATGCTGGAGGTGCCGTAGCCGAACAGGAACCCGCCGATGCACGCCAGCGCCGCCAGGTACCAGTAGAAGCTAGTCGGGATCCGCGAGCCGGCTGACGGCGGCAAGCTCGGCGCCGCGCCGGCCCGCGCATACGCGGCCTCGCTGACCGAGCGGCCTCGCCTGCGGACCCAGCCTGCGGGCGGCTGGACGATACTGAAGCCAGCCGTCCGCCGCGCGAGGGAGACGCCCGATGAGCATTGCCGAGATCTCCGCCGAGATGTCCCGGTACTGGGATGAGGACGCCGCCACTTACGACGATTCGCCGTCACATGCGCCGCGCCGGCCGCACGAGCGGGCGGCGTGGGCCGGCGCGCTGCGCCGGCTGCTGCCCGCTCCCCCGGCCCGGGTTCTGGACGCCGGCGCCGGGACCGGGTTCCTGTCCCTGCTGCTTGCTGCCCAGGGCTACCAGGTCACGGCGGTCGACCTGTCCGCCGGGATGCTCGCGGTGCTGCGCCGCAAGGCCGGGCGGCTCGGCCTGGACGTCCGCATCGTGCACGGCGACGCCGCCGACCCGCCGCGGGAGGACTTCGACGCGGTGACAGAACGGCACTTGCTGTGGACGCTGCCCGACCTGCCCGCCGCGCTGGCCGCCTGGCGGGCGGCCGCGCCGGCCGGACGGCTGGTGCTGCTGGAGGGGACCTGGGGACAGGGCCAGGGCCTGGAGGCAGTGCGGTCGGGGGCGCGCGCGCTCGCGCAGCGGCTGCAGCCACCGCAGCGCGATCACCACGCGCCCTACAGCGAGCGGATGCTCAGCGCGCTGCCGCACAGTCACGGCCTGACCCCGGCGCAGGCAGTATCCGCCGTCGGGGCCAGCGGCTGGGGACCGGCCCGGCTGGAGCGGCTGCGGGACGTGGAGTGGGCCAGCGTCGAGGGCCGGGGGCTGCTGTCCGAGCTACTCGGCACGCACCCGCTGTGGGCGGTGACCGCCGGGGCGTAGGCCAGGCCCGCCGGGGGGTGCTGGACGGCTGACGCCGGCCTGCGCTGGCCGGGCCGGCATGCCGCCCGGCGCGGCTGCCCCGGGCGCATCCCGGGCAGCGTCGCAGGCCGACCGCCCGGTCACAGCCGGGAGCCGGCGCCCCGGTCACCGCGGCGGGGCTGGCGTCACCCTGGCGAGCGGGAGCACGAACTGGCGGACGAACTGGCCCGCCTCAGGCCACGGGAAGCCGGGCAGCGCGGTGCGCAGGGTGACGGTGCCGTGCAGCGCCACCCAGACCGCGGTGGCATCGGCCAGGATGTCGGTGCTGGCTGACCGGCCGGCCCGGGCGCATTCCTCGATGCCGTGCAGCAGCAGCGCGAACGACTCGGCGCCGAACTCCAGTACCGGGTGCCCGTCCGGGCCCAGCGCGACCTGCCTGCAGTACTCGCCCGTCGCCGTCCGCCGCTCGGCGAACAGCACCGCGTACCGGGCCGGATGCGCCAGCCCGAAGGTCACGTAGGCCTGGCATCCAGCGACAAGACGCTGCTCCGGATCCGGTCCCGCGGCGGCGATCCCGGCCCCGACGGCCTCGGTGAGCTGGTCGAATATCCGCGCGACCGCGGCCGTGACGATCGTCTCCCGGTCCGGGAAATGCGCGTAGATCGACGGCGCGGCGATGCCGACCTCACGGGCCACCGCGCGGAGCGTGACCGCCTCGACCGAGCCGGCCCGCTCGATCAGCGCCAGCGCGGCCGCGATGATCTCCTCGGTCAGCCGGGCGCCCTCGCCGCGCGGGTTGCGCTGCCGCCGGGCCGCGGCCCGCGCAGGACCCGCGGCCGGGCGGCTGATGGCATCAGCAGGCAGCGACATGTTTTTACTTTACATCCGTTAGCTCATCTGTCTATGCTTACGACTGTAAGTGAACGGTCGTAAGTTACCGCCTGTTAGGAGTCGCAGATGAGAACCGGCCTCCCCTCCCGGACCGCCCGGGCGCCCCGGCGCGCAATGCTGGCCCGGCCCGCGCCGGGCCCCGCCGAGCCGGGTTCCCCCGGCTGGCCTGGCGGCCACCCGCGGCGGCGCCGCATCCTGCTCGTGCTGTGCCTGAGTTTGCTGGTCACGGTCATCGACAACACGATCCTGAACACTGCGCTGCCCACCCTGGCCAGGGTGCTGCCCGCAGGCACCAGCGCCCTGCAGTGGATCACCGACGCCTACACCCTGTGCTTCGCGGCGCTGCTGATCCCGGCGGGCGCGCTCGGCGACCGGTACGGACGGCGCCGCTCGCTGCTGGCCGGGCTGGTCGTTTTCGCGGCCGGCAGCACCCTGGCGGCCTTCGCCGCTGGCACCGGGGCCCTGATCGGAGCCCGGGTGGTGATGGGCCTGGGCGCGGCGTTCGTGATGCCGGCCACGCTGTCCATCCTGAACGCGGTCTTCCCGCCGGCCGAGCGGCCGCAGGCGATCGCGGCGTGGTCGGCGGTGGCAGGGATCGGGATCGTGGTCGGTCCGACGCTGGGCGGCCTGCTGCTGGCCCATTTCTGGTGGGGCAGCATCTTCCTGATCAACGTGCCGCTGGTCGTGCTGGCGCTGGCAGGCGTCATCACGACGGTGCCCGAGACCGCCGAGCCCGGCGGTCACCGGCTCGACATCCTCGGCGCCGTGCTGGTAGCGGGCGCGCTGGTGGCCGGGGTCGACGCCATCATCGAGGCGCCCAGCCGCGGCTGGACCGCGCCGGCCACCCTCGCTGAGGCCGCCGCCGGGCTGGCCACCCTGGCCGTGTTCATCTGGTGGGAGCTGCGCGCCAGCCAGCCGCTGATCGACCTGCGGGTGTTCGCGGTGCGCGCGTTCTCTGCCGCCGCCGGCTCGGTGACCGTGATCTTCTTCGCGCTCTTCGGCAGCCTGTTCGTGCTCACCCAGTACCTGCAGCTCGTGCACGGCTACAGCCCGCTCGCTGCCGGCGTACGGGCTCTGCCGTTCGCGGCCGCCATGGGCGCGGTCTCGCCCCTGTCGCCGGTGGCGGCCCGGCGGCTGGGCAGCCGGGTCGTCATCCCGGCGGGCCTGGCCCTGATGGGCGCGGGCCTGCTGGGCCTGTCCGCCGCGCAGGTGCACACCGCCTACCCGCCGCTTGCCGTCGCCGTGGCGATCATGGGCGCGGGCATGGGCCTGGTCATGGCGCCGGCCAGCGCGACGATCATGGCGACCGTGCCGGCTCATCAGGCGAGCGCGGGCAGCGCGGTCAACGACACCATCCGGGAAGTCGGCGGCGCGCTCGGCATCGCGGTGATCGGCAGCCTGGCGGCGGCCCGGTACCGGTCGGACCTGGGCAGCATGCTCGCCGCGGCGCATGCGCCCGGGCCGGTCACCCACGCCGCGACCAGCTCGATCGCGGCCGCCGACGCGGTCGGCCGGCAGCTCGGCGGCCAGGGCGGCCAGCTGCTCGCGGCCGCGCACAGCGCATTCGTCAGCTCGATGGCGCTGGGCATGCGGATCGCCGCCGCGGTGGCGCTGGCCGCTGCTCTCGGCGCCGTCTTCGCCCTGCGGTCATGCCGCGATGCGAGCCAGCTAGCCGTCCCGCAGCCAGTGCCGGTCCCGCACGACGGCCGGCTGGATGGCGCCGGGCGGCCGCAAGCTCTCGCCCCCGATCCGGTTCCGGCCCCTGGGCTGGCCCGCTGAGGCCTGCCGCGGTCCCGGCCGATGCAGCCCGGACGGCCGGGACCGCAGGGCCTTCGCCTTCCGCTGATCCGCCCGGCAGCAAGCTGATCCGAAACCGCACGGCAAGGAGCCCCGCCATGACCCAGATCCACCCCGGCCGCTACACCGCCGAGACCGACGGCGAGATCGTCGTCTTCCTCATCGGGATGCGGATCAACAAGCTGCGCAAGATCCGCGCCTGGCTGCCGGTCCTGCTGGCGATGCCGAAGATGCTGGCGGAGCTGCAGCGCGACCCGGACTCGGGCCTGCTCGGCGCCCGGACCTACCTCGGCCCGCATCCGCTGGTGGTGCAGTACTGGCGGTCATTCGATGACCTGGCCCGGTTCGCCCGGGCGAGCGACGCGCCGCACCTGGCGGCCTGGCGCCGGTTCAACCGGGCGGTCGGCGGGCCCGGCGGCGTCGGCATCTGGCACGAGACCTACGTCGTGCCGGCCGGCTCGGCGGAATGCATCTACGCCAACATGCCAGCGTTCGGGCTGGCCGCAGCCACCCGGCACGTTCCGGTGACCAGCGGGCGGCACACCGCGGCGGCGCGGATCGGCGCGTCCGCCACCGACGAGCCCGCAGTTCCGCCGCCACCGGGCTGACCAGGACCTGACCGGGCCGGCCCGCCGCACCGCCCGGTCAGGCCGGCTCCTGGTGATCAGGCCGGCTCGTAGCCGGGCTCCCACATGGCGGCATCCACCGCGGCCTCGATGTCGGCGTCCGGCCCGAGGTGGGTGGCAAGGTGGCTGCTGACCGTTTCGCGGGCGACCGCGATCGCCACGGCCCGCGACACCTCCCGAAGCTGTCCCAGCGGCGGGTAGAGGGCACCGTGACCGAGTCGCTCGGCCGACACCAGGCCGGCCAGCGTGGTCGTGGCGACCAGGAACATCCGGTCGGTGATCTCCCGGGCGCCGGCCACGATCGCCCCGAGACCGACCCCCGGGAACACGAACACGTTGTTGGCCTGACCGATGAGATGCTGCTGCTCGCCGACCTGCACCGGGTCGAACGGGCTGCCGGTGGCGACCAGGGCACGCCCGTCGCTCCAGGCCAGCACGTCGGCGGGCGTCGCCTCGGACTTCGACGTCGGGTTCGACAGCGGGAACACGATCGGGTGGTCGGCGTGCGCGGCCATCTGCTTGACCGCGGTCTCGGTGAACGCGCCGGGCGTCCCGCTGGTCCCGATCAGGATCGTCGGCGCGAAATGGCGCACGACTGTCTCCAGGTCGTACTGGTCCGCCGCCTCGAAGCCCAGCTCGGCCAGCTCCGGCCGCGGGATCGCGAACGGCTGCTTGTCCTCCTCCACGTGGTCGCGCCCGGCGAAGATCAGCCCGTGCGAGTCGAGCATCAGCACGCTGCGGCGCGGGTCAGCGGCCGGATCCTCGGCCCGCATAATCGCCTCGGCCAGCCGGGCGATGCCGATCCCGGCCGCGCCCGCGCCGAGGAACACCAGCCGCTGACTCACCATCGGCTCGCCGCGCCGCCGCAGCGCGGCCAGGATGCCGGCCACCACGACGGCGGCGGTGCCCTGGATGTCGTCGTTGAAGCTGGCGATCCGGTGCCGGTAGCGATCCAGCAGCCGGATCGCGTTGTGCTGCTTGAAGTCCTCCCACTGCAGCAGGGCGTGCGGGTACACCTCGCGGATCCCGCGCACGAACGCCTCGATCAGCTCGTCGTAGTGCGCTCCGCGCAGCCGCGGCATCGGGTAGCCGAGATACAGCGGATCGCTGAGCAGCTCGGGGTTGTCGGTCCCGCAGTCCAGCGATATCGGCAGCGTCTGGTCCGGCCGCACGCCCGCCCCGGCGCAGTACAGTGCCAGCTTGCCGATCGGGATTCCCATGCCGCCCACGCCGAGGTCGCCCAGGCCGAGGATGCGCTCGTTGTCGGTCACGACGATCAGCCGCACGTCCGCGCGGCCCGAGTTGCGCAGCACCTCGGGTATCCGGCCGATGTCGTCCGGGGTTATCCACAGCCCCCGCGGGCGCCGGACCACTTGAGTGAACTTGCGGCACGCCTCGCCCACGGTCGGCGTGTAGACGATCGGCGCGAGCTCCTCCAGGTGGTCGCGCAGCAGCCGGTAGAACAGCGTCTCGTTGCGGTCCTGCAGCGCCTCCAGGCCGATGTACTTCTCCAGGTCGTCTGGCTTATGCCGGAGCCGCTCCATCTCCACGGCAACCTGCTGCTCGATCGTGGTCACCCGCCACGGCAGCAGTCCGTGCAGGCCGAGCGCGCCGCGCTCGGCCTGGGTGAAGGCGGCGTCCTTGTTGCGCAGCGGATCGCTCAGCAGCTGGTGACCCTGTGGTGGTGTGGCTGACTCAGTCATGACGGCGGCCCCGGTGTCTCGTCCTGCTCGCCCTCATGATCGCGCGGCCGGCGCCTGGCCGGTATGGCCGTAAGTCCCGCGATCATCGGCCCGCGGCCGGATCGCCAGGCGCCGCCCAGGCCGCCGTGTCCTCGCGCAGCCGCGCGTAGCGCTCGCGCACCCCGGCGGCCGGAGCGCCCTCGTAGGCCCTGTCCCTTCAGCGGGGGCGGCCCGCGCCGACCGGCCCGCGCCCGGCCATGCTAGCCAGCCAGCAGGACGCCGAGGAACAAGGCCGCCAGCGCGCTCACGCCGGTGAGCGCACCGAAGACGGCCAGCCAGAGCGGGCGGCGCGAGCGGGCATGCAGCGCGGCAGTGATCCCGGATATCGCAACCACGATCAGCGTCAGCAGTTCGCCAGCAGGGCGTCGCGATGCCGCCATGCCAGCTGCAGGGCCGCGGCGCCGGCCGGCTGGGCCGGCTCGCCATTTCCGCCGTACCGGGCCCAGCGTGGCAGCGGTGAACGGGATGAGCGGATATGAAGCTCACCAGGCGGCTGCGCCAGGTGCCCGCCAGCAGCGAGCTGCCGGTCATCCTGCTGAGCGCAGCCGCGCGGCAAGATGACATCTCGCGGAGCCTGGCCGCCGGGGCTGACTACTATCTCACCAAGCCGTTCAACGCTGCTGAGCTGCTCACCTGCGTCCAAGCGCTGCTCGAGCCCGGGCAGCAGCCTGGCCGGCAGGCGCAGCGTTGCTGTTTGGC
>JBKQSL010000451.1:0-10730 GCA_052143655.1 Streptosporangiaceae bacterium | reverse complement strand
GGCGGCTGACTGGCTGTAACCTGGACGCGCCCCAAAAGGAGGAACGCGCCGTGTCCCTGACCCAGTCCGGCCGCGAGAATGTTTCCGGCTATCAGGTTGTGCAAGCCAGCCGTGAGTTCCAGACGCTGCGGCGGCGGTTTCAGCGCTTCGCCATCCCGGTTACCGCATCGTTCCTGGCCTGGTACTTCGCCTTCGTGATCACCGCCGTATTCGCGCCAGGTCTCATGCGGATCAGGGTGCTCGGCGCGGTCAACGTAGGGCTGTGCTTCGCTGCGCTGCAGTTCGCGTCCACGTTCGGCATCACGATGGCCTACTGTCACTGGGCGCGCCGGCAGTTCGACCCCCTGTCGGAGCGGCTCAGGCAGCGGCTGACCGCGGTTCGGGACCGATGACCAGCGCCGCGGGGGCCATCGGAACGCCGGCGATCAACCTCAGCATCTTCGCGTTCTTCGTCGCGGTTACCCTGGTGATCGCGACCAGGGCGGCCGGGAAGAACCGGACGACCGCCGACTACTACGCCGGCGGACGGGCATTCACCGGCCGGCAGAACGGCATCGCGATCGGCGGCGATTACCTGTCGGCGGCGTCATTCCTGGGCATCGCGGGCGTCATCGCGCTGAGCGGGTACGACGGTCTGCTCTATTCGGTCGGGTTCCTGGTGAGCTGGCTGGTCGTCTTGCTGCTGGTCGCCGAGCCGCTGCGGAACACCGGCCGGTATACCACGGCGGACGTGCTGGACTTCCGGCTGCGGGCCCGTCCGGTGCGCGCGGCTGCGGCGGTTTCCACCCTGACAGTGAGCCTGTTCTACCTGCTGGCCCAGATGGCCGGGGCCGGCGTTCTGGTCAGCCTCCTGCTCGGGGTGAGCAGCGGCTCGGGCCAGGATCTCACGATCGTCGCCGTCGGCCTGCTGATGATCTTCTATGTACTGGTCGGCGGGATGAAGGGCACCACCTGGGTGCAGATCGTCAAGGCGGTGATCCTCGCGGCGACGGCGGCGGTCATCACCTGCTGGGTGCTGGCGCGGGCCGGCTTCAGCCTCTCCGCGCTGCTGGATCACGCGGCCGCGGCCAGCCCGGCCGGCAACGCGGTGCTCGGGCCGGGCCTGGCGTACGGGGTGAGCACCGTCTCCAAATTCGACTTCATCTCGCTGGCGCTGGCCGTGGTGCTCGGCACGGCTGGCCTGCCGCATGTCCTGATGCGGCTGTACACCGTGCCGGACGCGCGCGAGGCCCGCCGCAGCGTGGTCTGCACGATCTGGCTGGTGGGGGGGTTCTACCTCGGCACGGTGGTGCTCGGGTTCGGCGCGATGTGGCTGGTCGGGGCCAGGCAGATCGAGGCCGCCCCCGGCGGGGCCAACTCAGCCGTGCCGCTGCTCGCGTTCCGGCTGGGCGGGACAGTGCTGCTGGGAATCGTGGCGGCGGTCGCCTTCGCCACGATCCTGGCCGTCGTGGCCGGCCTGACCATCACCGCCAGCGCGTCGTTCGCGCATGACGTCTACGCCAGCCTGCTGCGCCACGGGGACGCCGACCCACGTCGGGAGGTCCGGGTGGCGCGGCTCACCGCCGTCGTCATCAGCCTCGTCGCAGTGCTCGGGGGAATCGTCGCCAAGCACGAGGACATCGCGTTCCTGGTGGCGCTGGCGTTCGCAGTCGCGGCATCGGCCAACCTGCCCGCCATCTTGTACTCGCTGTACTGGCCGCGGTTCACCGCGCGCGGCGCGCTGTGGAGCATCTACGGCGGCCTGATCAGCTCGGTAGGGCTGATCATCTTCTCGCCGGTGGTCTCTGGCCCGGTGACCGGCACGACCGTGCCCGTGCTCGCCGGCCTGCACGTCGACTTCGCGTTCTTCCCGCTGAGCAGTCCCGGGATCGTGTCCATCCCGCTGGCGTTCTTCCTCGGCTGGCTCGGCTCGGTGACCGACAGCCGCGCTGCCAGCCCGGCGCGGTTCGCCCGCATCCAGGTCCGGGCGCTGACCGGCGTCGGCGCCGAGCGGAGCAGCCGATCCTGACGAACTGCGCCGCAGGTCACCGTGCGGCCAGGAAGGATGCGACATGGTGAGCGACGTGACCGGCGCTCGGCAGGCACGGAACGCGGGGCCCGCGCCGGGCCTGCCGACTGGCCTGCCGCAGCCGCCGGTGCCGGCTGAGCCGGTGCAATCGCAGGCTGAGCTGGTGCAACCGCAGGCTCAGCCGGTGCAACCGCAGGCTGAGCCGGTGCAACCGCAGGCTCAGCCGGCCGGCCCAGCAGCCGGGCCACCGCCAGACCCGGTGCCGCTCAGCCCGGCGGTACGCCGGGTGATCCGGGCTACGGCGGGCAGGCTGCCTGGACAGGACGAGGCGTTTGCCCGTCAGTTGCGCCATCATGCCCTGGCCCTCATTCCCGACCTGGCCGGTCAGCTGGTCGGGGACGGGTGGCCGTTGTGCGAGCGGCTGATAGAGGTGGTGCGCTGGGTCGCGGAGACCGACGAGCCGCCGCAGGCGATCGCCAGCGCACTGCGCCAGGCAGGCGCGCAGGACTGGCGGGAGGGCTTCCCGATTACCCAGTACGTCAACCTGGCGCACGCTCTCGTCCGCGCTGTACGAGACCTCATCGAAGCCGACTGGACCACCTCCATGGGGTCGGCGTGGATCGCGTACTTCCTGTGGATCCAGCCGCACCTGGCGGCCGGCGCGCAGGAGGCAGCCGAGCGCGACGCCGCTGAGCAGGAGGCCAGGGCACAGGCGCGATCGGCCGGTGACGCGGGCGACGCCGACCTGGCGACGGCGGCGAGCCTGCTCGACGACGAGGACGACGAGGACGACGAGGACGCAGGCGGCTTCGGGCAGCTCATGGTGATGATGACGCAGAGCGCGCGCCGCGAGCGCCCGCAGCACCCGGGCTAACGCAAGGTCCCGCCGCCGGATGGGCGGCGCACCTGCCAGATGCCGTCGCTGACCAGCCAGGGGCTTGACCCAGGCCGTCCGGGTCGCCGCCCGCACTGCCGCGGTCACCGACCTGCACCCCATCTCCGTCAGCCAGCTGGTCACGCTGTAGCCGGGGCCCGGCCGGGCAGGTCAGCATTCGACGACGTTGAGGGCCAGGCCGCCGCGGGCCGTCTCCTTGTACTTGTCCTTCATGTCCGCGCCGGTCTCGCGCATGGTCTTGATCGCCTTGTCCAGCGAGACGAAATGCTCGCCGTCGCCGCGCACCGCCATCCGGGCGGCCGTGATCGCCTTGACCGAGGCGATCGCATTCCGCTCGATGCACGGGATCTGCACCAGGCCGCCGACTGGGTCGCAGGTCAGCCCGAGGTTGTGCTCGACACCGATTTCCGCCGCGTTCTCCACCTGCTCCGGCGTGCCGCCGAGTACCTCGGCCAGGCCGGCGGCGGCCATCGAGCAGGCCGAGCCGACCTCGCCCTGGCAGCCCACCTCGGCCCCGGAGATCGACGCGTTCTCCTTGAACAGCACGCCGATCGCCGCGGCGGTCAGCAGGAACCGGATCACCCCGTCGTCATCGGCACCGGGCACGAAGCGGGTGTAGTAGTGCAGCACCGCCGGGATGATGCCGGCCGCGCCGTTGGTGGGCGCGGTCACCACCCGGCCGCCCGCGGCGTTCTCCTCGTTGACCGCCAGGGCGTACATCGTGACCCATTCCATCGCGTACAGCGGGTCGGCCGGGTCGGCGGTCCGCTCCAGGTTCTCCCGCAGCGCACGGGCCCGACGCCGCACCTTCAGCCCGCCGGGCAGCACCCCGCCGGCCTGGCTGCCGCGCTCGACGCACTCGCGCATCGCCGACCAGATCGCCAGCAGGCCGTCGCGCACCGCCTGCTCGTCCCGGCGGGCCAGCTCGTTGGCCAGCATCAGGCCGCTGATCGGCAGGCCGGTGCCGCGGGCATGGGCGAGCAGGTCCGCCGCGGTGCGGAACGGGTACGGCACCGGGGTCGTGTCCGGCAGCACGGCCGGCTGGCCGCTCTCATCCTCGCCGAGCACGAACCCGCCGCCGACCGAGTAGTAGACCCGTTCCGAAAGCTGCGCGCCGGCCGCGTCCAGCGCCGTGAACCGCATCGCGTTCGGGTGGAACGGCAGCCGCTTGCGGCGGTGCAGGATCACGTCCTCGGCGGCGTCGAACGCGATCCCCGCGGTGCCCGGCAGCGGCAGCACGCCGGTCTCGCGCACGTGCTCGACCAGCTTCGCCCCGGCGGCTGGATCGACCTCCTCGGGCCGCTCGCCGCACAGTCCGAGCACGACGGCGGGCACGCTGCCGTGGCCGTGCCCGGTGGCGCCGAGCGAGCCGAACAGCTCGGCCCGGACGGTGGCCACCCGGCTGGCGAGCCCGTCGCCGCGCAGTGACTCGCCGAACATCCGCGCCGCTTTCATCGGCCCGACCGTGTGCGAGCTGGACGGGCCGATCCCGATCTTGAACAGGTCGAAGACGCTGATCGTCATCGCGCACCGCTCCCGTCTGGGCCGCTCTGCGCGCAGCGGCCCGCTCTCCCCGGCTGTCCGGCCAGATAACCCGGCCGGACAGCCGGCCCGCCCGGCCCTGCACCTGCCCGGGCGCTTACGCTCCCCGGACCCGGCTGCCGTCCGGGTCGTAGGGTGCCCGCAGGTGCACGGTCGCGCTGGTCAGCTCGCCGCCGACGTTGACCTGGTAGCGGCCCGCCCGCAGGAAGTCGGGGGTGACCGGTTCCCCGGCCGGGTGCCGGACGTAGCCGAGGCCGACCGATGCTCCCAGTGTGTGCCCCCAGGCAGCCGACGTCACCTGGCCGACGGCGGTGCCGTCACGCACGATCAGCTCGCTGCCCCACATCATGGCGGCCGGATCGTCGAGCACGATCGAGACCAGCCGCCGCCGCGGCCGGGCGGCCCGGGCCTTCTCGACTGCCTCCCGGCCCAGGAAGCCGATGTCGGTGCCGAGCTTGCAGGCGAACAGCAGCCCGGCCTCCACCGGGCCGTAATCCGGGGTCAGCTCCCGGCCGAACGCCCGGTAGCCCTTCTCCAGCCGCAGTGACTCGATCGCGTAGTAGCCGGCGCTGGCCACGCCGAGGTCGGCGCCGGCCGCCATCAGGTCCTCGTACACGCCGACCGCGAACTCGGCCGGCACGTACAGCTCCCAGCCCAGCTCGCCCACGTAGGTGATCCGGGTCGCCCGCACCCGGCAGTAGCCCAGGTCAATCTCCCGGCTGTCGCCGAAGCTGAACGCGGCGTCGCACAGGTCGGCGCGGGTGAGGCGGGACAGCAGCGCGCGCGACGACGGGCCCATCACGCCAAAGACAGCCAGGGCCGAGGTGAGGTCGTGCACCGTCGCCTGACTGCCCGGTGGCATCCGGCGGCGGATGTGGTCCATGTCCCGCTCGGTGGTGGCCGCGCTGGCGACCAGCAGGAACTCCTGCGCCGCCAGCCGGGTCACGGTGATGTCGGACTCGTAGGTGCCGCGGCCACCGAGCATCCCGGTGTAGACGGTGCGGCCGGGCGGCACGGCCACGTCCGCCGTGCACAGCCACTGCAGCGCCGCCTGCGCGTCCGGGCCGGTCACCAGGTACTTGGAGAACGAGGTCTGGTCGAACACCGCGACGGCCTGCCGGGTGGCCTGCTGCTCGGCGCTGGACCACGGCTGCCAGTTCTGCTGGCCCCAGGAGTACTCGATCACCGGCTGCTCGCCGGGCGGCGCGAAGAAGTTGGCCCGCTCCCAGCCCATCTTGGTGCCAGCGCAGGCGTTCGCCGCGCGCAGCAGGTGGTAGACCGGCGAGCGGCGCAGCGGCCGGGCGCTCTCCAGCTCCCGGTTCGGCCAGGGCACCGCGTAATGCAGCCCGAGCACCTCGCCGACCCGGTCGCGCAGCCACTGGTTGTTGCCGTTGAACGCGGCGAAGCGGCGGATGTCCACGGCGGTCAGGTCACTGCCCGGCTCGCCCTCGGTGATCCACTCGGCGAGCGCCAGGCCCGCCCCGCCGGCGCAGGCGATGCCGACCGAATTCATCCCGGCGGCGACGAAGAAGTTCCGGCACTCCGGCGCCTCGCCGAGGATGAACTGGTTGTCGGGGGTGAAGCTCTCCGGGCCGTTGTAGAATTTCTTGATCCCGGTCTCGGCCAGCGCGGGGACCCGGTGCACGGCGCTGTCCATCAGCACCGAGAAGTGCTCCCAGTCCTCGGCCAGCAGCCGGAACTCGAACGGGCAGGGCAGCTCGTCGGGTGACACCCACGGCTTGGCCTCCGGCTCGAACCCGCCGACCACCAGGCCGCCGACTTCCTCCTTGAAGTAGGTGTAGCCGTCCGGGTCGCGCAGCACCGGCAGCCCGGAGCGCACGCCGTCGATCTGCTCGGTCACCACGTAGAAGTGCTCGGCCGAGTGCAGCGGCACGGTCACCCCGGCCATCGCGCCGACCTGCTTGGCCCACTGGCCGGCGCAGTTGACGACGATCTCCGCCTCGACGTCGCCGGCGTCGGTGCGCACCCCGGTCACCGTGCCGCCGGTCACCGTGATGCCGGTGACTCGGGTGCGCTCGGCGATCACCGCGCCGCGCTGCCGGGCGCCGCGGGCCAGGGCCGCGGTCAGGTCGGTGGGGTTGGCCCGGCCGTCGCCGGGCAGCCAGATCGCCCCGGCCAGGTCGTCGGTGCGCAGCCCGGGAAACAGCTCCGCGGCCCGGCGCGGGCTGATCAGCTCGCACTCCAGGCCGTAGGCCTCGGCGGTGGCCGCGGTGCGGCGCAGCGCCGTCAGCCGGTCGGCGGTGCGCGCCACCGTGACTCCGCCGCACCGGCGGAACCCGGCCGACAGCCCGGTCTCGGCCTCCAGCCGGGAGTACAGGTCGGTGGAGTACTGCACCAGCCGGGTGCCAGCCTCGGAGGCGCGCAGCTGGCCGACGAGCCCGGCCGCGTGCCAGGTGGTGCCGCACGACAGCTGGCCCTGCTCCAGCAGCAGCACGTCGGCGCGGCCGAGCAGGGTGAGGTGGTAGGCAACGCTGGTGCCGATCACCCCACCGCCGATGATCACGATCTGGGCCCGGGCGGGCAGCCGGGCGCCGCCCGGGCTGCCCGGGGCCGGAGCCATTTCCTGCTCGTGCGCAGCGTCCGCGGGCATCGGCTCAGCCGTCTCCTCGCGCGTCGTCGATCTGCACCTCGCCGAGCAGCCGGGCGTACCCGGGCCCGCTGAATCCGGCCGCGGCCGCCTCGTACTTCTCCATCGCCCAGGACCAGAAGTCGAACTCCAGCGGGCTGCTGGCCGCCTGGATCGCCCCCCACAGCGTCCAGCCGTACCGGGCCACCAGCCCGAACAGCTGGGCCCGCGCGATCCGGCTGCGCCGCGGCCGGCCGTAGTAGGCGGTGACCAGCGCGGCGAGCGCGTCGGCGGACAGGCCCGATTCGGCGGCGATGTTGCCGAGCTCGAAGCACGGGTCGTTGTTGCCCGAGTACTCGTAGTCGATCAGCCAGATCCGCTCGCCGTCGTCGATGAAGTTGCCGGCCAGCAGGTCGTTGTTGCACGGCACCGTGCCCTCATCGCGGACCGCGAGGGCGGCCTGGGCCGCGGCGAACTGCGGCCAGTACCGGTCGTAGCCGCGCGGCACCCTGAAGCCCAGCTCGGCTGTCACCGCCGTGTACCGGCCCTGGATCGCGAACATGTCGAAGTCGCCGGCGAACCGCCGGGCCGCGTGCAGCTGACGGCAGGCGGCGGCGATCCGCTGCGTGTTCGCCGGGTCGGCGACGTCCGCGCTGGTGTAGGTCCGGCCGGGCAGGTAGCCGATGACCAGCATGCAGTCGTCCGGGCGGTACTCGAAGACCGGGGCGCCGACCCCGGCCTCGGCGGCGATGACCGAGTTGGCGTACTCCCGGTCCCGGTCGATGGCCAGCAGGTTGTCGCCGGCCGCCCAGACCCGGGCGACGAACTCCCCGTCCGGCGTGCTGACGTGGTAGTTCCGGTTGGTCAGCCCGCCCGGCAGCTCGCGCGCCGTCCGCGGCGTCCCGGCCAGGCTCGGCGCCCGGGCCAGCCGCTCGGTCATCCCGGCGGCCAGCGGGTCCTGGCTGAGGTGCGGCGGGCCGACCGCTGGCGGCGACTGCTGCGCGGGCAGGCTCATCGGCGGTTCCTTCCTCCCGGCGCGGTCCGGCGCTGAGCGCAGGGTAGACGCTCGGCCGGGAAAGGTCTAGACGGAAAATCGCGGTGAGCCCGGCGAGATGGCGGCCCGCAGCCCGCTGCTGGACCGCTCTGGCCGACTTCGTGCCTGTCCGGGACGGTCCGGGCGAGCCGGCCGTCCCGGGTCGCGGGGACGGCCGGCCGCCGCGGGACGGCAGAGGGTCTGGACAGTTAAGCAACCGCGACTTTACGCTACGCCTCATCGTGCGGCTTTTGTAACCCACGTCACACCCAGGAGGACCCGTTCATGAGCGCTAGCAGCGATGCCCCCAGCGGGCACGAGCGGGACGCAGCCGACCTGGCCCGGTTCGGTTACCGGCAGGAGCTCAAGCGGTCGCTGGGGACGTTCAGCTCGTTCGCGGTGGCGTTCAGCTACATCTCGCCGTCGACCGGCATCTTCACCCTGTTCGCGCTCGGCCTGACCACGCTGGGCGGGGTGTTCATCTGGACCTGGCCGGTGGTGGCGCTCGGCCAGTTCATCATCGCGCTGAACTTCGCCGAGGTGTCCAGTCACTTCCCGGTGGCCGGCTCGGTGTTCCAGTGGACCAAGTACCTGGCCAGCCGCCGGTACTCGTGGTTCACCGGGTGGATCTACCTGTTCGCCGGGATCCTGACCGTGACCGCGGTGGTCGCGACGCTGCCGATCGCGCTGATCCCGGCGCTGAACGGCCTGGGCTGGCACAGCCTCACTACCAGCCTGCACACCGAACTGGTGGTCGCGCTGATCACGCTGGTCGTGATCACGGTGCTGAACATCTACGGGGTCCGGCTGGTGGCGATCATCAACAACACCGGCGTGCTGTTCGAGATCCTCGGCATGTTCGTGTTCGCGCTGATCCTGATGGCCTTCCACAACCACCAGGGCTTCCACGTCATCACCAACAGCGGCGGCCTGCACGTCGGGGGCAACACGTTCCTGATCGCGATGTTCATGTCGCTGTTCGTGATCTACGGTTTCGACACCGCCTCGACCCTGGCCGAGGAGACCCGCGACCCGCGGCGAGCCGCGCCCAAGGCCGTGCTGATGTCGATCGCCGGCGCGTTCATCATCGGCGGGGTATTCCTGCTCGGCACGCTGATGGCGATACCGAACCTGCACACGGCGATCAAGGACGGCTACGGCCCCGCCCAGATCATCGAGGCCAACTTCTCCGCGCCGTTCGCCACGATCTACCTGCTGGTGGTCTCGGCCGCGATCTTCGTGTGCTGCCTGTCGATCCTGGCGGCCACCATCCGGCTGTGCTTCGGCATGGCGCGCGACAACCAGCTGCCGTTCTCCGGGCCGCTGTCGAGGGTGGCAACGGGCCTGCACACGCCCATCTGGGCCTGCATCGCGGTCGCGGTGCTGTCGGCGATCCCGTTCATCCAGTTCTCCGGGGCCGGGATCATCGCGATCGCGGCCACCGCGATGATCTACCTGAGCTACTTCCTCGGCAACCTCGCGGTGCTGAAGGCCCGGCTCGGCGGCTGGCCGAAGACCACGGCGCCGTTCAAGCTCGGCGGCTGGGGAGTGATCATCAACGTGGTCGGCCTGCTCTACGGCGCGGTGATGCTGGTCAACTTCGCCTGGCCGCGGCCGCAGAGCAACCCCCAGCCCAACCAGACCGTGATCGCCGGCGTGCAGAGCCTGGACTTCCACATCGGCTTCCTCAACAAGATCCCGATCCTGTGGACGGTCTTCGTCGTCATCCTGGTCGTGGGCGCGCTCTACTACGGGATCACCGGGCGGAACAAGCAGTTCGCGCCGGTCATGGCGCCGAGCGAGGACGACGCGCCGCTCGCGGCGGCCGACGGCCCCGCGTCCCAGTCCGCCGGCTGACGGCCGGGGTGAGCGGGCCACCGCAGACCGCGGAGCCCGGCCCGCCGAGCGTGCCTGCGGCCGGCCGGCCTGGCTGGTCCCGGCTGCTCGCCCGCAAGCCGCCGAAGATCGTGCGCGGGCCGGGCACGACCGTGCACGCGCAGATCGAGGACTGGCTCGCCGAGGCGATCGCCGCCGGGCGACTGCAGCCCCGGGACCGGCTGCCGACCGAGCATGAGCTGGCCGCCTGGCTCGGCGTCAGCCGGATGACGCTGCGGCACGCGCTCGGCGAGCTGGCCCAGCGCGGCCTGGTCGAGCGCGCGGTGGGCCGGGGCGGCGGGACGTTCGTGGCCGCGGCCAAGCTGGAGCAGGACATCACCACGCTGGCCGGCTTCTCCGAGCAGCTGCGCCGGCACAAGATGGTGGCCGGCGCCCGGGTGCTCAGCGCGGCGCAGCACCCGGCCGGGTCGCGGGCGGCGGCCGCGCTGGCGGTCGGCGAGGGCGACCCCGTGCTGGAGGTGCGGCGGATCCGGCTCGCCGACGGCCGGCCGATGGTGCTGGAGCGCTCGGTGTTTCCGGCCGCGCTGTTCCCCGGCATGCTGGACTGCCGCCTCGACGGGTCGCTGTACGAGCTGCTGGAGCAGCGCTACGGGCAGCGGCCGCACCGGGCCAGGGAGAGCCTGGAGCCGGTGCTGGCCGGGGTGCGCGAGGCCGAAGCCCTGGAGGTCGACGAGGGCGCGCCGCTGATGCTCGTCGAGCGCACCGCCTACTCGGCGGCGGGCCGGGCGCTGGAGTTCGCCCGCGACCTGTTCCGCGGCGACCGGACCCG
>JBKQSL010000450.1:0-5837 GCA_052143655.1 Streptosporangiaceae bacterium | reverse complement strand
CGGGCCGACGCGCGGCTGCAGCAGGTGGTGGCAGGGCATCTCCCGCTAGTCTGGGAGCATGAGCGCGCTGGCGGCGGATGTGCCGCAGGAGGATCCGCTGGACCCGGAGGGGATCTTGGCCGCGCTGCCGGAGCGGGAGCGGGATGATTTCCTGGCTGCGTACCGGGCCGCGGTCGCCGGGGCGAGTGACCCGGCCGGGTGGAAGATGCTGTGGCGGACCCTGCGGGCGTGGCGCGCGATCGCGCTGGCCGCTGCGCGGCCGGGGTTCTACGAGGCGCAGGAGGCCGCCCTGGCGGGTGCCGGCGGGATGCTGCTGGAGGACGCCGCACGGCTGTACTGGCCGGGCGCGTGACCTACCGGGCCTGGCTGACCGAGCGTGCGCTCGGCCAGATCAGCGGGCTGCCGGCCCCGGCTTTCGACACGTTGATAGCGGTGCTGGCGCGTGTTTGCGAAGACCCCTACGACCCGGTGTTCAGCGTGCCCGCTGGCAGCGGCGGCCCCCGGCGCCGGGTCGCTGAGCTGGCCGGGGCCGGGTTCATCGTGTTCGTGGTCGATGACGCGGCGGAGCTGGTGCGGATCTTCGATCTGATCTGGACTGGCTGACGAGGCCGCTGCCGGGTCAGGCGGCCGATGAGAGGGTCCTGGCTACGCGTCGGCGGAGGCCGCCGGGCATGCTGGCGGGATTTGGGCCGCAGCCGCCTGGCCGCCGGGTTATCACCCGTCCGCAGTGAGTTCAGCTTGACTGAAGGTTCCGCACCCAGAGCCTGCGGTTGTTCGAGGCCTGACTGCCGTGATCGACGTGGATTCGTGGCCGTGCTCCTGCTGGAATTCCGAGTGGCCGGCACGCCGGTCTCAGGGGCCTGCGGCGGTGGCCGTTTCATGTCACGGCCGGGTTCTGCGGGCGGGAGTGAAGTCTCCTGCCGGGCATGCGAGGGGACCTTGGTCGCGGCCGTGAAGGTGCGCGTTCCGGTTACCGGGGCCGGTAGGTCAGGCGTGTCACGCCGGAGCGGTAGGCCTTGGCGCTGTGTAGGTCGAGGTCGGTGCGGCGGGTGAATATCCGCTTGCCTTCGCCCAGGGCGACCGGATGCATCATGAGCACGTACTCGTCGATCAGCCCGAGGCGTGCGAATAGCTGCGCGGTCCGGATGCCTCCTGGCACCCCGATGTCGCGGCCGGGCTGGTGCTTGGCGGCGCTGACCGCCTCGCGCAGGTCGTCGTCGTCTCGCACCAGGAGCAGCTCGGCGTTGTCCCACGGGATCTCCTCCTCGGTTCTGGACAGGATCAGGCTGTGGACCCGGTTCACGGCATCGGCGATGGCGTGCTCGCCTTCGGGGGCTGCCGGGTTGGCGGCGGCCTGGCGCCAGTACGGGATCATCCCCGAGGCTGTGGGGTAGCCCATGAACGCGGTGTCGGCCTGGCCGATCAGGTCGACGATGTCGCGGTTCATCTCGGGGTCGGGCGCGGCTGCCATCCAGTCGAGTTCGCCGCTGGGGCCGGCGAAGCAGCCGTCGCAGGTCATCGTCATGTATAGCCGTACCGTTCTCATTTGGTCCTCCTCGTGACTTGCCTGGCTTAGTGGGTTGCTAGGGCAGCATCACCGGCGCGGGAACGCGCTGGCTGGATTCCGGCGCTGACTGCCGCTGGCCCCGGTGGGCACCAGCGGCGGGGCGCTGTGGTGTGCGGTCTGGCGGCGGCCCCAGGGTCACCGGCCGGTTCGCGCGGCCAGGAGCTTGGCGGTGTGCTCCCAGCGGGCGCGGGCGATGAGCGTGAGGGCGGCGCATAGCGGGATGGTCAGCGCGACGGCGCTTGCCGCTGTGCTTCCGGCCGGTCTCGCGGCCCGTCCTGGTTGCTGCGGTGCTGGTTGTGGTCATGGCTATCTCCTTCAGGGTTTCGTCCCTGGGGCGGTCCTGCGCCCCGGGCACGTGGGTGGGTCGCAGGTCAGCCGGCCTGGAGCTTGGCGAGCAGTTCGTCCAGCCGGTCGCCGGAGTCGCGGGTGCCGCGTTCCATGCCGGAGGCGATCATGGCGTCGCGGTCCTCGATGGACTGGAAGGCCGAGACGGTGCGCGCCAGCCTCCTGCGGCCGTGTTCGGTGAATGTCACGGTCTGCAGGGCGACGTGGCCGGGAGCGCCCTCGAACTCGAACGTCTGCACGATGGCATCCGGCGACGGGTCGCCGTGGAACACGCCGTGGAAGCCGTAGCTGTTGCCCTGGGCGTCGGTCTGCACGTAGCGCCAGGTGCCGCCGTCGCGGGCGTCGTAGCGGTCGATCGTCATCGCCAGGTCGCGCGGGCCCAGCCACTGCGCCAGTAGCTCCGGCTCGATATGGGTGCGGAATACCATGCCGCGCGGTGCGTCGAACTCGCGGGTGATGATGATCTGCGGGATGCCGGGTTCTGCGGTGATCTGCGTCTTACTCATCGTCGTTTCCCTTCGCTGTGACGGCCGGGTGCTGGCCAGGGCCCTCTTCCTGGCGGGCTTGCAGGGCGGCGAGCAGGTCGTCGAGCCGCTCGTGGCTTTCGTCCCAGAACCGCTGGTAGCGGGCTAGCCAGGTGGTCACCTCACGCAGCGGCTCGGCCTCTAGACGGCTGAGCCGGGCGGTGGCGCGGCGGGTGCGCGAGACCAGGCCCGCGTTTTCCAGCACCTTGAGGTGCTTGGAGATCGCCGGCTGGGACACGCTGAACGGCGCGGCGAGCTCGGCGACGGTGGCTTCGCCCTCGGACAGCCGGGTCAAGATCGCCCGCCGGATCGGGTCGGCGAGGGCCCCGAACACGAGACTAAGCCGGTCGCTAGCCATCTATAACCATCCAGTTTTAGAAAGAGTTGGTTATAGATTGTCGCACGGATTCCTCGCTGTCAAGCCCACGGGCTTGAGCAGGTGCGCGTGCGGGCAAGCCGTGTCCTGACGGCTCACCGGCACCCGGCAGCGCGGGCTTTCGCCCGCCCTGCGTCGGGCAGCCGCTGCCTCATGTCACGCGAAGTGGGAACCCGCGCCGTGCCAGGCGAGAATCATCACGAACGCCCCGGCGATCATGAAGGGGCCGAAGGGGATGTGCTGCTTCCTGGTAGCGCGGTCTGAGCGATGCCGCCGAGCATGGGGCGGCCCCTCGCTGACCTGTACTTCCAGCACTGCTGCGCCTGCTGGCCGACGCCTGGACTGGTGCCGGGGCCGAGGATGGGCTCATCGACCGCATCCGCCACGCTGTGCAAGGAGATCCTGGTGCCGCCGACGCCGCCTGACAGCCTGGCCCCCGACGTGGCGGCCGCCGCAGCCCGGCTCGGCCTGCGCGATGTGACCGTCCTGCGGCGCAGCGGCAAGACGCTGCTGTCCGCCGGTGACCTGGCGGGCCGACCCGTCGTGGTCAAGCTGCTCCTGGACGGTGGCGAATTCTGGCAGGCCAGATGGCGGCACGAGATCGCCATCTACCGGGCCTTCGAGCAGGAACCGCCCCCGGTGCGGGTGCCTGCGCTGATCCACGCCGACGGCATGAGACTCCTGGTGCTCGAGCGCCTCGACGCCCAGCCGCTGGACACCGAACGCTATCCCGGTCGCCTCCTCACCGCAGCAGAGATCGAGCCCTGCCTTGCCGCCATCCGCAGGCTCAGCGCCTGGCGGCCCGGATCCGGCCCATTCGCACCCGTCTGGGACTATCCCGACCGCATCAGCCGTTACCACGCGTCCGGGTACCTCACCGACGCCGACCGCGACGCCCTGCAGCGGCTCCTGGCCATGTGTGATCAGGCAGGGGAGATCGGCCACGGGGATCCGCTGCCCAGCAACCTGCTGCTCACTGGCGACGGCGGCTGCGCGCTGGTCGACTGGGAGTTCACCGGCACGTTCCTGCCCGGCTTCGATCTCGCGATGCTGCACACCCTGCTCGGCGTACGCACCCCGGCCGCCCGCACCCGGATTGACCAGATCGTCGCTGACGCCGGGACCGAGGAGCCGTTCGCGGTGAACCTCGCCCTGGTACTCGCCCGTGAGCTGCGCATTCATCGCGAACTGCCGGATAGCCCGATGCGGGCCCGCCGGCTTGCACTGCTGGGCACCGCCTGGGCGGGGGCCCGTGACCGGCTCCACGCAGCAGCCTGGAAGAGGAGGGCGTGATGCGCGTCTGCCTGGTCCACCGCGGCATCCACCAGATCACCTGCGGCGGCATCTGCACTCTCTACCGGGCGCTCGCAAAGCGGCTGGACGCGCGCGGCCACGAGGTCACCGTCATCACCCAGGGCACCCCCGATCCGGTCCGCGCTCCTGACGCGAAGCTGATCGTCTGGCGCCGCACCGACGACATGTCCGCCCACCGGCGCGCTGTCACCACAGCGCTCATCAGGATCCGCCCGGACGTGATCGACTGCTCCACCTGGGAATCCGAAACCCGCGATTACCTTCAGATCCCCGCCGCAGCAGCGGGCGCCGGCCGTCGTCCGCGGCGACCTGTCCGCCCGCACCAGGGCGCACCGCAGCGCTGCGCCGATGCGGCGCCCGCGTCCACCGCATCGGCTCTGCCGGCGTCCCCTACGAGCCCCAGCCCGCGCGTTCTGGCCCGCCGACCGCATCCTCGAACACGCAAGCGGGCTGCTCCGCGACACCGACATCGCAGCCTGTGACGTAGCTGACCGCCTGCCAGCAGGCCACCGCTGCAGCCCTTCCGTGCCCGGATGCCAAGGCAGCCAGCCAGCGCGCTCACCTGTTGACCGCCGGCCACCACGCCCGCGCCTGCCTTCGCCTCTACGAGCAAGTCACCGCCACGCGCAAGGCACGGCTATGACCAGCGCCCAGCCTGCGACGCTGATCATCGCCCGGTACCGCCAGCGCGTCGCCGACGACCGCGATGACGTCGACTGCCGGAAACCTGCTAAGCAAATCCGCAAACATCCTAATTCGCACCAGAATTAGGATGTTTAGCGAGTTACTTGTCGCGGTGGGCGACCAATGAGGCAACAGACGTCCCAGTCTTGCTACCGGTGGTAGCATCATCTCATGAGCGCTGACCCGGTCCATGCTGAAGAGCAGGACGAGCGTCTGCAAGAGATCATTGGGCTTGTCCGCGCGCTCGACACGCACACGCCAGCTGAACTAGCCAAGTTCCTGTCTTCGCCTGGGTTGGGAGACGAGGCCAGGCGTGCTGTCGAGGCCGCTGCCGCCCTGCAGATTGTCACGATGCCAAGCCTGGCTGCACAACTGACCCCGCTTCTTGCGCTCAGGCATAGTGACGTCGGAGCGCATACCCCGGACCTTGTCGCCAGTCACCGTGTCGTTCAGGTTAAGCATGCTGGTGCGGCTCGCAAGGTCAGCGTGTCAATGCCGGAGGACCTTACTTCCGCCGTCCAGCGCCGTGTCGGGCGCGGGAAGTTCAGCCAGTACGTGACCGAGGCGGTGACCCGCCAGCTCGAACTGGACCTGCTGGGCGAGCTGTCGGAATTGCTCGTCTCCGAGCATGGACCTGTTCCCGAAGAACATCTGGCGCAGGCGCGCGCTGCGTGGCCGGACGACGAGTAACCGTGGGCGGGACGCTGGTCCTCGATAGTGAAGGGCTCTCAAAGCTGGCGGCGGGTGATGCGCGCGCACGTGCCCATCTGGACACCGCCCGCGCGCGGCGTGCGCGGGTCGCAGTGAGCGCGATCACTTTGACGGAAGCTCTCAGGGGTGGCGCGCGTGATGCGGCTGTGCATCGGGTGCTCTCTAGGATCACCGTCGTGCCAGTGACTGCCGAGATCGCACGCCGGGCTGGCGAGTTGCTCGGGGCGACAGGCCTATCGGGCCATCGTTGTGCCATCGATGCTGTCGTTGCCGCCACGGCGCTTGAACTGGAACGCCCGGTCGTGTTGCTGACTAG
>JBKQSL010000449.1:0-2881 GCA_052143655.1 Streptosporangiaceae bacterium | reverse complement strand
GGACGCCGGAGGCGCTGGAGGGCGCTCGCGGGCTGTTCAACTGGGGACCGCCCCCGCCGCCGTCGTTCCTGCGCCCCGACGACCTCGCCGAGCTGATGGCCGGCTCGCACTCGGGCGCCTGACCGAGCCCCGGCACGTCTGCCAGATGTCGGACATCGACACCCTCACTCACTGGACCAGCGCGAGCCAGCCCGGGCCTGGCCCGCGGTCAGAGTGCTCTGGCCCGCGGCCCGGTCCGGCTTCCCGCGCGGCGGCCGGTTATGCGCGGCGCCGCAGGCCCGCGGCTACCGGCCGGCTTCCAGCGGGTCGGTGAACACGGCCGCGGTGCCGTCGGAGGAGTACACCTCCCGGCCGTCGATCAGCGCCCGCTGCACCCGGCTGAGCACGTCCAGCGGGTCCCCGGACCAGATCACCAGGTCGGCGTCCTTGCCCGGCTCGATCGAGCCGAGCCGGCCGGCGATGCCCGCGATGCGGGCCGGGTTGATGGTCAGCGCACGCAGCGCGGTGTCGCGGTCCAGGCCGTCCTTGACCGCCAGGGCGGCCTGGTGCGCCAGGAAGTTGATCGGGACGACCGGGTGGTCAGTGGTAATCGCGATCGTCACCCCCGCGCGGGCGAGCCGACCCGGGTTGGCCAGCGACCTGTTGCGCAGCTCCACCTTGGAGCGGCTGGTCAGCAGCGGGCCGATGACCACCGGGATGCCGCGCGCGGCAATGATGTCGGCCAGCAGGTGCGCCTCGGTGCCGTGGTCGATCACGAGGTCGTAGCCGAACTCGTCGGCGATGCGCATGGCGGTGGCAATGTCGTCGGCGCGGTGGCAGTGCTGGCGCCACGGGATCTCCCGGCGCAGAACCAGGCCGAGCGCCTCCAGCTTCAGGTCCCGGTCGACCAGCTTGCGCTCGCTCTCCGGCTTGCGCTGCTCGTCCTCCACCCGGCGCAGGTAGTTGGCCGCGTCCACGAGCGCGCCGCGGATCACCGCGGCAGTGCCCAGGCGGGTGCTCGGCGTCTTGTTCTGCTCGGAGTAGACGCGCTTGGGGTTCTCGCCGAGAGCCGACTTCAGCCCGGATGGCTCGCGCAGCACCATCTCGTCGACGGTCCGGCCCCAGCACTTCAGCGCCACCGTCTGGCCGCCGATGGGGTTGCCTGAGCCGGGGTTGACGTTCACCGCCAGCACCCCGCCGCTGATCGCGTCGCGGAAGCCCAGGTCCGCCGGGTTGATCGCGTCCAGGGCGCGCACGTGCGCGGTGACCGGGTCGGTCATCTCGTTGGTGTCCTCGCCGGCCCAGCCCTCGGCCTCCTCCGCCACGCCGACGTGGCCGTGCGCCTCAATGAGGCCCGGCAGCACCCAGGAGCCGGCCGCGTCGATCACCCGGGCCCCGGGCGGCACAGCCAGGCCGGGGCCCACGGCCACGATCGTGCCGTCCTCGACCAGCACGGTGCCGCCTTCGACCGGGTCCGCGTTGACCGGGACGACCCGGCCACCGGTGATCGCCACCACCTGCGCCATCACGCCTCCTCATCTGGGCCAGCCTTCACAGTAGCGGCGGGCAGATAGGCTTGCAGATACCTGCCGGGCAGCCAGGCTGGCCGGGTATCAGTCCGCGGCACCGGGGTGCCGCGGGGACCGGACGCCGCCGCGGCCATGGAAGGGTGCTGACTCTGAACCCCAGGACCGAGCAGCTTCGCGCGCTGCTGCTGGAGAACATCCACCGCAACGCGGCCGCCCGGCTCGTCAAGGACGGCTACCAGGTCGAGACGGCCAGCCGCGCGCTCAGCGAGGACGAGCTCATCGACGCCATCGGCGGCGTGCACCTGCTGGGCATCAGGTCCGCTACCGGCGTGACCGACCGGGTGCTGGCCGCCGCGTCCGACCTGGTGGCGATCGGCGCGTTCTGCATCGGGGTGAACCAGATAGACCTGGCCGCCGCGTCCCGGCGCGGGGTCGCGGTGTTCAACGCCCCGTTCTCCAATACCCGCAGCGTGGTGGAGCTGGCCCTCGCCGAGATCATCGCGCTAACCCGGCGGCTCACCGACAAGAACGCTCAGATGCACGCCGGGCAATGGGACAAGTCGGCGGACGGCAGTCACGAGGTGCGCGGCCGCAGCCTGGGCATCGTCGGCTACGGCAACATCGGCGGCCAGCTGTCGGTGCTGGCCGAGAGCCTGGGCATGACAGTGTTCTTCTACGACACCGCCGACAAGCTGGCTCTCGGCAACGCCCGGAGCTGCGGCAGCCTGGAAGAGCTGCTGGAACTCTGCGACGCGGTGTCGCTGCACGTGGACGGCAGGCCGGGCAACAGCGGGCTATTCGGCGCGGCGGAGTTCGCCGCGATGAAGCCGGGCAGCCTGTTCCTCAACCTCTCCCGCGGCTTCGTCGTCGACCACAGTGCGCTGCGCGAGCACATCGAGTCGGGGCACCTGGCCGGCGCGGCCGTCGACGTCTTCCCGGACGAGCCGCGCGGTCGCAGCGAGAGGTTTGTCTCCGAGCTCCGGCAGCTGCCGAACGTCATCCTGACACCGCACGTTGGCGGCTCAACCGAGGAGGCGCAGCAGGACATCGGCGAGTTCGTGGCCGGCAAGCTGCACCATTACGTCACCGCGGGCACCACCGCGCTGAGCGTCAACCTGCCCGGGGTCGCGCTGCCGCACACGCCGGGCACCCACCGGCTGGTGCACCTGCACCGCAACGTGCCGGGCGTGCTCGCCACCATCAACCAGTTGCTCGCCGAGCACAGCGTGAACATCGAGGGCCAGCTGCTCGGCACCCGCGACGAGCTGGGCTACGTGCTGACCGACATCGGCACCGAGTACTCCCCGCAGATCCTGGACCGGCTGCGCGAGCTGCCGGTCACGATCCGGCTGCGCACGACGCACCCCGGCTGA
>JBKQSL010000448.1:0-2872 GCA_052143655.1 Streptosporangiaceae bacterium | reverse complement strand
GGTGGATCAGGTCGTCCCGGATCCGGCGGGAGACCTCCCGGCACCACTCCCGGTCATGCACCATCAGCAGCGTGTCCCGGCCCGCCAGGTAGTGCGCAACATACCGGCGCACCGCCGAGGAGAGGGCCTGCTCGGGCTCGGCGCCGAGGATGCGGCCGTGCTCACGGTAGATGTCCAGGACCGAGGCATCGCCGGCTCGCAACCGCAGGCTGGCATCCCGCTCCCACCGCTGCTTGAACCGGACCGCCTCGGCAAGCTGCACGTGACCGAGGCGGCGGGCCAGCAGCATCATGCCGCCGCCCGGACTCCACCGCCTCCAGCTGCTGCTGGTCCCCGGAGATGATGACTTTCGCGCCGCGGGCGGCGGCGTGGGCGACGATCTGCTCCAGGTCGGGCATGGACATCATGGAGGCCTCATCGATCACCAGCAGCGTGCCCGGCCCGACCTGGCGGATGCCGCGCGCGTTGCGCTGGCCTGGCAGGTGGCCGAGGAAGACCGAGCTGTTCTCCGCCACCTCGACGCCGGCTGATGCGAGCACGTTGCGTGCCGCCTGCGCGGTGGCGATGCCGATCACCTCGCCTTTTCCCGCGTCGATCCACGCACGTGAGGCTTGCGCGAGGGTCCGCGTCTTGCCGCTGCCCGCCGGGCCGACGATCACCTCCACCGTCCGCTCCGAGGTCAGCGCGTGAAATAGTGCCGCGCCCTGGTCCAGGCGCAGTCCCGAACCGGTCGCGTGCGTGCGTGACTCTTGCGCCCGCTCATGCAGCTGCGCCTCCAGGCCGGCCGCGTCAGCGCCCAGCAGCCGGGCGGCCTGGTCGCGGTCCAGGTGCGGCGCGCCGTGGCGCTGGGCCTCCTGCAGCAGCCGTTCCTCCAGGCTCAGCTGCACCCTGGTCGCGTAACGTGCAGTGCCTGGGCGGGTGTAGACGCTGCGGCCATCCAGCTCGCGGCGCAGGTAGTCTGGCAGCGGCGGCCACTCCGGAGCCTCCAGGCACACCACCGGCTCCACCCCGCCCGCCAGCGCCTCGTCAGCCAGCTCCTCCAGCAGCATCACAGCAGCGGCCGGGTCCAGGTTCCGGGTCTGCACCGGCAAGACGCAAGCCAGTTGCTTGAGGAAGTCCGAGCGCGTCCAGGTGGAATGCCTCGCCTGCACCACGGCCAGCGCCTGCTGCGCGGCGCGCATCAGCTCGGCCCGCTCGGGCCTGACGGCGCTGCCCGGTGCGGGTTCTGCGTATCCGGGGCCGCGCAGAGTGGAGACACGCGACGCGACGGACGCAAGATCGGGGCCCCAGTGCGCGTCCCATTTGGCCTCCCACGACGCGCACAGCGCCTCCCAGTCGATCGCGCCGTCGGCCTTGCCCCGCCGGGTGGTGAGCGTCACCTCGTTCTGGATGAACAACAGCTCCCGCTGGCTGGGCTCCCGGCCGTACTTGACCGCCCACGCCGCCACCGCGTTCGGCAGTTCCTCCGCGATCGCCGCGGCACGCGAGGAGTACCGGTCCATCTGCGCCTGCGTCACGCCCGCGATCTCGTTGCCGATGCCATCGCGGCGCGGAACCCACGCCACCCCGAACTCGCGCGTCAGCCCGCACTCGGCATGCGTCGCGACGATCGCCTGCACCGCCCCCAGGACCTGGCGCAGCGTCGCGGTGTCCAGCGCCCGGTGCTTCCCGTCCCGCACCGTTTCCACGATGCGGGCGATCTGATTGTGGATGTGATCCTGCGGATCACCATCACGCGAGGTCCCCTGCAGCCAGGACGTGACCGTGATCAGCGCCTCCTCGAACCGGCCCAGCTCCTGACCCTCCACCCTGGCCCCGTGGTAACCGGTCCGGGTGATCCCCGCCCACCGCTGCACGTACTCCAGCCCGGCCCGGTTAGCCGCCTGCACCACCTCCTGATACCGCCGCTCCGCGCCAGCCCAGTACGCCGCCGCTTCCTGATCTCCGGCCAGCCGGGCCCGCCGCTCGCTCTCCCGGATCGAGGCATGGAACACACTGATCGACTTGGAGAAGCTCACCGTCATGTCGGTGTAGGCGGGAGCCTGCCGGGCCTGCTGCGCGGCCTCCCGCTCCAGCTCCACCAGCCGCTCCGCCGTGGCATGCGGCTCCGCCGCCTTCAGCCTCAGCAGAACGTCGGCGAACTGGTCATAACTGCCCGGCGCCCGGCCCATCTTCTGCCCCGTCACCGGATGAACCTGCCGGTACACCTTCTCGTACGGCTCCCGCTCCACCACTTGGCCAACGTCGAAACCCAGAGACTCAGCCCCCGGACCCCACCAGCGGCCCGGCGGCTCCCCGTCCTGAGCCGCGATGATGTAGTAACCGCCCGCCGACCGCTCCGGTGCCGCCGCCGCGCCCTGGCCCTTCCACACGTAGCCAAGGTCATAGCCCGACACTGCAGTGACGACGACAGCCACGAACCCTCCGGCCAGCCGAAGCTGATCTTGACCTTATCGATCTTGACTTACCAAGATCACTCGTAGTGCAACGGTCTGTTGGGTCGGAACGCACTGGGAGCAGCGTGGCAGGACATGGGGGAGGGTGCTGATTGCAAGATCGCTAATAGGGTCGTGAGAGGTGACTGACTGGAGCGACGGACTGGTCAGCAGCCTGGCGACTGCGGTGACTGGCAAGAGTGACGGCGATGCCCAGAGGAACTGCAGCGCTGCCGTTGCCTGCCGACGCCAACGCATGTCGGTCGCGGACGTACGTGCCGCTTTAACAATGACTGCCGCCGAGCGCAGTGCCGAGTCATGGCCCTTCGAAGCGTTACCGCAAGCGTCAATTCGGCCGGGATCGCCCAGGCGTGCGGCTCTACCAACGACCCAGATCATCAGAAGCTGCAGACGTGTGACCCGCAACCGATCATGAA
>JBKQSL010000447.1:0-10352 GCA_052143655.1 Streptosporangiaceae bacterium | reverse complement strand
GCCGCAGGCGGGCAGCGGATAACCGGGAGCGATCACCAGATCGGCTCGGGTAAAATCGCGTCGTGCAGCCGCTCCTGTCCTGACCGGGACACCCCGTTTCCGGGGTGAAGTGTGCCCTCGTGCCATTCCCATTTCCCCGTGCTGGAGCGATTCTCCCATGATCACCGCCACCGACCTTGAGCTGCGCGCGGGCGCGCGGCTGCTGCTCGACGGTGCCACCTTCCAGGTCGCCGCAGGCGACAAGATCGGCCTGGTCGGCCGCAATGGGGCCGGCAAGACCACGCTGGCCAAGATCCTGGCGGGCGAGGCACTGCCCGCCGCCGGGACGGTGCGCGCCGGCGGTTCCGTCGGCTACCTGCCGCAGGACACCCGGGTGGGCGACCTGGAGGCGCTGGCCCTGGAGCGCATCCTGTCGGCCCGCGGGCTCGACGTGCTGCTGGCCGGCCTGCGCGAGGCCGAGCTGCAGATGGCCGACGCTGACCCGCGCCGCCGGGACGCCGGGGTACGCCGGTACGGCCACCTGGAGGAACGGCTCACCGTGCTGGGCGGCTACGCGGCCGAGTCGGAGGCGGCCTCGCTGGCGGCCAGCCTGGGGCTGCCCGCCAAGACGCTGCGCCAGCCGCTGCGCACCCTGTCCGGCGGCCAGCGGCGCCGGATCGAGCTGGCCCGGATCCTGTTCGGCGGGTCCGACACCATGCTGCTGGACGAGCCGACCAACCACCTCGACGCCGACTCGGTGTCCTGGCTGCGCGACTACCTGCGCAGCTTCCGCGGCGGCCTGGTCGTCATCAGCCACGACACCGCGCTGCTGGCGGACGTGGTCACGAAGGTGTTCCACCTCGACGCCGACCGCACCGTGCTGGACATCTACAACGTCGGCTGGGCCGCCTACCTGGAGCAGCGGGAGACCGACGCGCGGCGGCGGCGGCGCGAGCGGGTGAACGCCGAGCGGCAGGCCGCGGCACTGCACTCGCAGGCCGACAAGATGCGGGCCAAGGCCACCAAGGCGAAGGCGGCGCAGAGCATGCAGCGGCGCGCCGAGAAGCTGCTGGCCGGGGTGGCCGCCGACCGGGCCGCCGGCCGGGTCGCCCGGCTGCGGTTCCCGGTGCCCGCGCACTGCGGGCGCACCCCGCTGACCGCGACGGCGCTGAGCAAGTCCTACGGGTCGCTGGAGGTGTTCGAGGACGTCGACGTTGCGGTTGACCGGGGATCGCGGATCGTCGTGCTCGGCCTGAACGGGGCCGGCAAGACCACGCTGCTGCGGCTGCTGGCCGGCCTGGAGCCGTCCGACACCGGGACCGTGCGGCCCGGGCACGGACTGCGGCTCGGCTACTACGCGCAGGAGCACGAGACGCTGGACACCGAGGCGACCGTGCTGGCGAACATGCGGTCGGCGGCGCCGCACCTGAGCGAGGCCGACCAGCGCAGCATCCTCGGCTCGTTCCTGTTCTCCGGCGACGACGTGGCCAAGCCCGCCGGGGTGCTGTCCGGCGGCGAGAAAACCCGGCTGGCGCTGGCGCTCCTGGTGGTGTCGGGCGCGAACGTGCTGCTGCTGGACGAGCCGACCAACAACCTGGACCCGGCCAGCCGGGCCGAGATCCTGACCGCGCTGCGCCGGTACGAGGGCGCGATCGTGCTGGTCACGCACGACGAGGGCGCGGTGGAGGCGCTGGCGCCCGAGCGGGTGGTGCTGCTGCCGGACGGCGTCGAGGACGCGTGGAGCGCGGAGCTGGCCGACCTCGTCGCCCTGGCCTGAGCGGGCCCGGCCGCCCCGGCGCCAGCCCGTTCCCGGCGGGTCCGGCGCCCGGCCGGGGCGGCGCCCTGCCGTCCCGGCCGCCGAGCCGCCCGCCGGGACCCCTGTGAGCAGCCCGGCACCGGATGCGCAAGCCGGAAAAAGAAGAGATCTTTTGCCCGCGTGTGGGTAGCCGATCAGAGATGGATGCGTGATCATGGCGTGGATACGTAACGCTGCGGTCACTTCCACTAACCGGGAGGAATGCATGGCCGAGACTCTCAAGAAAGGCACCCGGGTAACCGGGGCCGACCGTACCAAGCTGGCGGCGGACCTGAAGAAGCGGTACAACGGCGGCGAGAGCATCCGGTCGCTGGCCGCCTCGACCGGCCGGTCGTACGGCTTCATACACCGCATCCTCACCGAGACCGGCGTGCCGCTGCGCGGCCGGGGCGGCGCCACCCGCGGAAAGGCCAAGGCCAAGGGCTGATGCGCCCTGCCTGCTGCGGCAGTCGGTCCCCAGTCGGCCGCCGCAGTGGCCCGTGGTCGGCCTAACCCCCGCCGGGCCGGCCAGCCCCAGCGGCCCAGGAGGACCCGTGACCATCAGCCCGGAGCAGCTCGGTGCCTTCGGCCTGCACCTGCAGGTCGATGGCGCCGTCGCCACCGTCACGCTCAGCAGGCCGCAGCGCCGCAACGCCATGACGCCGGGCATGTGGCGCGGGCTCGCCGCCGTCGGCGCCAGCCTGCCGCCGCGGGTCCGGGTAGTGGTCGTCCGCGGCGCCGGCCCGTCTTTCTCGGCCGGTATCGACCTGCGGGTGCTGTCGGCCGAGGGAGTGCCGGGGGAGACCCCGCTGCCCAGCCCCGCCGACCCCGGCTTCGAGACCGAGATCGCCAGCCTGCAGGCCGGGTACACGTGGCTGCGGGATCCGGCGATCGTGTCGATCGCGGCCGTCCAGGGTCATGCGATCGGTGCCGGGTTCCAGCTCGCGCTGGCCTGTGACCTGCGCGTGCTGGCCGACGACGCCCGGCTGTGCATGAAGGAGACGGCCCTGGGCCTAGTGCCGGACCTGACGGGCACCAAGCCGCTGGTGGACATCGTCGGGCTGCCGCGGGCGCTGGAGCTGTGCCTGACCGCGCGTACCGTCACCGCCGCCGAGGCCCGCGAGCTGCGGCTGGCCGAGCTGGTGGTGCCGCTGGCCGAGCTGGACGCCGCGGTCGCCGACCTGACGGCGGCGCTGCTGGCCGCCGACCCGGCCGCGGCCCGGGCGGCCAAGGCCCTGCTGCAGCAGGCCCCGGGCAGCACCCTGGAGCAGCAGGCCGCGGCCGAGCGCCGCGCCCAGGCGGAACTGATGCGGCGGCGGCTGAGCGCCGCGATCCGGCCGGGCTGATACGCGGCGCAGGCCGTTCCGCCGACAGCTGACAGGGGGAAGAACGCCGCGCGACGCGGCGTTGCCGCGCTCATGTACGCGAGCTCGTGGCACTCCATGCGCGGCTTTGCCCGCGACCCGTCAGTCACCCGGCAGCGGCTCAAGCCTGGGACCGTCCGCCGGATCGCCTCCTACGCGCGGCCCTACCGGCTGCCGCTGACGCTGTTCCTGCTGGTGACCGCGCTGGACGCGGTGGTCACCGTGGTCGTGCCGCTGCTGCTGAAACAGATCATCGACCAGGGCATCCTGGCCAAGGACACCGGCGTGGTGCTCGCCATCGCGGCCGTCGTGGCCGGGCTGGCGCTGTTCGACGGGCTCCTTACCCTGGCCGGCCGGTGGTACTCGGCCCGGATCGGCGAGGGCCTGATCTACGACCTGCGCACCCAGGTGTTCCGGCACGTGCAGCGCCAGCCGATCGCATTCTTCACCCGGGCCCAGACCGGCTCGCTGGTCAGCCGGCTGAACAGCGACGTGATCGGTGCCCAGCAGGCGATCACCTCCACGCTGTCCTCTGTGGTCTCCAACGTCCTGTCGCTGATCCTGGTGCTGGCGGCGATGCTCTACCTGTCGTGGCTAGTGACGGTGGTCGCGCTGGTCCTGGTGCCGCTGTTCCTGCTGCCTGCGCGGTTCGTCGGCCGCCGGCTCCAGCGGTATACCCGGGAGTCGATGCAGCTGGACGCGGCAATGGGCTCGACGATGACCGAGCGCTTCAACGTGGCCGGCGCGATGCTGGTCAAGCTGTTCGGACGGCCGCGGGAGGAGGCGGATGTCTTCGCGGACCGGGCCGGCCGGGTGCGCGACATCGGCGTGGTCACCGCGATGTACGGGTCGGCGCTGTTCATCGCGCTGACGCTGCTGGCGTCACTGGCCACCGCCGTGGTCTACGGCCTGGGCGGCGACCTGGTGATCCGCGGCGCCTTCCAGCTCGGCACCCTGATCGCGCTGACCGCGCTGCTGTCGCGGCTGTACGGCCCGATCACCTCGCTGTCCAACGTGCAGGTGAACGTGATGACCGCGCTGGTCAGCTTCGACCGGGTGTTCGAGGTGCTGGACCTCAAGCCGCTGATCGAGGACAGCCCGGAAGCCGTGCCGCTGCGGGTGGCCGCCGGGCCCGACATCCTCGGGCCGACGGCCGCTGGCATCCAGGACGGCAGCACGGACTCCTTCGGCGCGGCGGGCGGTGCCGTCGCCGCCGACCGGAACGGGAGCCGGACGGGATCGGCCGGCGAGCGGCCGCTGAGCGCGCCGGACATCACGTTCGACCGCGTCTCGTTCCGCTACCCGGCGGCCTCGGAGGTCTCGCTGGCGTCGCTGGAGTCCATCGCGCTGCCGGCGCCCGAGCGCGCCGGGGCGGGCGCGGGCGTACTGCATGACGTGAGCTTCACCGCCCCGGCGGGCAGGCTGACCGCGCTGGTCGGGCCTTCGGGCGCCGGCAAGACGACGACCACCCACCTGATCTCGCGGCTGTATGACCCGGACGCGGGGGCGGTCCGCATCGGCGGCTTCGACCTGCGCAAGGTAACGCAGGAATCGCTGCACGAGGCGGTGGGCGTGGTCAGCCAGGACGCGCACATGTTCCACGACACGATCCGCGCCAACCTGGCGTACGCCCGGCCCGGCGCGGCCGAGCAGGAGCTGATCGCCGCCTGCCGGGCTGCGCAGATCTGGGGCCTGATCGAGGCGCTGCCCGACGGCCTGGACACGGTGGTCGGCGACCGCGGGTACCGGCTGTCTGGCGGCGAGAAGCAGCGGATCGCGCTGGCCCGGCTGCTGCTCAAGGCCCCGTCGGTGGTGGTGCTCGACGAGGCCACCGCGCACCTGGACTCCGAGTCGGAGGCCGCGGTGCAGCGGGCGCTGAAGACTGCGCTGGCCGGGCGGACGTCGGTGGTGATCGCGCACCGGCTGTCGACGATCCGGGAGGCCGACCAGATCCTGGTCATCGAGGACGGCCGGATCCGCGAGACCGGGCGGCACGAGGAACTGCTGGCCGCCGGCGGCCTGTACGCCGAGCTGTACCGGACGCAGTTCGCCCGCCAGGAGCCGGGCGCACGCGCGGATGAGGACGATGAGGCGACCAGAGTGCCGGCGGCCCGGGCGGGAGCGCCGGCCGTACCGGCCTGACCGGAGCCCGAGTGCGGATCTGAGATGCTGAGAACTATCTGACCGGACTTCAGGAGGTTCCCTTGCCAGTGGACTGGTCGACGATCTCCTCGCTCGCGACCGGTGGCGGGACGCTGGTGCTGGCGGTGGCCACGTTCGCCGCCGTGCGCTCGTCCAACCGGTCGGCGCGGATCGCCGAGGAGGCGCTGCTGGTCGGCATGCGCCCGCTGCTGGTGCCGTCCCGGCTCGACGACGTCAAGCAGAAGGTGTTCTTCGGCGACGGGCAGGCCGTCCGCGTCGACGGCGGCATGGCCGCTGTCTTCGCGGCCGAGGAAAGCCGCGGCGCCGGCCCGGCCGCGACCTCCGCGCTGGGCGACGGCAGCGCCGTCATCTACCTGGCCATCTCGCTGCGCAACGCAGGCGCGGGCATCGCGGTGCTGCGCAGCTGGAACGTCGAGCCCGAGGTGGTGTCCGGGCAGATGGCCCGTCCCCCGGACCTATCGGAGCAGCGCCAGCATTCCCGGGACATCTACATCCCGCCGAACGACATCGGCTTCTGGCAGGGCGCGATCCGGGCCGCCGACGACGGCCGCCGGGAGGCAACGCTCACGTCGATCAAGAACGGCCAGCCGCTGGCCATCGACATCGAGTACAGCGACCACGAGGGCGGCCAGCGCGCGGTCAGCCGGTTCGTGCTGCGGCCCCATGACGGCGAGCAGGGCCAGCTGTGGCTGGCGTCGGTGGTCCGGCACTGGAACCTGGACCGGCCGGACCCGCGCACCCTAGACCGGCCGGGTCCGAGCTAGCCACGGGCCGGCCCGGCTGTCAGGCTGAGGACGCTGTCAGGCTTGGACACGGGCAGGCTTGGCTACGGGCAGGCTTGGCTACGGGCAGGCTCAGGACACGGGCAGGCTCAGGACACGGGCGGGCTTGGACACGGGCCAGCGAGGAGGCTGCGGGTGCTGTATGCGTTCGGATTCGACCGGATCGGCGTGTTGGTCAGCGACCTGTACTTCGTCGACCCCCGGCCCGCGCCGGGCCAGGAGGGCGCCGAGCGCGGGGTGCGGCTGGAGATCCGGATGCTGGAGCCCGGCGAGCTGACCGGGTCGATCTACTCGGCCCGGCCGATCCAGGTCGGCCGGCCGGTATGGCGCGCCGACCTGCTGGAGGCGGCGGACGCGCCGGGCACCATGAACCGCGCACACCATCATCCCGCGTTCCGCGGCTGGGAGCCGGGCCGGCGAGTGTTCGACCCTGAGCTGTCGGCCAGCCCGGTGCAATGGGTCGGGAACCAGCTCGCCGACCTGGAGAAACTGCTGCGGCAGGCGGGCATCGAGCCGGACGGGGAACTGGCCGTGGACGCGGCCAGGCTCCGGGAGACGGCCGGCGAGATCACCGACGCGGTCAGCCGGCTGCTGGCCCGGGTCAACGCCGGGCAACTGGCCGCGTCGCCCGCGGAGGGCGCGCCGGACAGCGCCCGGATGAGCTGGCTCTAGCACTGGGCCGGCAGCCGCACTGGGCCGGCAGCCGCACTGGGCCGGCAGCCGGCGGACCAGCCGCGCTGCCCCCGCAGTGCCCGGCGCAGCGGGCCGCGGAGCCGGGCCGCTCGCCCAGCCGCCGCCAGGCCAGGCCAGGCAGGTCAGGTCAGGTCAGGCCAGGCGGGTCAGGCCAGGCGGGTCAGCGTGACGTTGACCTGCATCGCGCTGCCGGGAGCGCCGTGGTAGATGCCCTTGAGCGGCGGCACGTCACCGTAGTCCCGGCCGGCCGCGACCAGCACGTGCCGCTCGCCCACCGGGGCGAGGTTGGTCGGGTCGCAGGCCGTCCACTCGCCGCACCAGAACTCGACCCAGGCATGGCTCTGGCCGGCCACCTGGTCGCCGGGCTCCGCCTCGGGCCGCGGGTGCAGGTATCCGGAGACGTAGCGGGCCGGCAGGCGGGCCGCGCGCAGCAGCGCGACGGTCAGGTGCGCGATGTCCTGGCACACCCCCTGGCCCTTGTCCCACGCCTCCTGGGCGCCGGTCTGCACCCCGGTCGCGCCCGGCATGTACGCCACGTGGCCGTGCACCCACCCGGCGATCTCGGCCGCGGTCTCCAGCGGGTCAGCGCCCGCTGTGCGCTGCCGCGCCGCCGCGACTAGCCGCTCGTCCACCGTGGTGCGCGGCGTCGGGGCGAGGAACTCCATCAGCCGGCCCCGCGTCGCCTGCGCGGTCAGCTCCGGCCAGGGCAGCGGGCGCCCGGCCTCCGGCGGCGCGCTGGTCTCCACCGTGGCGCGCGCGCGGACCGCCAGCTCGTCGTGCGGCGCCTCGATCTCGAAGGAGCTGACGGTCGTGCCCCAGTAGTCGCTGTAATGCCAGACCGCCGCCGTCGTGCCGGTCTCCAGCCGGGTCTCCAGCGCGGTCTGCCGGGGCAGCGTCGGGGGAGTCATCCGGGCCTCGTTGTAGGACGAGCGCACGGCGCCGTCGTAGCTCACCCGCGTGTCATGCACAATCTCCAGCCGCCAGCCCACGTCAGCCATCCTGTTCCCAGGCAACCGGCTGGCCGTAGCGGAAGTACCGGGCGGTGATCGCCTCCGTCGCCTGCCGGCAGGCCTGCTGCAGCGCGGCCAGCAGGTCGGCCAGCTGAGCGGGCGGCAGCTGCGGCTCGGCGTATTCCAGCCGGGTGCGCATCTGGCCGATGGGCCGCCGGGCCGCGTCGCCGATGCCGGTGCGCACCGGGCCGGGCTCGAGCGCGGCCAGGCACTCCTCGGCGGTCGCAAGGGCATGCAGCACCGAGCGCGGGAAGATCCGGTCTAGCAGCAGGAACTCGGCGGCAGGCCGGGCGCTGCCGGTCCAGCTGCGCGATCGCAGGAACGACTCGTGCCCGCCGCAGGCGCGCAGCACCAGCGAGGGGCCGAGATCGTAGGGCGTGGTGGGCATCCGGGCCTGCAGCAGGCGGGCCGTCATGTCGGCCCGCTCCAGGCTGCGGCCGAGCACCAGGAACCGCCAGGCGTCGTCGCGGCTCATGGTCGAGTCGGCCAGGCCGAAGAACAGCGCCGCGCGCTCGCGGACGTACCCCAGATAGCCGTGCGGGCCCAGCCGTTCGGCGACGGCAGCCTGGTCGGCGAGCTGCAGGCCGGTCACGTTCAGGCAGACCCACATCTCGCTGGAGATGACCTCGCGTACGCTGTGCGCGCCGGCCCGCGCGGCCAGCACCGACCCGGCGATCGAGCTGGGATTCCTGGTGTCGTAGGCCAGCAGGGCCAGCACGGCGGCGACATCGAGATGGTCGCCCGGCGGCGGGGGCAGGCCGAGCACTGCGAGCAGCGCCCGGCAGCCGGGGTCCTCGTCCGCGCCCGAGTCCTCGAGCATCCGGTGTACGTACACATCCAGCATCCGGGCGGTGTCGTCGGCCCGCTCGATGTAACGGCCGGTCCAGAACAGCGTCGCGGCGATACGGCTGAGCAGCCCGGTGCGGGCCGTCGGCACGGCCGCGTCGGCGGTCACTGCTCGTGGCCTTGCTGCTGGCTCTGCACCGGGCCGCGCTGGCGGGTGAGCACGGCGCCGTAGGGCTCCCGCGGCGCGGGCACGCTGACCGCGGGCTGGCCCGGTGGACGGCCGGCGCCGGCCTGCTGCTGACGGCCGGCCAGGATCCAGGTGTCCTTGGAGCCGCCGCCCTGGCTGGAGTTCACCACCAGGGCGCCCTCGCCGAGCGCGACCCGGGTCAGCCCGCCGGGCAGCAGCCACACGTCGGAGCCGTCGTTGACGGCGAACGGCCGCAGGTCGATGTGCCGCGGGGCCAGCCGCTCGCCGATCAGCACCGGCGCGGTCGACAGCGCGACCGTGCGCTGCGCGATCCAGCTGCGCGGCTGCCCGGCGACCTGGGACCGCAGGCGGAGCAGCGTGCGCTCGTCGGCGTGCGGGCCGATCACGATGCCCGCGCCGCCGGCCCCGTCGACCGGCTTGAGCACCAGCTCGTGCAGGTGGTCCAGCACCCAGTCCAGCACCTGCGGATCGTCGAGCCGGTGCGTCTCGACGTTGCGCAGCAGCGGCTCCTGCGCCAGGTAGTAGCGGATCAGGCCGGGCAGGTAGGTATAGATGAGCTTGTCGTCGGCCACGCCGTTGCCGACTCCGTTGGCGATCGTCACGTTCCCGGCCCGGGCGGCGTTGAGCAGGCCGGGGCAGCCGAGCACCGAGCCGGGCCGGAAGTGCAGCGGGTCCAGGAAGTCGTCGTCGACGCGGCGGTAGATCACGTCCACCGGCCGGGTGCCGTGCGTGGTGTGCATGAAGATCTCGTTGCCCATGCAGACCAGGTCCCGGCCCTCGACCAGCTCGACCCCCATCAGCCGGGCCAGCAGCGCGTGCTCGAAGTAGGCGGCGTTGCCGACGCCGGGCGTCAGCAGCACCACCTCCGGGTCACGGCCCCGCAGCGGCGCCGCGGCGCGCAGCGCGGCCAGCAGCCGGGCCGGGTAGTCGTCTACCGGGTTGACGTGCTCCCCGGCGAACAGCGCCGGGAAGGTCCTGGTCATCGCCAGCCGGTTCTCCAGCACGTAGCTGACGCCCGACGGGATCCGGACGTTGTCCTCCAGCACGCAGAACCGGCCCTGCTCGTCGCGGATCAGGTCGATGCCGGCGATGTGCACCCGGACCCCGTTGGGCGGCTGCAGGCCGTGCGCCTCCCGGCAGAACCACCGTGAGGTCAGCACCGCGCTCCACGGCAGCACGCCGTCGGCGAACGCCCGGCCGGGACCGTACACGTCGGCCAGGAAAGCCTCCAGCGCGAGCACCCGCTGGCGGACGCCGCGGGCCACCAGGTCCCACTCGAGCGCGTCGATGACCCGGGGCACCAGGTCGAGCGGGAAGGGTCGTTCCTCCCCGCCGTAGTCGAAGGTGACGCCGCGGTCGGTGAACACCTGGGCCAGCTGATCGGCGCGGAACCGCAGCTCGCCGGGGGCCAGCGGCTGCAGGGCGGCGAGCACCGCCAGGTAAGGCTGGCGTGGCACGCCGGGCCGCTCGAACATCTCATCCCAGGCATCGGCCAGCTGGTAGCCGTCGAAGATGTCCGCCACGGCCACAGGCTAGACCGGGCGTGTTACATGCTCGTTTCCCTGCACTCTG
>JBKQSL010000446.1:0-4769 GCA_052143655.1 Streptosporangiaceae bacterium | reverse complement strand
GCGGGCGCCGGTCCTCGTCCCCGGGTACCCTGAGTGGGCCGTAATTCTCGGGGCTATAGCTCAGCTGGAAGAGCACCTGCTTTGCAAGCAGGGGGTCAGGGGTTCGAGTCCCCTTAGCTCCACCAGGCAAAACACCCCAGCACCGCCCCGGAAATGGGCTCCTGACCACCAAGGCTGACCACAGTAGCGCCTCATTCCGAGCCGCCGAGCAGCTTGTTGAGCCTGGTCAGGGCATCACGGCGGGCGGCGGCGTCGACGTGCGTGTAGATCTGCTGAGTGGTCGAGACGTGCGCGTGCCCGAGGATGACCTGAGCGTCTTTCGGCGGGACGCCGAGATCCTTGAGAAGCGAGGCGGCGGTATGCCGCAGCGCGTGAACCCGTATCCGGCGGAGCTGGCCGTGCGCGCAGATCCGCGCGAAGGACCGGACCAGGTTGCGCGGTTCCACCGGCCTGCCGGTGCGAGTCGTGAACACGAGACCGGTGTCAGCCCAGGCTGCGCCGAGCCTGGCGCGGTCGGAGTCCTGTGCTTCCTGGCGGGCCGTCAGCGCGGCCCGGGCCAGCCCGATCAGCGGAAGATCCCGGCTGGATGCCTGCGTCTTGACCGGGCCGATGTGCAGCTCACCGCCCGACCTGTGGACCTGCTGGCGGATGTGGATGACCGCGCCGTCGAGGTCGATGTCCTGCCAGCGGAGCCCGAGCACTTCGCCCCGGCGCATCCCGTATACCAGCAGCAGGCAGAACGCCGGGTACAGCGGATCGCTACGCGCGGCGGCCAGGAAGGCCAGGGCCTCGGCTGAAGTCCACGGCACGACCTCTTCGGGTTCCCAGCCGGGCAGCTCGACATAGCGGGCGACGTTGCGGACAACCAGCTCTTCGCGGACGGCGCGGGAGAGCGCGGCACTGAGAACCTGGCGCATGATCTGCACGCTGCGAACCGACCGGCCCGCCCGCAGCCGGTCGTTCAGGAAACCCTGCACGATCGGGACGGACAGCCGCTTGAGCGGATACCCGCCCAGCGCCGGGGACAGGTGCAACCGCACTGTCATCTCGTACAGCGCGTAAGTGGCAGGCCGCCGCGTCGGCCTGACCACGTTCTCCAGCCAGTAGCTGAGGTACGGCCCGAGCGTCCACGACTTGTCCGGCACGGGAATGCCCGCAATCACCTTGGACTGCTCTTCGATCAACCGCTGGTGCGCTTCCTCGCGGGTGCGCCCGTAGACGTAGACGCGCTTGCGGGTCCCGGCCGTGGTCGGCGCGTAGAACGCTCCGACGTAGCGGCCGTCCTTGCGCGGCCCGGAGACGGTGCCCTCGCCGTTGAGCCGCTGGCGGCCATGCGCGAGCTTCTTTCGAGTGGCCATCACGCCGCCTTGGCTTCGTCTTGCAGCCTGGCCACGTAGGCCAGGAGTGCCTCAGCAGTAATGAACCGGGCTCCGCCGTCCTTGACCGAATCCAGCCGACCAGAGCGCATCAGGTCATACAGCTTGTCCCGGCCGATGCCGAGAACCTTGGCGGCCTCCTTCGGCCGGTACAACAGCTTGTCCATGAACGTCCTCGTCTCTCCCACAGGCGGATCACCGACATCACGCGGCGCGATCGTCATGGGCTCGGGCGCGATCGGCGGAAGCGAGGGCCAGCTCGGCGGCGGGAGTAGTTCCGTAGCCGGTTCCGGCGTAGGTCCAGGTCGTGACGATGAGCACGACGCGCTCATCGAGGGGGCGGCCCCACGGGTCGGTCTCGCCGTGGGGGTGGCGCTGGGCGCGGCGGTGTTCGGTGCGGGCTCTGCGGAGCTGGCCGAAGGTGACCGAGTAGCGGCAGCTCTTGGTGAGGAAGTGGCCGCCGTGGCCGAGCTGGTGCGCCCACCGGCACAGCCGCGACTGGCGGATGCCTGCGGTGAGCTGGCCGCCGCCCAGCTCCCACGCGGCAGCCACCATGCGCCGGTGATGGGCCGGGCAGCGCAGGCCCTCGATGTCGAGGCGGGTGGTGATAGGCCGGTCCGGGAGGCCGGGGGCCTCAAGGGTCTTGGTGGCGTACTTGGCGATGTAGTTCCCCACCGCCTGGGGAGACAGGTCGCGGCCGGTGCCAGGCAGGTCATCGCCCTCGGCCCGGATGGGCTTGACGTCGACCTGTGCGCCGAACCGCAGCCGCAGCGGCGGGCAGCCGGTGTGCTCGCCGGGGTCGACGGGGAGGGTGACGGCGGCGGCGGCCTGGCCGATAGCGTTGGCCAGCAGGGCGACGGTGAACCGGGCGGGCGGCGGCTGGTAGTCCTCGCCGGGGGCGTCGAGGCGGATCACGGCGTGGTAGTGGACGACGCCTCTGGCCTGGTATTCGGCCACCTTGACGTAGCGGACGGTGACGGCGGCGCGCAGCGCCTTCTGGGTCATGCCCGCGACCCGGGCGAGGTGGCGGGGCAGGTAGGTGGTGAACCGTTTCCACAGCTTGCCCGCGTAGGCGTTGAACAGCACGGCGGCGGTGTAGTCGTAGCAGTCCGGGCACAGCGCCCGGCCGAGTATCGGGTCGTCGGGGTTGTGGCGGCGGGGGCAGGAGATGTCCCGGCCGTGCGGGCACACCCGCACTTTGGCATCCCGGCGCGGGCGGCAGGGCAGCACGGTGGTACCGCGCACCCGGCGGGCGTGGACCGGGCCGAAGCTCGGGGCGGTGAAGGTGGCGAACACGCACGGGTGGCTGGCGATGGTGTCGGGGATGCCCTTGCCGCCTGCGAGCCCGGCGCGGACGAGCTGGCGGGCGTCGCGCTTGTAGACCTGAGAGCAGGCCGGGCATACGCTTTCGCGGCGGTTGCCGCAGGCGATGTGCAGTTCCCCGCCGGCCTCGTCGGCGGCGGTGTCGTAGACCGGGCGCAGCTCGCCCGTAGCGCGGTCGATGGCGGCGATCCGGCCCCGCAGCCGTACCGGGTGGGTGCATGTCCCGGTGCGCTGGATCTGCCGGGCGGCGTCGGTGAACTCGGCCCACGAGATCGCAGTGCCGCCGTCGGCGGACTCGGCCAGCCCCGGGCCTGGGTGCGGGCCGGGGCTGGCAGGGACGGTCGCGGCGGTGGTCATGGGCGGGGGCCGTCGGGGTAGGTGCCGCGCAGCCGGGCGGCGTAGGCGGCGAGTTCGGCTATTTCGCGGTCGGTGAGGTAGGCGGCCTTGATCCGTTGCGGGGTGCCGTCCTCGGCCAGCAGCCACGACACGCCCCGCGCCAGCGGGTCGATCTCAGCGGCGGTGTACCCGGCAGTGGCCCAGCCCTGGCCGAGCACGACGTCGGAGGAGGCGTCAGTGGTGCACCGGAAGGCCCACCGGTAGCCGAACAGGTCCCGCAGGGACGGGTCGATGATCTGGAAAGAGGGCCGCTGGGTGGCCAGGACCACGATCACCCCGGCGGCGCGGCCGCGGGCTACGAGGTCGCGGATGAGGGCGGCGAACTCGGCCTGCTGCTTCTTGTCCCCGATGGTGGCGGAGAAGTAGGCGTACTCATCGATCACCACCAGGTAGACCGGCTCCCCCGACTCCGGTGTGATCTTCCGCAGCCCGGCCGCGAGCAGCGCGTCATACCGGGTGTTCATCAGCGCCTGGAGCCACTGGCCGCAGGCGATCGCGCCGGTGATCGAGGGGCCGACGAACCGCTCGGCGCAGTGGCGCCAGGGGCCGAGCTCGACCTGCTTGCCGTCGATCAGCACCAGGCGGCAGTCGGCGGAAAGCGCGCCGTGGGCGCAGATCAGGTTGACGCCGTTGGACTTCCCGGCGCCGGGCTCGCCGCCGAGCAGGATGTTGCGCTCCCCCAGGTTGATCAGCACCGGGTCGCCGTTCTCATCGACGCCCAGGTGCACGCGCTGCCAGATCGACAGCGGGAACACCGGCACCGGGCGCCGGGCCAGCCCCGGCGGCAGGTCAGTGGTGGTGGTCATGGCGCAGGCCTCCGGACGGTGCGGGACGGGGCGGCGGGCCAGGCCGGGCGGCGGGCAGGCGGGTCGGCCGGGGCGGCGCCGGGGTGGGTGAGGGTGACCAGAGGGGAGGTCACCTGGTGGGCGGGGGCGAGGGTGTCGCGGCGGATCACATCGACCCGCACCAGCTGGGACCAGCGCGGGTGGCGGGTGATCCGGGCGTCGCGTGCCCAGCAGGCTGCGCGGATGTGCTCGGTGCGGTTCTCGAAGTCCTCGGCGCTGACCCCGGCGCGGCAACAGACCCACAGCCGCTCCCCGACCTTGGTCGGCCGGGCGGCCAGGATCAGGGGCAGGCGCCCGGCGCGGGTGTGCAGGCGGGCTTCCCAGCACAGCTTCTGCAGCCGGTGCCGGGCCAGCACGCACCACGCCCGGCGGATCGTGAACCGCCGCGAGCCGGGGACGGCCAGGACCAGGACGACGGCGGCGGTCAGGATCAGCGCGGCGGCGGTCAGAGTGAGCAGGAGTGCCAGCCGCCACAGCGCGGCGCTCAGGCAGGACAAGAAGGCGAGTTCGGTGCGCCACCGCCAGGCCAGCCCGGTGGCCGAGCGATGCATCGCGACGAACAGCTCATCGGTCACGTAGGGGCTGGCCCGCAGGCCGCGGGCGTCGCGTGCGGCGTTCATGGCGCGTCACCGCCGGGCCGTGGCCGGGGCGGGCAGGACGGGAACGGTGGCGCGCCACTCGCAGACGCAGGCGACCGGCCACGTGTTCCCGGCCGCTCAGAATGAGGATGTAGGGACCTGGTTGCGTCACTGACGGCGCGGACGGGGTTTGAGGGCAGCCTTCGGGTTGTCCTTTTTCGTGTGCGACGGCACGGTGATCACGTCGGTTA
>JBKQSL010000445.1:0-75811 GCA_052143655.1 Streptosporangiaceae bacterium | reverse complement strand
GCATCCGCAGCCTCGGGGGCAGGAGCCGGATCAGCGCGGCGAGGACCGCCCGGTCGGCCCAGTCCAGCCGGGGCCGCGGATGGGTCCGGCGCAGCACGGCGACCTCGTGCCGCGGCACGAGCAGCTCCGCGTCCTTGGAGGCCGATGAACGGCCGAGCAAGACCAGCCAGCCGCACAGCCGGACGAAGACGAGATAGAGCAGGCGCAGGGACACGGTCGATCATCATGCCGCACACCTGACCCCTGCCCATCGCTGCAGCTCACAGGCTACGCAGACTTCTGGCACCCCACAGGCGCGCACTCGGTCACCGCCTCCGTGAAGCCTCGATGGGACGGCGCGGGCTGATCCGGAAACTCGCCCCGGCCGCGGGTACGAACAAGACCAGCCCGCCGCCCAGCGCGAGCAGAACGGCGCAGAACCGGCCGACCGGGATGCGTGGCATACACCAGTCAGGCGGGCAGTCCGGATGCTCGCGTAACGGGACAAAACGGGCACGGATCGGCAAAGCAAGCGGTTCCACGGACCGCTCCTTCGGGCCGGACGCTGTCCGCTATTTGTCCGTAACGATTGCTACGCCATGGCCTACTGCGGTACACGCTGACACATGGCGTGACAAGAAGAAAACGGCCCGCCGGGCCGCGTTTCCGCAGACAGCGGGCCGTTTTCCCTGGTGGTGGCAGGTGTTGGGTTCGAACCAACGTAGGCTGAGCCGACGGTTTTACAGGGCGCTCCCAGGCACGGCTACGCAACGCCAATCACCTGCAAGAACGCCGTCCTGACGTCAGTCAGCCCACGTGCTCAGCCGCTCCTCAGCCGAATCGCGGTCCGGCAGTCCCGCTATGTCCGGCTGGCACCGCGACTCCGCTGCGAGGGACCGGGCGGATCACAAGCCAGCCTCCGGCGGCCCAGCGCAGCGCGCTGCACCGCAGCACCGCCGCACCGCCCGGGGGTTCCTCAGCCAGATCACGCGAGCTGCCCGGCGGTGAGCCATCCCTGATCCCGGAGGTGGCCTGCTGCCTTGCGGATGTGCGCGTCGGTGAAGAGCCGTCCCTTGCGTGCGTTCCAGCTGCGCACCCGCTGCACGAGCGCTTCCGGGGCGTCCGACGGGTCGGCACCGTCGTGGTTCACGACCCAGTGCACCGTGGCCAGCAGTTCCAGGCCGTAGGCCGACGCGAAGCCGGTGATGAGCCGCAGCACCGCCTCGATCCGGGCCGCCGCCTCATCGGGGTGACTGTCGAGCCACTGGCGCCCTGCGTCCTCAGCGCCGGGCATGAGCGAGATCGGGCTGAGCTTGAGCACTTCCTGGCTGCGGTCGCCGTAGCCGCGCAGGTAGTGGCCTTCCAGGGCCTGAAGCGCGTGATTGAGATTCTCCGCGTAAGGCCCGTACCGCGCTTTGGCGAAGTTGAGGCTCAGCCGCTGCCCGGCCTCCTGGAGGAAGTACATCAGCTTCTGGATCTCCAGCAGCGACGCCCCGTCCGGGGCGGCGGGCTCTTCGAGCCGGCTGGCGCGGACATAGCCTGCCAGCAACGCCAGCAACACTGCCCGGCTGGGCGTGATCGGGGGACGCGCGGTGCCGACTTTCATCGACCCGGCCGGCGGTGCGCCCTGCGGCGGATAAACCACCACATCGACACCGGGCACGTCCCCGAGGGCCTCAGTGATCAGCGGGCGCACATCGCGCCAGTCCAGCCCGCCGTTGCCGCAGCCGAGCGGCGGCAACGCGATCGACGTGATCGCGTATTCGCTGATAACCCGCCGCAGGTCAGTCAGACCAGCCTTGATATCGCTCAGTTTCGACCGGGCGCGCCAGTGCTTCTTCGTCGGGAAGTTGATGATCAAGCGGGGCTGGCCCAGCAGGCCTGTCTCCACCACGAACATCTGGCCCAGCTGTACCCCACCGCGTCGGCATGCCGCCTCGTAAGCGCGGAAGTTATCGGGGTAGGCCTGCTTGAACTGGAGGGCAATCCCCTTGCCCATGACCCCGACCGTGTTCACGGTGTTGACCAGTGCATCCACCGGGGCGTCCAGCAGGTTACCCTCAGCCTCACTGAGCATCGGCTCACCTCCCTCAGTTATGCATATCGCACGGGTCGGACGTTCAGAAATACCAGCCAGTTCGCACCCACACGGGCAACTGCTCACCGCTGGCCGCCAGGAGACCTTCCACCTGCTCCTTCACGCCCTGAGACCTGACGGCGATTCCTGCCAGGCAGCTCACCGGGACGCGTTCGTGCACGAGGAACTCGGCCATGCGGCGCCGCATGCGGTCTGGATCCTCCGCCGTGTTATTCCACATCCGCGCGCCCATGACCTGCCAGTCAACCACGGAACCAAGCAGCTCAAGATCATTGAAGATCTGCGTCACGGCGGCAGCGCAGTTGCCGTCGCTGAACAGCCACCGCAGGCCCGCATCCGCGATGCTCCCGATGGTGGACACCAGGTAGATGAGCGGCTCCTGCCCCTCCGAATAGGTTGGGACGCCTCCCTTAGCGAGCTTGTAGAGCATCGGTGACCGGGGCGCGAAGTAGAAGGGCACGTAGTCGGCCACGCAGCCGCAGGGAGGAAGGTCCACCAAGATCGAACGCCTGCTGGCCTTGATCTCAAGGTCAGCAGCTTCGACCGCGAGCCCGGATCGCCGGTCCACCCGGCTGTCTGCTTGAAGGCATCCCGCGGCCAGGATGCCCGGCAGGTTCCTGACGTGCGTGAAATGCATGACTGGGCGGTCCGGGCTGAGGGCGCTCCCGGCCACTAGGATCCTCCAGCGCCAATAATCGGTGCCGCAACTGTCGGCCCAGTGCCGGGCTCTCCGCGGCGCAGCCACAATACTCCCAGCTGGACCCGCACCCAGGTTGGCACGCCACCGACATCGCTCCGCCCGGCGGCCCCACGCGATGGAGATCGCCAAAGTGGCTGGTTGGCCCCGACACGGCGATCGGCCCTGAAAACGAACGGCGCGGTGCGGCCCTACGACTCGGACGCGAATTGAACGCTGGCCTGCGAGCGGCCGATCCCAGCAGCGATTGCCGCGGCCAAGGCACCCATCCGGTCCAGCAGGAGTGCCCGGGCCAGCAGGCCCGCGCCAGCTCCCCCGGTCGTCTGAGCGGGGAAGCTGGCGCGGTCTTGCTGGTGCGCTGGAAGAAACCAGAGCCGTACCCAGCGCCAGTATCTCCCTCGCTCGCTATGCCCCCGGGCTCTGGATCACGGCGACTGCGGTGGCGAAAAGGACGTCTGGGACGCTGTCGCCTGGCTACGTGCCGCGGCTTCCAGGCTGGCGCCACCCCGTCCCTGACGTACTCACCCGCCGCCAGGAGGATCCCGCGGTCGCTGCGCAGCGTGCTGCCCAGATCATCCGCGCAGGAGCGCAGGTACTCGCGCAGCAGGGCTGAGTCAATGCCCGCCTGCCCGCCGGCAGCTGCGTGGCCATTGCCGCGCCGTAGCCGGGGTCATCAGCGGCCATCTGCAGGGTCACGATGGTCATGATGTTCTGCAGCTTGCAGGTCTCGGCCTCGTGGTCGACCTCGCCGCCTGGCTGGTGAACCCTGACGTAACGGCTGATCACCTCACCCCATTCGGCCTGGTCACGTCCGCTGGCGAAGCTCCCGTCCGGGCGGGGAGGAAGGCCGCCGATGTGCTGGCAGGCGTAAATCCATGCCGGGGAGATCCCGGCGGCTTCGAGCATGCCGACGGTCGTGGTCTCCAGGCCCGGCAGGGACACCGGCTGCGGATGATCGGTGTCGGGGCCGAAGAACAGCGGGTAGCCCAGCTCGAACGCCAGGTCGTTCAGCGCCGTCCCGGGCCAGCTGTGCCAGTGACGATCCCCGGCCCGGACCGGATCGGTGAACGCCGACATGCCGAACAGATGACCCAGCGTCGTGTCCGGGTCCAGCCCGCAATGCGGCGCGGTCAGCAGCACGTCAGTGACCGGGATCAGCGGAGAGCCCTCGCCCAGCCCCAGTGCCCACGCCACCGCCCGGTCCCCTGCCATCGACAGCTCCTCATACGCACCGGCCACCGGTACCGGCCACCGGCCACCGGCCACCAGCCGCGGCCGGCGAGAAATCTCGTGCGTATGCGCATGGTGGCAGCGGGCGTTCCTGAGCAGTGGTGCTGGCTGGTAGCTCTGGTCGCGCCGCGAGTCCGCTGGTGCGCCGCGATGGCCGCGGTTCCTACCAGGAGCGTCAGCCCCGCTGCCGTCGCCGTGCGGGATCTCTACCGGGTATGAAAAGTCCGGCGGGTGCAGCGGTGTAACAAGGGCAGCCACACGCGAGCCGACGGCCGGGAGCGGCAGACCAGGCGGCCCCGGCCACGGTCGCCCGGCACAGGCGCGCCGTGGCGGGGCTGGACGGCCATCAGCGTCCGAACGCGTCCCGGCCTGCAGCGCGCCCAGGCCCGCCTGGCTGGGCCGACGGCTAGCCAACAGCGTTACGCCGGGAAGTCGGCATCAAGGCGGTCGCACGCGGCCCCGTGCCTCTGGACACCGTCGTCACCGAGTGCGTGAAGGATCGCAGCAACGTGAACGAGATCGGCTCCAGCATGCCCGTGTTCATCACGCTGGTCATCAGTCTGCCCATAAGGATCGTCACCTGCATGCTCGCGCGTTCTCGCGAGCGGAGCGCCTCGCGACGACGCTGACCCCCCGCGGGGCGGCCGATCGGCTACTCCTTGTGTTGCGCCGCAGCCTTCTACGTGATAAACCATTAACCTAAAAATGGAGATAGGTTAATACAGCTTGCAGAGCCAGCCGCCGCCAGGGGATCTGCGGGCACCGCAAACGATGCAGTCCGGAGCAGCGTTCGATGTCACGTCCGAGATCAACCAGGAGCCGCGTCACGATCTACCGGCTCATCCCTTCCGGCGATCCTCTCGCCGAGCACGTCAAGTCAAAGTACGCCGATCGCCCTGAGTTCGCGTCGGGTCCGACCGCGGTCGCCGGCATCGCCGGGTGGCTCGTCCACGGCCACATCGCCACCTCTCAGGCAAAATGGGCTTCTGACCTGGCCAGTCTCGTCGGCATGGACAGCCTGGAGCTGGGTAACCAGACCGCGGCGGCCGTGCTCCTACTGCCCGTCGGCGACGCCATCTACGTGGTCAGTTACGGAATGGGGCACTTCCTGCTCGCCTACGAGAATGTCGATCCCGGTTTCGGCCTGCGCTACGCCGCCCGGAAGCTGAACCCCGGCGAATTGCGCTCGGTGACCCGCCACACCCTGGACAAGCGTGCCCAGATCGACCGCCGGTCCCTTCCCGCCGGCGGGGACGTGCGGGCATTCGACCTGACGGACCTGGGCAGCGTGCCCAGCAAAGTGATCGGCCGCGCCGTCGAGTTCGGCCACACCGGGAATACCGTGACCGTGCGCTGCGCCGACGCCCTGAACATCCCGCTCAGCCGGACGGCCGATGCGCTCGTCCAGGATCTGCGGGAAATCGAGCAGGTCATGCAGTCTCCTGTGACCGACCCGGACCTTGAGCTCCTGAGCCGACTGCTGCCGCTGGGCGACCGCGACCCGCGGCGGCGCACGCTCAACCGGCAGCTGGCCGCCGCCCTCCGCGACGGGGCGGGATCTGACCGGCTCGGCGTCGCCTGGCCCTGGGATCAGGCGGACGAGTTCTCCGTGGTCGACTACGTGGTCGTCAGCGGCCCCGGCATGCCGGCGACGCGCGCCGAGTGGCTGACCATCGACGACATCACCGCGCTGCTCGGCAAGTTCCCCGGTCGCGACCCGGTCGAGATGCTCAAGCAGTTGAAGGTCACCCTGCACGCCGGCGAGGGCGACGGCGACCTGGTCAGCCCCGCCACCCCGCTGCTGAAATGGATCGCGTTCGAGACCCGGGACGGCGGCAAGCTGTACTTCTTCCACGACGGCCGGTGGTTCGCCATGGACGGCGAGTATGGCGAGCACGTGCAGCGCGAGGCCGACCGGATCCTGAGCACCCCGGCCGGGCTCACGCTGATCCCCTGGCAGGACGGGTGGGACGAGGAACGCTACAACGAAGAGGCCGCCAAGGCCGACAGCCGCCTGGTCCTGCTCGACCGGCGCAAGATCCACACCGACTTCCACCGGCACGGCATCGAGGCCTGCGACCTGCTCGGCCCGGACGATCAGCTGATCCACGTCAAGCGGCTGCGCCGGTCCGGGGACGCCAGTCACCTGTTCTCGCAGGCCCTGGTGTCCGCCTCCGCCCTGATCCTCGACGGCCAGGCGCGCGTCAAGTTCGCCGAGCGCGTCGCCAAGCACAGCGGGGGGACCCGCACCGCACCCGAGCTGCCCAAGCAGGTGATCCTCGCCATCGGCCGGCCCGGCAAGCTCACCGCCGACAACCTGTTCACCTTCAGCCAGGTCACGCTCGTGCGCCTGGTCCAGCACCTCGAATCCCAGGGAGTCACGGTTCGGGTCCTCACCATTCCCGCCCCATAGGCAGCTGGCAGCTGGGCTCCGCGGAGCTGACTGCCGGTCCCTCTTGGCCACCGCGCGTGACGACGGCAACGCTCTCGCCACGTCCGCAAGTCTTCGGGGCCAGAAAGGCTGCGATTCGTTTCAGTGGCCACGCGCAGGCGGGCTGCAGTGTGACTGGTCATTTCGGCGGGATCCCGGCACTGGTCGCTGCCCTGGTCGCTGCCAGTACCCCGCGGCGCGGACGGCGGCCTCGATGCGGCGGGCGGCCGACTCAGGCAGCTCGTGTTCCCAGACCCTGATGACCGCCCAGCCGACCGCGGCGAGCGCCTCGTCGGCGAGCCGGTCGCGCTCGCGGTTGCGGGCGACCTTCGCGGCCCAGTACCCAGCGTTGCTGGCGGGCGGCCGGTAGTGCTCGGCGCAGCCGTGCCACCAGCACCCGTCGATGAACACGGCGACCCGTGCTCGGGTGAAGATCATGTCTGCGGTGTGCCGGGCAGTGGGCAGGGGGCGCGCGTCGACGCGGTAGCGGAGTCCGCTGGCGTGCACCAGGCGCCTGATGGCCATTTCCGGGGCGGTATCACGCCGACGGTTAGCCTGCATTGCCTTGCGTGTCGCCGGCGAGGTCGCCCAGGACGCCGCTGCGCCGACCATGGTGTGGGTGCCGAGCAGATCAACGGTGATCCGGTTCGCTCTGGCCCGGTGGGCGCGCTTAGCTGTGGTGCTCGCTCGGGGGCTCATGCGCTGCGTCTCCGTCACGGGGGTTGTTCTTGATCCACTTGCGCCGCGGGCGTCCTCGTCTGGGGGTTTGCGGAGGGTTCAGTTCGCTGGGCCCGACCGCTTCGATGGTGTCACGCCCGGTCTGCCGGTAGGCGGTGATCGTGGCCGCCAGGCGGGCACCGTCAACCGGCTGGGCCCAGATCAGCGCGGCCAGCAGCTCGGAAGCGCTGGTGCTTCGCAAGTCGGCTGCCCCTTCGGCGAGCCGGACGAGGTGGCGCAGGCGATCGTCAACAGTGGCGGGCCATTCGACGCTCGTCTTTCGGCGGTCGCCGCGCACGCGATCACGACCTTCCCGGGTTACCCCCAGCATGATCCCGAGGCTATTTATATAATATCGTTCGCGCGCCCGCGGGTGGGCGGGAAGGATGGGCTCTGCCTGACGGCAGTCAGGTATGCGAAGGGAGCGTCTGATCGTGAGCGCTACTCATCGGATACCAAGCCCGACCTGGGCGGTGCCGTGGGTGGTGGCTGAGGCGTTCGCCGGCGTCGGGTCGGTCGCGCGGGGCTTCGCCCGCGCGGGCGGGTTCCAGGTCGCCTACCTCAATGACATCGATCCGGTCGCGCGGGCGACCTACCTGGCGAACGACTCGCCGGAGACCATCTATGAGCTGCGCGATGTCCGGAAGGTGACTGGCCGGACGATCCGCGACGCGGCAGACGGCCGGCCGGTCGCCGGGCTGCTGGGCTGCCCGCCCTGCCAGGGCTGGTCGGCCGCCGGACAGCGGGATGCCGCCGACCGGCGGAACAGGCTCCTGAAGGACTTCTTCCGCCTGGTGAACTCGGTGTACCCGGTGTTCTTCGTGATGGAGAACGTCCCCTCCGTCGCGGACCGGGCGGAGCTTGCGGCGGCCCTCAGCACCCTGCGGGGCAGATACCGGGTCTGGCAGGGAGTCCTCAACGCAGCGGCATACGGGCTGCCCCAGTCCCGGCAGCGGGTGCTGGTGATCGGCTACCGCCACGACACTGGGGTGACTCCTTCCGGGCCGCCGCCCACGCACGCGGGGCGCCGCAAGATCTGGGACTACCGGACGGAGACGTTTGTCGAGCCGTCTCCGGGCACGCTGGATGCTCTTCTGGGTGCCGCGCCGCGGCTGGGGGCGCCGCGGGCCGTGCAGTACACCATGCGGGACTACTATCCGGAGAAGCTTGGGTCTCTGGCGCGGTTCGTCACGGTCGGCGAGGCGATCGGCGATCTGGAAGAAGACGCCCGTGGCCCGCGATCGGGATATGCGCGCACGCTCGGCGCCGGCAGGCAGGTGGTGGCCAACCATGAGCCTTGGGATCACGGTAAGGATCTGGTCGAGCGATTGCGCCTTGTGAGGGAAGGGTGCCGTCCGCCCATCGAGGCGACCAACGGCCGCCGCTATTACTCGCAGGCCTACACGCGGCTGCACCGCAAAGGGCTTGCGCGGACGATCACCACCAACTTCCATAACCCTGGCAGCGGCCGGTTCCTCCACTACCAGCTGCACCGCACGCTCACCGTGCGTGAAGCCGCGCGGCTCCAGGGCTTCGGCGACGACTTCGTCTTCATCGGCCATCCCGGCCGCCAGGAACGCCTGGTCGGCAATGCCTTCCCGCCCCTGTGGGCCGAGTCCATCGCCTCCCACATCGCCACCGAACTGCACGGCGTCCTCACCGGCTGACTCCGCACCGGAGGTCGGCCGCGCCGCGCCCACGGGAAGCGGCAGCCGGTTTCGCGCGGCAGAGATGCTCAGCGCGTAGCCCGATTCTTCCGAGTGTCGCGCATGTGACTGACGGATCCGTCGCGCAAAGCTGCCGCGCCCTAGCCCTCTAGTAGCCCATCACTAGCAACATCCATCCCCGCGCGCCCGCGTCCACCGTGCGCCTGCCGTCAAGAGCGCGTGGAGGGCGGCACCGTCCCGTGCCCCGGCGACGCTCGCGAGCGACCGACACGAACCGTCAGCCGCCCGATGAGTTTGCTTCGCGCCACCTCGTGTGGTAACCATTAACCAGTTGCGGGAGATCGGTTAATGCGCGGAGGCGTGATGGCTGAGGACCAGGCTGGCCCGGCCAGCCAGGGGGACAACGGCGAGGGCAAGCCGGGCGACGAGTACCAGTCCGCGGCCGGCTCGGCCGAAGCGGACGCGGCTGTCTTCGACGGGCAGATCGTGGACGAGCCTGGCGAGGTGCTCGGCACCATTGTCAGCGACGACGGCTCGCCGACCTTCGAGGAGATCCGGTTCCGGCTCGGCGCCTCGATGACGGTGAGCCCGGGAGAGTTCGTTGCGGCGGAGGGACGTGACCGCGACGGGAGCCTGGTCTCCTGGATGCTGTGCCGGGTGCTGGACGTGCACGAGGTCAATCCCCATGAGGATCCGCAGAGCGCAACCGTGCGTGATGTGCTCCCGTTCCCGAGCACCTACGCTGGCGAGGGCGAGTCCACCGTGATCTACCGGCTCGTCCGGTGCGAACCGGTCGAGGAACTCCCCGTCACAGATGGTGGCATCGGTGGCCCTGCCGAGGTCCGGACCCTGCCCCGGGCCGGGGACCAGGTCTGCCGGCCGCGCCCGGGCATGATCGCCGCCGCGATGGGCTTCCCGCCCGACCCCGACCAGGGGCTGCACGTCGGGCACCTGCACAGCGATGACTCGATCCCGGTCACCGTCGACAACGGCGCGGTGCAGCGGCACGTGCTGATCGTCGGCGGCATCGGGAGCGGGAAAAGCTACACGCGTGGGGTGCTCGGGGAGGAACTCCACCGCTGGGGGGTCCCGCAGGTCAACATCGACGTCAACGGCGAGATGATCGACGCGGCAAGACAGCTGGGCGGCGTTAACGTACGCCCCGGCGACGGGTTCACGCTGCCGCTGGGGTCCTTGACCCGCGAGGACCTGCTTGAGGCGGTGTCCGGCGTGAACCGCGGGACCAACATCGAGACCCTGGTCGGCTACACCTTCGACTCGATGCGCCGTCAGATCGCCCAGGGGCGCAGGTCGGCGTTCAGCGTCGACGAGCTTGTCGCCGAGATAGAGGTGCAGGCGCCGTTCCTGAAAATGGAGGCGGCGAACACGCTGCGTCCGGCGCAGCAGCGGGTGAAGGCCCTTGAGCGCCTCAAATACATCGGCCGGCGGTTCGACTGGACCGGGACGCTGAAGCCGGGTGCCTTCGTCAACATCGACTGCCGGGGCCTGCTGCTCGGCGATCTGCGCATCATCACCGCCGCAGTGGCGCGCGACCTGCAGGATCTCGCCCGGGAGAAGAAGATCCCGTTCACGGTGCTGTCGATCGACGAGTTCCACCTGGTCGCGCCGAACGACGACAAGATGGTCTCGACCCAGGTGCTGCGGGAGATCGCCCGCATCGGGCGGCATTACCGCCTCGGCCTTGTCCTTACTACGCAGAGCCCGGCGGATGTGGACCGGGCAGTGCTGAAGCGCCTGCTCACCCGTTTCGTGCACACCATCGAGCCCGACCAGCTCGACTCCCTGCGGGGGATCTTCGCCGACGCACCGCCCGAGATGATCCACTCCCTGCCGAAGCTGCCCCGCGGCACCTGTGTCCTGACCGGCGTGGCCGAGACGATCCGGCACGCCACGGTGGTCGACATCCGCGCCCGCGTAACCAGCCACGGCGGCGCGACCCCGGATGTCTTCGGCGACCTGCGTGAGCGGGGCTGGCCTGGCAAGAAGCCGCTTTCCGAGATCATCGAGGATTAAGACGGAGACGGGGAGACCGGCGATGCCGACTGAGCAGCGCAAGCTCGACGTGGTGGAGCGCGAGCAGGCCATTTTCAGGTACCTGCGGGGCATCGACCGGGCGGTCGGAGCCACGGTGCGCGAACTGCATGAGCACTTGATCGTCGTGGGTGCGGCCGTACAGGGCGGCGGCGAGGTGCGCGACACGGTCACGGTGCAGGCGTACCACAAGCTGGTCACCCGGCTGGTGCTGGACGGCAGGCTCGTCGAGGTCGGCGACCCGGGCGCTGATGCCCAGCGGTACGCACTCGCGCCCGCGCTGCACGCCGATACCGCGCTGACCCTCGACGACATCGACCAGATCGCCTTCGAGCTCAAGCCGACCGAGGCGATCGCGGCGCTGATCGACGCACGGGAGTACGTCGGGGCCAGCCGCGACACGGTCCTGCGGCGGGCGGCGATAGCGCTGCAGAAGGTGCCGCCCCGCGACCTGGTCTACGACATGATCCTCTCGAAGGTGGACCTGTACAACGCGCACGTGGACGAATGGCATGCGCACGGCGGCGACGATGAGCGCCACCGCCGCCTGCTCAAGGCCGCCCGGGCCGACCTGGAGATCATCTGCTACCGGTGGTTCGGGCTCAGTGCGGACACTGTCCGCGTGCCCCCGGCCAGCAGCGTTTCCAGCAGCGGCACGGGTGCCGTCGCCGTCACCTGCGACCCGGGCCGGCTGGCCAGTGAGCTCTCCTTGCGCGTGTTCGGCGACACGGTGATCCAGCACGTCGCGGTCGCCAACCGGTCCGCGCCGGAGGACTGGTCCAACGTCGTGGTGGCCGGCAGCGACGGCAGCACGTACTCCAGCGTGATGAGCATTGACACCGCGAAGGCGTTCGTCGACGACGGCGGCAGCGAGGTCGTCACGTTCAACAACTCGATCGTCTACCTGCACATGGAGGGCCTGAACCGGGAACGCCACGCCAGCAGGGTGTACAGCGTGCCGATCACCCGCAGCGCGATCGACAGCCCCACCAACGCCGGCATGGTGATGGCTCCGTTCATGTACCGGGAGCTCGCCGACGGGGAATATGAGCATATGGCCAAATGCGCCACCGACGTCGTCCAGTGGCGCGCGGACGAGCGGGTCTTCATCGGGGACGCGCCGGCCCTGGGCGGGGACGGCAGGCGCCTCCCGGCCCCTCGGGTGCACCTGCGGGACGGCACTGTGACCCTGCAGGAACGCGAGGTAAATCATTATCAGCGCAACGATGCCTACGGGGATATGGTCCGCGCCGGCGTCCTGTTGTCCTACCAGATCCTCAAGCACATCAAGTCCCGGCGTCAGCCGCCGGTCTTCGCCGGCGCGGTCAAGGGCAGCCAGCTGCACCTGTTCGCCACGATCATCAACTGGTTCATCGCGCATGGCCATCCGGCATCCGGCGTGCCGCCTGTCGACCCGGGCTGGGACGTCTCCCGCGCGGCGATGCTGGCCGACAACGAGGCCGTCACCATGCTGCTGGCCACCCTGGCCGCCGGGCGGGGGGACGGTTACTTCTGCACCTTCGCGGTCTCCCGGCCCTTCCACGCGCTCACCGACATGGCGCGCGAGTACGCGCACGAGATGCCCGACATCTGGGTCGACAAGCTGCGCGACCGGCAGAACGACCACCTCGGCAAGCCGATGATGGACAGCTACTGGAAGACCGTGGATGTCATCGAGGACGACCCGTACGTCCGCATGTGCGAAGAGGCCGACTACGTGATGTTCTACATCGGCCACACCGCCGGAGACCCGCTGCCGCTGGCCCCGCGGTATGAGTTCCTCGAGTCCCTGCGGCCAGCCGGAGCCGAAGAGGCGGGCGCGCGCGTCCGCCGGAACGTCGAGCTCTTGGTAGCCGCGCTCGACCACACCAAGTTCACCCCCGACAGCGACCACAACTTCCTCACCGGCAAGCGCCTGGTGAAGATCGTGCCCTCCGTGGTGTACCGGGCTCACGAATACTGCAAGGCCCTCGGCAGAAGGTTGGAGACTGAACTCAAATCGATGATCGTCGCCAACCTGCACCGTCTCGGCCTAGCCCGCCGCGCCAACGACGACGCGGTAAGCCTCCGCCCGCTGAACGCGCGGCGCTTCTTCGAACGAGAAGCCCGTCTGCGGGATCCGGCGACCAAGGAGATCGAGGACTCGAGCCGGGCGGATGAAGACAACGGCTAGGCCAGTGCCGGCCAGCCCTGGCAGGTGGTGTGACGGAGGAAGATAGGCATGACGGGGTTGATAGAGCTATCCGCGGCCGGGCAGCCTTCGGCAGGCACGGCGCGTAACCGCGGCATCAGCTACCACGGGAACCTTGGGCGGATGCTGCGCGACCTGACCGGCTTCGCCACGCTCATGTTCGAGCTGCTGCAGAACGCCGACGACGCGGGCGCGACCACGATGCGGATCGACATCGGGCGGGACGCGCTGGCGGTCGTCAATGACGCGGTGTTCTCCGACTGCGGCAACCAGGATCTTCTGCCCGAGGACTGCCTGTACCTCGGCGAATTCGGACATCACTGCGACTTCCACAGTTTCCGGGAGGTGGCCAGCGGCGACAAGCGAGACCGGGCAGACACCACGGGCGCGTTCGGGATCGGCTTCACCGCCGTCTACCAGGTCGCGGACACAGCCGCTCTGATCTCCAACGGGCGGCACTGGGACATCGACGAGATGCGGCCGGAGGCAAGCAGGATCATCGAGAACCCGGCCCCGGAAGCGCAGGGCACGACCTTCATCCTCCCGTGGGCGCGTGACCCGGATTCGCCGTTCCGCCGTCGCACCGGCAGCGCGGCCATCGGCGCGGATGATCCGCAGCGGCTTTTCGAGGTCCTCGTCGCGGACCTGCCCACTGCCATGCTGTTCTTGCGCCACATCCGTGAGGTCGAGGTGCTGTGCGACGGGCAGACCGCGTGCCGTTACCGCCGTGAGGACGCCGACGACATCTGCGAGATCGACGGCAACGACGAGCCCCGCCTGTGGCTGATGCTGCGCGGGAACTTCGCCGAGGATGCTGCCGCGCTCCGCAGTAGGTTTCCGGGCAAGATCGAGGACCGCCGCCGTGCGGGCGTCACCGTCGCGATCCCGCTGGAAGCCGACGTCGACGGGCTGCTGTGCGCCTACCTCCCGACCGACGAACCCAGCAGCCTGCCCGCACACGTGAACGCCGATTTCTACCCGGAGTCCGATCGCAAGCACCTGATCACCGACAGCTTCCACGGTGAGTGGAACCGGCACGCCGTGCGGGCCGCCGCCCGGATTCTCGCCGCCCGGCTGCCCGGCATCGCCTCGCGCCTGGGACCTGAGCAGCTGTGGCGTCTCATTTACGCCGCGCATGAGGCCAGGCCCGCCGGCCCTGACACCGGAATCACCGCGTATTGGGAGGAGATCGGCCCGCTCCTGCCATCGATGCCGGTGATGTGGACCACCACGGGCCAGTGGGCCACCCCGGCCAGCACGGTCTTCCTCTATGCCGGCGAGGAGGACGAGGTCATCCCGGTCCTGGAGCTCCTCGGCGTCCTGGTCATGCATCCGCAGGCAGGCGCGTTTGCGCGGCGGATGACCGGGCGGGCCGGGGCACGCCAGCTGTCGGCCGGGATCTTGGCGGGAGTCCTGCTGGATAGCGGCCTGACCAGTCCCACTGCGCTGGCCGAGGCGCCGGCCGCGGTCGCCGCGCAGGAGTCTCGTGAACTCCTGTGGCGGGAGCTGGAACGGCTGCTCAGCCGCGCGGCCCCAGAAGAGCGCGAGATGCTGCAGCGTACGGCGCTGATGCCGAGCCTGGATGGCTGGCTGCTGCCCGCCGGTCAGCTCAGGCGCGCCGACGCGCGCACCATCGGGCTGGTCACCGACCTCGGCCTGGGTATCACCTTCCTCGATCAGGCCGCGCTGCCAGAGCGCTGTGACCGGCTCGCCGGATTGTGCCCTGTGCTGGACCTGCGATCGGTTCTCACCTTGCTGGCGGGCGACGACGGCACGGCGCGGCTGCAGGAGGCGCTCGACAGCGGACGGGTCACGGCCGCCTCGCTCCTGTCCTGGCTGCGCCGGGACGAGCCGGCGATCCTGGCCGACGCCGGGTTGCGCGCACAGGTCCGGGACCTGCCGGTCTACCCGGCAGGCGGACGCCACCGGCCGCTGGATGAGGTGGTGCTTCCCGGCGGCTTCACCGACCGGCTCGGCATCGCCGAAGCGGTCGACTGCGAACAGGTCGGCGATCACGTCGACTTCCTCCGCCAGCTTGGCGCCGCGCCGCTGTCGCTGCGCACGTACCTGACCGAATTCGTGCCGCGCGCCGCGCGCCAGCCGGAGATGATCGCGGGCCCTCGGTGGGAACAGCTGATCGCCGACCTGGCAGCACGGCTGGACCAATTCGCCCAGGACGCCGGCGTGCGGCTAGCGCTGACACCTCTGCCCCTTGTGCCCTGCGGCACCGACACCTTCCTGCCCGCGTTGTCGTGCTACTTCGCGAGCGACACCGTGGCCGCGGTGCTGGGAGGACAGGCGCCAGTCGCCCGCCCACTGCCCGGGCATGAGCGGTCGACGGCCTCGCTGTATGAATGGCTGGGCGTGGCGGCGGAACCTCGGCTGCCGGACGTTGTCGCCCGTGTCCGGGGGCTTGCCGCCGGAAGGCAGGACCCGCAGGCGCGAAGCGCCGTGGCCGCTGTCATCGGGTACCTGGGGCGTATGGTGCCTGACCGGCGGACGCCGGTGCCGGAAGCACTGAGCCCGCTGCGCGATCTTGCCTGGCTGCCCGCACGCACCGACCACGCCTGGCACCGGCCAGCGACGGTGCACACTGTCTTTCGTGAGACGCTGTTCGCCACCCAGGGCCGGTTTCTTGACATCCCGCAGAGGGTCCAGCAAGATGCCGCGGACTTCCTGCACTGGCTCGGTGTCGAAACGAACCCGTCCGTGTCGCAGGTCGTCGCCCACTTGCTCACCAGAGCCGAGCAGCAGGCGCCGGTCGGCCGCGAGGTGTACGCCGAACTGAACCGCAACGCGGCAGATCCGGCCATCGGGCGGCTGATGGACGCGGCGTGCCTTCTGCTGCCCGGCGGTGCCTATGCCATGCCCGAGGCCGTGTTCCGGCAGGCCAACCCGTTCAGCCGGTTCCGGCGGCTGCTCGGGCCTGGCTTCGACGCCATCGGTGACCTGCTCGACAGGCTCGGCGTGAAGCGATTCCCCGACCACCAGGATGCGCGGGATGTGCTGACCGACATCGCCCGCGAACAGGACCGGCGATTCCACCTGCCCGTAGAGGATGAGGAGGACCTCACGGTGATCTGGCGGTGCTGGCAGATGCTCGATGAGGCACTGGCCAGCGAGAAGGTCGGCACCGCCTGGTTTGCGCCACTGAGGAACCTGCCCGTGATCCCCAACGCGGCCGGGGTACCCACCGCGCCGGCCCGCCTGCTCATCGACGACATGCCCGGGGTCGCCGCGGCGCTCAATATCGGCGACGCCGTCATCCGCCGCAAGGAAGGCATGTGGCGGGCCTTCCAGGCAGCCGGCGTGCGGAGCATGACTGACGCCGTAGCCATCGAGATCCTTCAGATCCAGCAAACCGCCCAGGACGGGGCCGTGCGCGCCCGGATGGAGGAACGGCAGCCCGCGCTCGCCCGGGTTCTCGACGGAGATCCCGACGGGATCCAGCGGCTCACCGCAACCCTCGGGGACTGTCGTTCCCGCAAGCCTCCAGTCTGCGGATCCGCTACCACCTGCCGGACTTCGGGCTCACCTCGGCCGGGGCGTCGCTCAAGGCGCTGTACGTTCCGGCGGATCCGCAGGACAGCGGCGCGGCCCGGCTGATCAGCTGCCCCCAGGACGACGGCTCCTGGCCCTGGATGCTGATTGCCAAGGAGTTCGCGAGGGCGCTGTATCCCGGGGAAGCACCGGGACCGCTCGCATCCAGCCTGTACGTCGCGCTCAACGCCATCTCCCTCGACGCAGCACACGGCGCTCTCGACGATGCCGGATGGCCCCGCCTCGAACACGTTGAGATCGCCGCCGCCGACGCCGGACCAAGCGCAGGATTCGTGGACGATGATCCAGGCGCGGGCCAGCCGGAACCCGGCCAGCCCGGCAACGCGGAAGGTACCCCAGCCGATACTGCGGGCACAGCCAGGTCTCATGCTGGGCTGCCCCCTGCGCCAGACCCGCAGTCGCCGGAAACAGTCAGCAGCAAGGCCACCGACAGCACCACCGGCACCAGCGGCGAGCGATCCCGGGGACCGGGCGGTCCGGACAGGCATCAGCGTGATCTACCTGGTGAGGCAGGCGCAGGACACCCAGCGCCCCCACGGCAGCCTGCAGAGCATACGACCCGCAGGGCGCCGCACGGCCGGCTGCGCTCCTACGTTTCTGCCAGTAACGATGACGGCCCCGGCCGGTCACCCGCGGACACATCGCCGGTGGACCGAGCGGGCATCAAGTGGGTAGTCGACGCCGAACGCGCCGCGGGACGCCACCCCGAGGTCATGCCACACCACAACCCCGGCTTCGACATAATCTCACGGGATGGCTCGGGCCAGGTTCTGCGGCACATCGAGGTCAAGTCGACCAGCGGTGCCTGGGATGACATAGGAGTCGGCTTGTCCCGCACGCAGTTCGACTTCGCACGGCAAAACCCGGGAACATTCTGGCTGTATGTGGTCGAACACGCACTTGATGACGGGCAGGCGCGTGTTCTGCGGATCGCCGACCCCGCCGGCCGGGCTGAAGAATTTCGGTTCGATGATGGCTGGGCACCGCTCAGCGATGACGGCCACACGCAGGATTGACCCTCCAAAGGGCCAGGCGACGGGGTTACCAGCCAAGCGAGCGCCAGCACCGTTGGCAGCGAAGAGGGGCGGGACTAACGCGCGTTACCGTCGCTGAAGAATTTTCTAGTTCGTCAAAAGACAAAGGTGCCGAGCCATTCATGAGTAATAAAGGATCTGACGGGTGGACCTCAATATGACCGCCGCTCAGCCGTCTGGCCTGTGGTCGGACGAGCCGACCAAGGACGACCTGCTGTCGTTCGACGCAGTAGCGGGCACCGTGGTGGATGCCGTGCTTGATGATGCCCTTGACCCGCTGGCGATCGGTGTCTCGGGTGCCTGGGGTAGCGGCAAGACGACCATCTTGCGGCTCATCGAGGCTGACCTCGCGGCCAGGGCTGTGCCCGAGGGCCAGCAGGTGCTCGTCGTCCCGACCGATCCCTGGCGCTACGACCCGAGCGTGGGCGCGAAGGAGACGCTGATCGGCGAGGTGCTCGGCGCGCTCAGCACCCAGGTCAAAGAGACAGAAGGAGCGGCCGGAAAGGCGCTCGCGCTGCTCAGGAAGCTGAAGAATCGGGTCGACTGGTCAAAGGCCATCCAGGTCGCGGCCAAGGCATCTCTCGCGCTCCAACTGCCGTCAGTGGACAATCTCACGAGCCTGATCAAGACCGACGGGGGCGAGCAGGGGGAAGGCGAGAGCCGCGGGCTCGCCGAGTTCCAGGCGGAGTTCCGCGAGCTGATGGAGTCCAAGGAGTTGGCCCACCTGGCCCGGGTGGTTGTGCTCGTCGACGATCTCGACCGCTGCCTGTACCCGACGGTGGTCGATACCCTTGAAACCATCCGGCTATTCCTGGCGGTCCCGAAGATGGCGTTCGTGATCGCGGCCGACGAGCGGCGGGTGGCTGATGCGCTACGGGATCGTTTCCCGGATGGGACCACTGGCGAGCAGGGGCCGGACGGTCAGCCCGAACATCCCGCCGACCTCTACCTTCACAAGATCGTTCAGACGACGGTACCGCTCCCGGCGCTGAGCCGCTTCGATACCGAGACCTACATCGTGTTGCTCCAGCTCGGAGCACGACTCGATGCCGACCGTCTCGCGCCGTACATCGCCCGCTGCGCGACCCTGCGCCGTGAGGCGGGGGTTCTCGATGACCTGCCAGCGGTCGACAGCAGCCTGGACATCGCGGCAGAACTGACCCTGGCCTCTCGGCTGACCCCGATCCTGTATGAGAAGCTGCGCGGCAACCCGCGCCGCATCAAGCGCTTCCTGAACGACCTGCGGGTCCGTCAGTCGATCGCTGCCCGCCGCGGCATCTCGCTGGACGCTGACATTGTCGCCAAACTCATGGTGCTTGAGGTACTGCTGCCCGAAGGTTTCAGCATGGTCCTCGAGTGGCTGGCGAAGGGCGAGCTGCGCGAGCAGATGCGCGCTCTGCAGACCGCCGCCGGGCATCAGGCCACACCCGCCGCAGAACCAGCTGCAGGCGAGACCGGAGAGGCAGGGCCGGATGATGGGCCCCCGGCCGCGCCGACCGCTGCCGGGCAGCCTGCTGCCTCGGGTGCGTTCAGCGACGATCTCATTCGCTGGGCCAAGTTCCCACCGAGCTTGGCCGACGAGGACCTGACACCGTACCTGTCTCTGGCGGCCTCGTTCAGCGGCAAGCCCTTGCTAGATGCCGGGCTACCGGTCCGGTTGCGTGACATCGCCGCCAAACTCCTGTCGAGCATCCGCGCGCAGCAAAAGGCCGTGACGGCAGAGGATCTCGCTGCCCTCACGACACCGGACGCTGAGCAGCTCGTGCAGCACCTGGCCCGCGCGGCGCGTGATCGCCCATCCGAGCAGCAGGCCGCCATGCTCGGCGTCATCCGCATCACCGGGCAGCATCCGCAGGTGGCCGACGTGGCAACGACTGCGCTGCGGGCCATTCCCGCCGGCGATCTGCGGCCCAGCACAGCGCTGCTCTTCCGGCCAGCCGATCTCCCAGTCTTCGGTGACGTCCTGCGTCACTGGCTGAGCTTGGCACCCGCAGGCCCGGTGAAGGTCGCACTGACGTCAGCGCTCGGAAGCCAGGCCTAGCCGGTGGGCACCAAGGACTCATACACCGGAAGTGGTGGCAAGCCGGGCAGGGACCTGCGCCGGAACCTGGGGGAATGGCTCGACGGCCTCGATCTCGGGTCGCCGCCGGATGGTGACACGCCTCCGGACGCGCCACCGCCCCGGGACGTCCCGCCATTGCGCCCAGAGCAGCTGCTGCCCGCGCTTGGCCTCTTCCGGCCACGTACCGGCGGCGGCACCGACGGCCCGGGCGGCGGTAGCGGCGGCACTGGGACAGCAGCAGGCGGTGGCACCCGGGGTGGCGCTCAGCGAACGGTTGCGGGCTCCTCGCGGACTGCAGGGCGGGCCGCGGCGGCGGCCTACGCGCTACGGACCGGCAACGCCCAGGTGCTGCAGGAGCTCGGCCTCGACTACGACAGCCTGGCAAGCAACCCTGATGTCGCGAATGTCGCGCGGCAGATTATGGTGGCGGCCTGCGGGCCGCTGCCGGACGGCACGATCGAAGACGAGGAGCGGCGCGTCGTCGCGGCGCAGGTCGCCCAGTACGTGCTGGAAGCCGGTGCCGATGGCGGCCCGCCCGCGCCCGAGGAGATTGTCCGCGAGACCATCGCAGTGATCATCTTCGAGGCCGTCAGCAATGAGACGGCCGCCATGCTGCACAACGGCGAGCACCCGGCCTGGGCCACGGCCGAGGCAGAGCAGCTCATGCGCGAGACCGCCCAAGCGCTGGCGCTGCGCGCCCGGCTATCGCCGGACGGACCGACGCCCGCCGAGTTCTCCGAAGCAATTGCCCAGGGCATCGAGACGATGCGCGAGATCTGGGGCAATGGCTCATGACTGGCTACTCGATGCGCTTCCAGATACCCGAGGTCCTCCCCGCCGGCGTGGCGCGGAACCGGTTCTTCTGGGTCCGCGACAGCACTCGCGACTCCTTTGTATCCACGCTCCTGCCTCAGCATGAGGCGCTAGGCCCCCGACTCGGTGCGCTCGGGCCGGTCACGGATACGAATATCGATCTCGTCCGGCTCGCCGTCATGGTGTATGCGGCTGACCGGTCCACGCTGCGCAGGATCGGAGGATCCAACTGGTCGCGGCGCGACCTGTCGATCGAGGTGCCAGTCGCTGATCCGTCCTGCTGGGAACCACTGAGGGTTCAGCTGCAGAACCTTCTCGGCTTTCTGTCCGGCGACACGTGGCAGCTCAGTTTCCGCAAGACCTGGCCACCGAAGGAGCAGGTGCGGGAGAACCGCTTCACCGGTGCGAAGCGCGTGGTTCTCCTCAGCGGCGGTGCCGACTCGGCAGTCGGCGCGCTGCTATCACGGCACGAGCTTGGCGACGCCCCGCACGTGCTGACTTCCCACGTAGGGCTGACCACACTCGCGCCCGTGCAGCGGCGGATCGCGCAGAGCATCGGCCAGCTGATCGGCGGCCCGGCGCAGCCGCACCAGCAGATCCACTTCTCCCGGCACGCGATACAGCTCGATGGCACGCGCTTCCGTGACGAGAGGTCGACCCGCACCCGCTCACTGCTGTTCCTAGCCTTCGGGCTGGCGATCGCATCGACGGAAGCGCTGCCGTTGTGGATTCCCGAGAACGGCTTCGCCTCCCTCAACCTGCCGCTGACAGCGGACCAGCGCGGCAGCCTTTCCACCCGAACCACCCATCCGCTGTTCCTGGAGCAGTTGGCGGCCCTGGCGACAGCAGCCGGCGCGCATGCCCGGATCGAGAACCCGATGGCCGCGATGACCAAGGGCGAGTTGTTCAGCCGTGTAACAGAGATTGTCGGCCGTGACGCGGCATCTGACCTGCTGAGTGCGACGCATTCCTGTGGCCATACCGGCCACCGCAACTTCAAGATCTCACCGCTTCAGCACTGCGGCGTCTGCTTCGGCTGCCTGCTCAGGCGGGCCTCATTCCTGGCGTCCGGCCTCAGCGACCAGACCAGTTACCTATCCGAGCGCACCACCGACCGCCCGGATGGCTACTTGCGCTCCAAGTCGATGGTGCCGTCGCTGCGCGCCTTCCTGGCCCGCGGCCTGCGTCCGGCCGATCTCGCCTCGCTGACCTTGCCGAGCGGCTACGACACCGCAGCGGCACGCGATATCTGCGAGCGCGCCATAAGAGAACTGGAGCTGCTGTTTTCATGAGATCCGCATTGCCGCCGCTGGATCTGCACGCCCACATCGACGTGGCGGTGCCTGCCACTCAGCTTCACGGCCTCCGCGCTGTGGTTTTCGCGGCCACACGCTCACTCGGAGAGTCGCGTGCCGCCGTGCAGCGCCAGGACGATCTGATCGTCTGGGGCATCGGAAGCCATCCCGGCCTTGCAAGCAGCCACCGCAGCTTCGATGTGCACGCATTCCGCTCGTTGATCGCGAAGACCTCCTACGTCAGCGAATTTGGCCTTGACGGTGCCGCTCAGGTGCCCCTGGAGACACAACTCCGGACGCTCCGCGGCGTTCTAGAGATCCTCGCCGAGGAACCAAGGATCGTGAGCTTGCACAGTTACCGGGCAACGGCGCAGATCCTCGATGAGCTGTCGTTGCGCCCGGTGGCCGGCGTTGTGCTGCACTGGTGGCTCGGCAATGTCACGGCGACCAGGCGAGCGGTCGAGCTTGGCTGTTACTTCTCCGTCAACGCGGCGATGTTTCGACGAACTGGTATCCTACGCCACCTGCCGCTCGACCGGCTGCTCACTGAGACCGACCATCCATATGGCGACCGCACCGGGCCGGAACCGCATCAACCCGGCAATGTAGTCCCCGTAGAACATGCCCTCGCGCGGCTCCATGGGCTGGAGCCGGAGGAGGTGCGGCGCATGATGTGGCGCAACCTCAGCCAACTGGTGCAAATATCCGGCTGCGCTCGCATGGTGAACAGGCGGATTCGCTCCTACATGATCGTCGGCAGCGAGTAGCTGCTCCATCAGAAATTGATAAGCGTCGACCAGCTCCGCCGTTACAGCGGAGATCGTGCTGCTTGCCAATCTGCTACTACGGCTCCTCAACAAGTTCGAGGCCGCATAAACCACCCGTCAGCAGCGATGACCAAGGAGGACGAGGGCGCGTCGTCGAGATCGACGATGACCGGGGCCGCCTGGCCCGCTGCCCCTGCGCGCCTGGCGGCCGATCCACGCGGCGCGCACGCGCGCCGCGACGAGCGCCCCGGCGAGCACGAGGTCGATGCGCATGCCGAGGTCCTGCTGTGGCGCGGGCTTCAGGGCTCTGCCTGACGTGGCTCGGCCTGCCGGGCTATTCGGCGCTGCAGGAGCGCGGCGGCCCGAGGATCACCGGCCGCGAGGACGTGGTTGACCAGCTCAGTGCTGCCGGCAGACGCGCTGGCGCCTGGGCCGGCGGCGTGTGCCCGCTGGGGTTCCGCCTGGCTGGCGGCCTCGATGATCAGGCGCTCGCTGGCGTGGTCGAGGTCGGCTCCGCGCCGGAGCAGGTCGTTGTCGGTGACGCCCAGGTTCTGCAGGGTGCGCTCGACCGGCCCGGGCAGTTCCCCGCGCTGGCGTTCCTCGGCCCGGTCACGGTCCGCTCGTCTCTCCCCTGCTGCCGGCACGGGCCCGGTAGGGCCCGCGCGCCGCGTGCGGGTACTGCGGCCGCCATCGGCAGCGGGGCTGGCGAGGGTGAGTACCCGGCTCGGTGCCCGGACCTCTATGGCAACATCGCCGACGGCGGCCGTGGCCTCGGCTGCGGCACCTGCTGCGTGCTCGTAGTCCGCCATGAGGGCGTTAATGCGGTCGGGAGGCGCGGGCGCGAAGGGGCGCGGGATGTCTGTCGTGTCCGGCAGGGACCTGGTCGGTACCAGGATTCGCCTGGCTGTGCCCGCGGTGCGGATCTGTTCGCGTTCGGTGCGGGCCAGGGTGGCCAGCGTGTGGCATGCGTAATGGATCGCGCTGACGGCGCGGCGGAGATCGGCGTGGCCGGGCGCCAGGCTCTGCGGTGTGCGCGGCTGGTGGCCGGGCCCGCTCGCGAGTGTCCAGCCGGGATCGGCGTAGGCGAGCCGTCCCGTCCACAGCGCCAGGTCCGCAGCCTCGGCGGCAGGCGGCGTGAGGTGGCCGCGGGTGTCGGTGGTGACCTGGTCCAGGGCGTGCGCTACCTGGACCCAGCCGTCTCGGGCCTGTCCGGCGGCCTCGGCGGCGCGCTCCAGCCGGGCGCTGGCCTCGCTGCCATCGCCGGCCCGGATGGCGAGGGCCTGGAGCAGGGTCTGGCAGTTGTGGCTGGTGACCGTGCTGGCGGCGGCGACCTGGCGCAGCGCGTTCGCAGTCAGGCCCGGTGACCATGGCGGCCGGAGCCGTGCCTGGCGTGCCGCGTCCCGGGCCCGCCAGGCGCTGCTGGTCACTCCCTCGCATAGCCCGGCGACCGGGTCGGCCGGGCGCGGGAGGCGCCGTTGCGGCGGTGAGCTGGCCGGGATAGCGCGGAGGATCTCGGCGTCATAGGCGCGCAGCGGCGCCTTACGGTGCGCGTTCTCGATGTGCGCGCTCAGCACCCACAGCCACTGGCAGGCGGCAGTGAGGTCGCGGCGTGCCTCAGGCGTTCCGTATGAGCCCGGTGCGAGGGCGAACTGGGCGGTCACCGGGGCGATCTGCCGGCATAGCGCGCCCAGTTCCCACAGCACCGCCCGGGCGGCTGCCGGGGAGGTGACGGTCAGCGCCCATTCCGAGCTGATTTCACGCGGGCCGCCGGTGCCGGTTCCGATGTGGGTGTGCAGCAGGTCCCGGCCCGCAGCCAGCGCCACCGCTGTCCGGGCCAGCCGGCGGCCCAGGTCGCTGTCACCCTGGCGGGCCCGCCTGCGCTGTGGTGCCGGGGCGGCCAGGACCGCCGTGGCATTCGCGAGCGCGTCACGTGCCTGGCTGGCCGCGTCCGCCCAGGCACGGCGCGGCGGCGAGCCGGGAGCGGGCATCGCGGCCGGGCCGGTGGTGATGTCCTGCACGAACCGGTCCATCGCGACGATAACCCGCAGCAGGCACGTGCTTACCTGCTGAATGTCGCCGCCGCCGGCGGCGGCTGTGCGCTGCTCGGCGGGCGATCCGAGCGAGCTGCGGGCCAGGTCCAGGAAGTCCCCGAACACCGGCGGCCCGCTCACGGTCCGCCCCCGCCGAGCAGCCGGCTGATTTCCCCGGCGGACCGGGCGGCGGCCAGGCACGCGTCCCGGTCACCTGGGCTGGCCGCGCTGCGGCCCGCTGCGCGAAGGCGGACAGCCAGCACCCTGCTCAGCCCGGCCGCGGCAGCGGCGATGGCACCGGATTCGGGCCCCGTGAGCGTCTGATCGGCGCCGGGCCATCCGGTACTGCGGGCTGGCGGCAGGGATGGCGCGAACAGCAGCGCGTCCCGGCCGTCCGCGGCCTCGGCGGCGGCGAGCACGAACGCGGCGAACCAGCCGTCGGCGGCGTCCTCGCCGGCTCGCAGGCCGGCCAGCATGCCCTCGAACGCATCGCAGGCGGCGTCGAGGATCGCGGGCAGGCCGGCGGCGTGCTCCAGCTGTTCGCGGCGGGACTGCGGAGGGCTCATTTTCCGTGCTCCGATCTTCGGTGACAGGCAGAGCATCGCAGCCCGGATGCCCGCCGCCAGCGGCCCGGCCACAGGGTGTGGACAGTGCCGCCTGCGTGGACCGATGCGCGCGGCCGTCCTTGACTGGCGCGGCGCAGGCTCGTAACGACGCCGCCTCGCGTTCCGGGCCGGGAACCGGGCGGCGCAGCGGCGCCACGGCCTGCAGCGTGCCCGGCCCGGCGTGACGGCCAGCCGACGGACCGGGCAGGCCAGGCCCGGCCGCGGCTTCCACCCCTCGCAACTGGTCATCCGCAACCGTCAGCAGCCGGGCGGCAGCGCAGCCGGGGCTGGCGGCAGCGGCGCGGATGTCCCGCCCTGCCCGGGCGATCGCGGCGAGGATGCCGTGCCGGAACACCTCGCCGGCGCTGGCGTCGGCGAACGCGCCAGTGCCGCCGACCAGCATGTCCGGATGGGCGGGCAGCCCGCGGCGGGCCGCAGCCCAGGTGATGGTCACCGGGTCGACTGGCATCCCGGCCAGGTCCATGTCCCGCATCACCGCGTACACGGCGCCGTCAGCGGGCCGGGCGAAGTGCTCGGACGGTCTGCGAGATCGCTGCCCGGCTCGCCGTTGCCACCGGGCGCCCGGCGGACATGATCGCACAGACGTTGCTCAATGACGGCCGCGCGGTCCTCGGTGTCACCGACATGCTCGTCCACCTGCGCGGAACCGGGGTGCAATGGAACCCGGCCGATCACCTGTGCGTGGCCGGACAGGTCCTGTGCCAGCAGGCCCCCGGTGCAACGTGGACGCTGTCTGGCGAGATCCACGTCGTCGAGCAGGAGCACCACGCCTGACGAGCTCAACAAGAAACCTTGCCCAGATCCATGGGGCCTCCTTGCGTTCACCCCAGCAGCAGCGGTTACGGACTGTACCCGCCCCGCGGCGGACACCGAGCTGGCCTGGTCAGCGCAACGCGCCGGCGAGGTGGAGGCCAATGGCCGCGGCAGCCAGCTGGGCGGGTACGAGTACGGACCCGATGTCGGTGAACTGCCAGGCACTGAGGACGGTGCCGGCGTCGCGGGCAATCCGCCGACAGATCAAGGTGCGAGCGAGCCGGTGAGCAGCAGACCCAGGCCGATGGCGGTGGCCAGGATGGCGGCCCACAGCCCGGCCGTCCCGGCCGGCCGGAGCGCCGCGGCGGCGGGCAGGTTGCTGACCGCGCAGGACAGCGCTGAGCCGGCGATGAGCTGGACGGCCAGGCCGCCGCGCAGCGCGAGGCCTGCTGCGAGGATGGCGCGGATCGCGGAGGCTGCGGCGAACATGGGGATCAGGTCGAGCGCGGCACGGCCGGATGACCTGGTGCTGAGCGCGCGGGGAGGGCCGGTTCCGGCCGGGGCCAGCGATCCGGACAGTGACCGATGGTCATCGCGGCAACCAGCAGCCACGCCAGCCACGAGCCGCGCAGGTAGGCCAGCGCCGGAAGCGATGCCCGGCCGAGCAGGAGCAGACTGGTGATATTAGAGGTGGGTGCCCGGAGTCGCCTATCGGTTGCGGCATCGCTCTGCGGCTTGGCGCGTGCGATGGTTCACAGGGCAGCTGCCGTGGTGATAGCCCGGGGATTTGCTCGGCCGTGGAGGCGCGCCGCCAGTCTTGAGTCGGGTCAAGACCTCCTGGAAGCTGGCCTTCTGGCTGGCCTGCCGACTGAGGCTGTCTAGGGGTACACCTAGCTGCGCGAGGACGAGCACCCGCACGACCCAGGTCAGCGCTTCTCCAATCCAGTACCGGTGATAGACGTTCGGCCCACCCTGCCCCGGGTGTGAGACACGCGCCCTCGCGGTGGCAGCTTCTTGGGGTAGCTGGGGAGCCGCGTCCAGGAGCATGGTCCCGATCTCCCCGGCGCCGAGGATGAGCTCTTCGACTAGCTCGGTCAGTTTCTTGTTGTTGCGCTGGTTCAGGATGGGGGCGGCCCAGTCCAGGTCCGCCTGTTCGAGATTGGCCTTGGCCAGTGCGTCCATGACCCGCTTCACTCTGGCCTTGTGCTCTCGACGGGTCTTCTGCTTCGCCGAGAGGAGGCTGTTCGCGAGCCCTTCCGCGCTCTGAAAAGTCGACGCGTACCGGTGGCCGCTGTAGATGAAAGGCGCGTAGTACGGGCCGCAGAGGTCCGTGATGACGTCGGCCAGGCGTTGATGAAGCTCGAACCAGGCCGGGATCAGCCGTTCGAACGGCACTGGTGAGTCTCTGTAGGTGAGCAGCGCCGGGGACGTGTAACTCACCAGGTCGCTCGCGGTGGGCCTTCGGCCAGGTGGCGGCTGTATCAGCTGGCAGTAGACCTCCGCCAGCGCCTTGCGGTTGGCATCCCGGCGGCGAGGGCTTACGGCTATGTGGTCAATCCGCACGGGGCGGCCCACGGAGAAGACCAGCAGGTCTTGAAGCGGGCGTACCCAGCCGTCCAGCACGTCCTTGACTGTCCGGCGCTTCCTGGATGAGCCGGTGATCTCGAACGCCGCCCACTGGTCAAGATGCACGGAGCCCTCACTGGAGCGCCCCTCGACTCCGGTGCACAGCTTGATCTTCGTCCGGCTGTCGAATGATGCCATGTCCACGACCGTGTCTTCGATGTCGATCACGACCCGGTCCTCACCGGGGTTGCGCGTGACGACAGCATCGGGCCGGGCCCATGGCGACAGGTAGTCGAAACAGACCTGAGCCTCAACGAACTTGTCATCCTGGAAGTGGCCGCCACAGAGCAGGAACTCCGCCCGCCAGTCCTCGCCAATGTCATCGGCTTGCCAGCTGAACCCGCGAGCGGCCAGCAGTGTCACTTCGCGGCCATCGCGCAGGAACCCGTGGATGACAGGTTCGCTTAGCTCAGCAGGAGCGCCGAAGCCTCCGTGACCGGGTCGCCGTTCTTGTGATCGCAGCGAGCCTTCCAGTTCCAGGCGGACGCCGTCTTCTTGAAAGGACACGGCCCCAGCCACCGCAACCCGGTCATGCTCTCGCGGCAGCCAGAACCTCCCGCGCGCCGTGAAGAACTCCATCCGCGCAGCATGGCACCGTGGTGACCCCTCCGGCGAGCGCTCATCCCCCGGCACGCCCAGCGTGAAGGGCTCGCCGCTGTGCGCCGGCAGGGCAGGTCATGACAGGGGCAGCCGATCATCGCGATTGCTCTCACTGTTCGCCGAAGATCTGGTGGCGGGTGGGAAGCCCGGCGCGTGCGAGCGCCCAGTCGAGCCAGTGTTCTTCTGCGTCATACATCCGCAGCCAGGTGGTGGCCTGGGAGTGCCCGCGTGGGGTGACTGGGATGATCATGGTCTCGCGGACGCGTGCGGCTGGGAGGACACGCCGGATGCCGTAGCAGCCCTGTGTGGTGCGGGCTGACTCGCCGTGGAACTGGCTTTGCGCGAACCCGGTGCCGTTGCTGAGGACAGCGCCGTCGATCCCGGGAACTCGCCGTAGGGCGCTGGCGACGTGTTGCGCGATCTGTTCGATCTTGTCGCGCAGGTCAGCGCGGGCCCAGGGGGTGAACATCCACATGCCGTCACGGATGTCGGCGCGCAGCCAGCCGCCGCCCGCCTCGGCGGCTTGCCGGGCCTTCTTCACCAGTTTCGCTTCCGCCCGGGGCCAGCCCCTGCTTTCCTCGACGGCCCCGTTGAGCTGATAGTCGTGCTGTCCCGGGGGAAGGATCATCAGCCGCGCTCCGGCGTACCCGACAGGCTGTCGCTGCCCCGTGGCCGCCGCCTCCTCGGCCGCCACCCGGATCTGGCGCAGCAGTTCCTGGTAGTCGTCACCGCTGACGCGCTGGCCGAGGTCACCGCTGATCCCGACGTTGAATTCCCCGCCGATCCAGAGCGTGTCGTGGCTGAACTTGTCCCAGAATGCGGTCGCTTCCTGAGTCCCCTCGTCCGGGAGGAGCAGGAATGTCTCGACCCGCATTTCCTGACCGTCGCGCACAAGGGTCACATCGCTCGGTCTGGCCGACGCGGGGGAAGCGGCTTCCAGCGCCACCGTGAACCCGTCCCGGGCCGCCAGCGCGGCGACCTCCAGCTGCAGGGCCGAATGCCACCTGCGTTCGTCTCGCACGTCCCCGCGCATCTCCGCGCGCACCACATCCACCCCTGGGGCGCCTTCGAGCACGTAGTAGCGCAGGGCGAGATCTAGCAGGTTCCCGGTCGCGGCCACATGCGCGCTGCCGAGGTTGACTTCGGCGGGCACGTGGCCGGTGTGGTCGAAGCAGCGTTCCAGCCAGTCGGGTCCCATCAGGCTCTCAAGCTGGCCAAGTGCCCACAACACGGCCTCACGCCGGGCCGGGTTCTGCATGGACTGGGCCATCCCCCGGTACAGATTCCAGGTGGGGCGCAGGCCATCACCACGCCAGTCAGTCCCGCTGTCCCCCGCCGCGCCAGCCGCCGGTCCCGGTTCCCGCGTCATGACATCATCTTCCCGCCCCGGGCGCCGAGCGCGCGTGATCGCGAGCCGGGCGCCTGCTAATCCCGTGGCTGTTGGGTCCCGATTGTTCGGCCGTGGTTATGGCTTCAGGCGCGTCATCTCGGCGTTCATGCGGTCGACGGTCGCGCTGTACTCGTCCGCCAGCCCCGGCGACGGCCACCCGAACAGGAACGCGGTCCTCTCCGCGGGCCCCATCAGGGCCTTCAGGACGCCGTCCGTGGCGGCATGTGAAGCCTCGGGGTTCGGGACTGGCGAGTGGATCGGCTGCCGGTCCCGCACGGTCGTCGCTGTCTCTCCGAACAGGCGCCACACCCCTGCCAACTCGGCGTGGGCCACACCGGAATAGATGCTGTAGCCGCCGACGTACCCCAGTTCGGTCGTGAGATCCGTCACGCGAGCGGTGTAGCGCGGCCGGATTTGGCCCTCAAGCTCGTCGCCGCCCTGCCCGAACGGCGCGAGGCCGAGGCTCTGGCCGTATGCCTCGATCGCGGGAACCGTCTCGCCCCCGGCGGCAGTGGCGTCCGCCCCGACTTCACCGATGCTCCTGGCCAGTTCGCGCGCGCTGTTACGGCGCAACAGCTGCAGGCGGCACACTCGCTGGCGCGCGGTCAGCCCGGGTGCAAACAGCCACCAGGTCACCGACGCCGCTTCCAGCGCGGCGCGCGTCTCCACCTCGATACCTGGCGCCGGGCGCTCAGCGGCCACCAGCAACGCGGTGGACCGGGCGTACTCGACCACCATCTTCATCTGCATCTGCCCGAGCTGGAACACGGTCCGCGTGGGGCGCTCCCCCCACGCCGAGCCGCCGGCCCGTACCTCGGTGTTGGCCAGTTCCGCCGCCCCCGGCGATCCGGGCTCCGGCTCCCACGCCTCCTGCCGGGTCCAGCGGTCGACACGGCCCGCGACATCGTCCAGCAGAGCGGCGAGTTCGCTGTAGATGGGCATGCCAGGCAGTATCCCGCCAGTGGCGACTCGCTGTAGTGCCACCAACACGTCAGCGGACAATCTGGGCAGTCGCGCCGGTCACGCGTCGTTGCAAGCGGTGGCATCTCACAGGGAGGATGATGACAGTCACGTCTGCTGGGCTGTTCGGGCGGGGGCATGAGGCTGTCGGAAGGCGATGTCGTGTGCGGTGTCGCCGCGGCAACGGCGCGCGCGGCGGTCCGCACGGTGGAGGCGGCGCAGTGGTGCAGCGCGGGCGCGCTGGCCCGGCGCCTTGGCATGGACCCGGCGGCGTGCCGGACCCTGCTGGAGGCGCTAGAGGCCGATGGCTACCTGAACAAGCCGTACCGCGGACGGTTGCCGGAGGGGCATAGCAGCGAGTGGCTGCCAGATGAGGAGTTCGGTAACCAGCCGCTGCTGCTGTGGCATCTGTGCTACCCGAAGGGCAAGAGCCTGGCCAAGGCCCGCATCGGCCCACCAGTCCCCCGGGCCGTGGCGGAAGGTCTAGTCCGCGACGTGCTAGCCCGGGTCATCGAGGTGAACCGCGACCTGACCGCGACTCATGTGATCACGCGCGTGGCAATGTTCGGCAGCATGACCGACCCAAGCCGGGATCTGGTGAGTGATGTGGACCTAGCGGTGTGGGCTGACCGGCGCGCGGACGTGCCGCTCGGCGCCGGGCCGGAATTGCTGCTGGAGGGGGAAGCTCATGGCGTCGCGGAGGATCTGGCGGCACGCGACCGTTCCGGGCTGGAGGCGCTGCTCGCGGCTGATGACGAGCGGATCGATGTCAGCGTGGTTGACGGCTGGTCCGAGACGGCCTCCGCTGTCCCGTCCGGCACGACGGAGATCATGTTGTTCCCGAACCTCGCACCAGCGGCCGGCTGGGCTGACGCCGCACCGAGTGGGTGACCCCCGGCTGACCGCGTCATGGCCACGCTGCGGGGCCTGGCTGTACACCGCCACCGCAGCGGTGCTCGCACCCGCCCAGCGCGCCGCCGCGATCATCGGCATGCACCTCACCAGCGGGCTGCACTGACCACCCTCAGGTCCATGCGAGGTACATGGCAGGTCTACCGGAGGTCAATCACTCCGTGTCACCGCGAGCCTTCGGCAGCGCCTCCTCACCAGGCGTCCGGCTCGTGCGATCCGTCACGATCTTCAGCACAGTCCCAGGCGCCGGGAACGCGCCCGGCTTGGAGCCACGCTAGCAGGGGGTATTACGGACTGTGCCTGCCGCCTGAGCGAACGACCGTCGCCCATGTTTGCTCCATGTTTGCTCGGATGTCGCGGTACGGCCCGGTAGCGGCCGGCATCACACGGCACCCGCTCTCGTCGGCTGCCGTACAGTCCGGCAGGTCGCGGCACGCCTCGGCACAGAATGATACGAGATAGAGGAGTAAAATCGAACAGAGCAGCGGACTCTTAATCCGCGGGTTCGGGGTTCAAGTCCCTGGCGGCGCACCCGTCCTGACCTGGGGTTATGCCAGTTCCGGGTTACCTCGTGAAGGCCATTTCCGGCCCATGTTTGCTCCACGTTTGCTCGTCAGTCCGGACCTAGTCGTCCGGGTCGGCCAGCACGCCCCGCCAGGCCCCTACCGATGGTTCTACACAGCGTGACATCCGGGCGAAAGCTGCAGGTAGAAGGCTCGCTGCGGATGCGGCCCGGGGGCCGGTGTTGCACCTGGATCTCCCGCCAGGTACATGCGAGGTACATCGGAGGTATATGCCAGGTCCATCCGGCTTGTGGCACCTGAGACCTGCGCAGGCAGGCGTCGCGTGGTTCTGTGGCTCGCTCGCCGGCTCAGCAGGCAGTCCGCCGGTCAGCGAGGGCATCGGCCAACGCCCAGGGAAGTCGTGCGACGTGCTCATGCGAGCGATATGACTCGGCATCAGCGGTGCCGCAGTTCAGTTGCCGGGTTCGGCGCCGACAGCGGGCTGTACAAGCACTCAGGCGTTGTAGGCGTTGAGGTTAAGCGCGCGTCCGGCCTGCTCGATCAGAGCTGTCGTTTCGGGCTGGACTGGGCTGGCGACCGCGAAGTGTCTGCATCGGCTCGGGGTTGTCCAGGGACCCGTTCCACGTCGGCCATATGAGCGCTCAGATCAAGACCCCACCCTCCGGCGAAGGCGACTGTCACCTGGCTGCCACGAATGCCGACACCCCGGGTCAGGTGGGCGCTGAGCCCGACATCGCCGAACCGCATGCTGTCGGCCGGCTGGTTCACCGGGTGGGCGGCGATTGCTTGGGCGATCTCCTCGATGCGAGCGGCGCCGAGCTCGAGCGGCCGATCGTCGAATGACAGTTGCACCGACACGTCGCTCTGGCTTTCCGCGAGCAACTCTTCCAGGCGATCGTGAAGCGCCCAGGGCCCGTCGAGCGCCCGGGATCCGACCTCGATCCCCAGAGCCTGCTCCCCCAGGACGTAGTCGGGATGGTCCTTCCCGAACTCGAACGGGACTCCGCTTCGCGCGAGCATCGATCCGATCAGCAGTTCAGCCCGCTGCTCTAGCAGCTCGGCGTCGGTGGTGAGCGTGCGGAAGGCTTTCATCTTGGTCGGCAGCCGGAGCGGCTCGCAGGGCTCCACAGGTATACTGGTTCCGGGGCGGCGAGCTGGAGGGGCGGGACCGGTATGAGTAGCGCCAACCGCGTTGGCCTGGCCAATCATCCTCACCATTGTCCTACCGCGCATAGCGCTCATGCGACCACTCGGCCGCTGCCGACGGTTCGGCCTGCTTGTTCACCTCGGCAGGCTTGAGGCGCGAGTGAGCCTGGACGGTGCTACAGCTGAGGCTGGGCAGCCCGAGGACACCAAGAGGGGCGCCACCCAGGAAACTGACGCTGGCCGGGAAGCCAAAGGCACAGCGCGGCTGACCACCGATGCATCGCTAGCGGCGAGGGTTTTACCATCAGAGCCAGCAGACACCCTCATCGACCAGGACGACAGTGACGGCACTGCAGGTATCGGTGCAAGCACACGGCTGCACCACCGATTGCTTTTCGTCCTGGTGACGCTGTGTGGGGCGCTGCTGCTAGCGGCTGGTGCCGTCACCCATTTTGCGGTGCGAACGGGCAACCTGCCGGTAACAGACCGGCCGTTGATGCGCATGGACCGGATGGGGCCGCCTCCCTACCTGCAGAACTCCTATGAGGATCTCAACGACGACACAGCGGCAGTGCGTGACCCCTTTACCGGCCATGTGATAGCGACCGGGGTGTTCGCTGGGGCAGTGGTCCATCCGGCAGCGGAGCCTTCTATTACGACGTTGTTCCCGGGCAGCGTCCAGCATTTTCTGCGGGAAGTGAGCATTCCGACCTATTCAGCGATCTTTGTTGCCCCATCGGCGGAGATCAAGTCGCAGCGTGTCACGGTAGACCTTGCGTCGCTCAGGCTGCCGGGCGTGGTTGTGGATTCAGATCACGCGCTTGGGCTTGCCGCAATCGTGGTGCCGATGAGCCAGGACCAGGCGTCTCACCTTGTAGGCCCATTGAAGTTCATCGCGCCTCCGCCCCCGGGAACCATTCGGCTGCCGCAACTCATTCTGCGTCTCAATCCCGCCAGTCACCAGAGGTCGTCGGGCTTCATCCTGACCAGTGGCGGGATCCGCGCCCCGGGTGAGCCATGGTGTGACACGTCTGTGTCGGGCTCAGACGCCGGTTCGCCACTGGCAGAGATACTCCCGTCGGGTTTTCTTGTCCTTGCGGGCTTGGCGGTTCCGTCGCCGACGCATGGCCAGTGTTCAATGATCGGCTCCTGGGCGATTGGCCAGATCCTTGCTCTCATCACTACACGACCGCCGCCGGACGGCAGTGGCGCCTACCTGGGTGTGGTGATCGAGAACACAACGGTGGCACACCAATTCGCCGACTACCACGGCCACTGGCAAGGCGCCTACGTCACAGCAGTCCAGCCGGGGAGCCCGGCAGCCAGAGCGGGCATCCTTCCAGGCGATGTGATCACATGGATCGATTCCCGGCGCGTGACCAGCACTGACGCCCTGGTTTCCGACACCCGGACGCTGACGCCGGGCACCCCGCACACGATCACACTTGTTCGCCTCGGCCACATACTCGTAATTCGAGTCGTGCTCGGCAGGCCTCCAGCGGAGGGCGGTCAACGCTGATGGAACCCGCTCTCCCGGCACCGGCGGTCAGATTGCGCTCACATCTGCCCCGGCTGCACCCGCTCCAGCTCAGCCTGGAAGGAGAAGCCAAGCCACCCAGCCGACGATTTGTGACCTTCGCATTTGCGCTGATGGCGCTGGGTCTGACAGTGACCCTGCTGCCTACGCGCTGGGACGTAATCGCGCTGGGTGAGCTCCGTGGCGCTGACGGCGCGGGCTACGTGCCCACTCTCTGCTTCCTGACCGGCGACATTTGCCTAGCCGGAGCTACGTGGGCGGCGCTCGCCGCGGCCCGGGGCAGGCCGATCGAACGGCTCGCGGTAGCGGTGGTTGGGCTGATCACGGCTGCCCTGACAGGCGACTGTGTCAGGCGGTTGCTCCAGATTGTCTTGCTGCGCCAGTTTTACCGACCGTTGCTGCTCTTCAGCAGTCCAGCACGGGCAGCGGCGGTTGGCTGGGGGGCGTTGCTTACCCTCGTGCTGGCGGGCAGTTTCATCGTGTCCGCCGCGGTAGCTGTTGCGAACCTGGTCCCGGCACCGCTGGCCAGAGCGCTGAAACCCATCCGGTGGCTCGCTGGCCGACACCGGTGGCTCCTTGTACCCTTCGGGGCGCTGGCCCTGACGGTGATCGTCACACAGTGGTTCCTATCCGCGAGCCTGGCGAACGCCATGGGTTACAGCTTCCCGCTGCCATCTGGGATCGCAGAGCCCGTGTCACTTCGTGTCCTGGCCGAGTCGGCGTGGGACTCGATGCAGATACTCGTCCCGCTTCCCCTTCTCGTCTTCATGTGGGAGGGCGTGGAAGCGTCACGAACATGTCATCGCGTGGCCAGGAAACCCGATGGCACTACGACCAAGGTGCTGACCCGCCTCCAGCGAATTGACTACCGGCTGCCGGCCGGGGTGGTCATCGTTTCCGCAGTTGTGTTCGCAGCAGCCGAAGGCAGTTGGCTGGCGATGATCGATGGAATCGCATTGCTGGCGATAATGATGTTGTCATTCACCGGGATGCTTGGCGGCGCGGCGAGCCTATCCGGGAGCATCGAACGATGGGTGAACCGCCTGCAGCTCCCAGAGGAATGGCGTGACCTTGGCCCCGTGACTCTGCCCTTGGTTCTACTCCTCCTCCCGGTGCTGTACATACTTGGCGGAGACATATTTCTAGGCGCGAAGGATGCGCTATGGTTTCCGTCTGACGCCTCCAACTTTTACTCCTACTGGCACAGCTACGGCCTTATCCCAATTCCGTCAGTCAGTACGTCTGGAATCTACGGCCACACAGAATCTGTCGTCTGGGGCACGGGGTTGGGCATCGCGGTGGTCCTCATAGTCGGCATCCTGATCACCCGCAGTTCCCTGGGCGGCCCCGTCATAGCGTTCTGCCTCAGAGTTGCAGCATTTGCTTTTCTCCTGGCCCCGCTCGCTCGGTTGGCAGATCATTCGTATGCCACATTCCTTCTCACAGCCTGTGTTGTTGCCTGTGTCGTACTGATCTTCAAGGGGCGTGCCCAGCCCGACGCGGTGTGGTCCGTCGTGGCTGCGGGCGGTCTCCTTTCACTGTGGTCGTTCGTGCTCTGGCGCACGGAGTGGCTGCCGGCTGCGGTAATGCTCTGCCTCACAATCTTCCAGAGGTTCATATATAACGCCGGATCCCTGAACGACGAAAACCGGTACCGGGCGAACCGGATCGCGTACTTTCAGGCCATCGCCCTGGCCGCTGTGGCCGTCCTGGCACTCGGACACGGCGCCGCGCCCGGGTACTTCGAGTCGGACGCCTTGTCATCGATCGCGGATCGCATCGCCATGTCACTGGTCGCTGCGATCTGGCTAGTCATGCTCGTCTCGCGCCAGGGACCCGCTATCGCTCCAGCCAGTGGGGCCGCCGATTGGAGATCAGGTCAGGTGACGGTCCCTCCACCTGCGGGCACAGCTAATCCAAGCAGTGCCACCGGCATGTCTCACAAACTCTCAAAGCACTACGAAGGGCCGCGTGTGCTCGCTGTCACCGGTCCATCAGCCGTCCTGGCGCCCTCACAAGGCCAGTGGCAAAACGATGGCTGGCTCGCCTGCGACGCCATCATCCGCCGGGCCGCGCTCACACTCGATGAGACAAGTACGCGCACTCATATCGAGCAGGCATCGCGTTTCATCTTCGGCGCTCCGTCCGACCCCAGCGTATTGTGGCTCAAGGTAAAGAACAGCCACACATGGGCGGTTGCGCTCGGGACCGTCCAGCCAGATGGGAAAGTCGCCGCAGACTGGACGGTCGAAGTTGCCCTGGTTCCCGGTCAGGTCGAGGTGACGACCCCGCAATACCTTGCGGTGGGTGATTCGATCAAGAACGGGAACCTGCGCGACCGACTGCAGGCGGCCGCCCTTTCTGGCTTCGCAAACGGAGTTGCTGGCCCAGCGGACCATGAAGCTGAGATTTCCACGGCTAGCTTGGAACCAACGCCACTGATCAGCATGACCCAACTGCTCGGCCGAGGTGACCATGAGTTCACGATCCGCACGAGTAAGCCCGCAGAGTTCGTTCGTCAGCTAATCACGCATGAGATGGGCTTCCCGCTCCTGAAATCTGGCCAGGACACCTGGCGGTTCGGCCTTGGACTGCCCATCTCCTGGCCTGCCAACTCTGCCGAGCTTGAACTCAGAGACCCGGGAAGCCACAGAGAACTCGTCGCGAAGGCTACCGTCAGCGCGACTGGGCCGGCGACGCAGAGGCTAATGGTCTCACGCGCAGGCAATGTGTTCTACACACGCCTTAAAACACTCATCTCACACGAAGATCCGGCCATTATGGTCACGCCCGCAAAGTTCACTGCCAGGAAATGACAGAATATGCAAGCCAGCGATAGACACGATTCATTAATCGCACCTCTAGTAGTTGGCGCACATATTGACGCTACCGGGCACGCCGGGTTGGTGACTGTCACGTTGAAGGCCGCATCGGCTTGCGTTCCTCCCACGCTGGTAAATACCTGGCCCCGGCTGCCAGGCTCAGCCAAACGCCAGCGTATCGCGTACACACGCACGACCGTTGACATCCTTGGAGAGGCAGCACAACCGTACACAGTGCGGACCCAGCTCGTCGATGTGCCGGGATCGCACACGGGCAGTATCCCAGGTGACCCGGTCCCGCCTGGCCGCGTCATCTGGGAGGCGAGCGTCAGATCGGCCCGCAACCCGGACCCAGGATCACGCCTTGTAGAAGCCCGGCTCGATATCACCCTGGCACGAGTTGCACTCGGGCGTGTGAACGGCGCCCCGCAGCTGGCACTGCTCCGCCATCTCTGGGTCGAATTCCTGCGAAGCCACGACCCGGAACTGACTGTGGAAAGCGGCCAGCACCACTTCGATGAGCAGTGGTGGCGGTACACACCGCCCCCCCAACCAGCCCGGAGGCCGACCGGAACTCGGCCCAGCCAAACCCCTGCCGCCCAGGCCGCACCCGCTGCCGACCGCGAAGTGCCGCAGCCCTCACCGGAGGCGCCGATGTTCGAAAGGTTCACCGACCGGGCGAAGCGGGTGGTGGTCCTGGCGGAGGAAGAGGCGAAGGCCGTCTTCCACCACAGCCACATCGGGACAGAGCACATCCTGCTCGGCCTGCTCCACGAGGGTGAAGGTATCGCGGCGAAGGTTCTTCAATCGATGGAGATCGGCCTGGACGCGGCGCGACAGGTGGTCGGGGAAATCATGGGGAAGGGGGCGACGGAACCTCCGGGCCACCCGCCGTTCACCGATCGGGCGAAAGCGGCGTTTGGGCAAGCGCTCCGCGAGTCACTGAGCCTCGGCCATGACTACATCGGGACTGAGCACCTCCTCTTGGGCCTCATCGCGGATGGCGGCCAACTGGTGACGCGGATCATCACCGATTCAGGCCACAGCCGAGGCGAGGTCAGGGAAAGCGTCTTGAGCATGGTAGGCGGGCCGACAGTCAACTCTGCCAGTCAGTCACCACAGGAGGCCCATCCGGTTGAGGGGCCCGAGGAGCGATCACTGTTCGCGAAGGCCCTGACTCTGGCGATGGGCTCACCCGACATTGCGAGGACCACTGATCCGGTGGTCATACAGGGCATCGAAGACTACATCGACCAACGCCGTGCCCGGACCTGGAAAAAGGTCACCGCGGAGCGCGACGAGATGCGCGTCGCAGCGGCCGAATTCCAGGAAGTCTGGGATGCCATCTTCCCGGAGGCCATTGCGACGGCAAGTAGAGATCATCCCGAACTCATTAATCTGCGCGACGAGGCGGCGCGGCAAGGCGAGCGGATCAGCGAGACAACCGCCCAGGGCATGGCCCTGGCGGACACCCTGCGTCAGATGGGCGGCCGGAGTTTGACCACCGACGAAGTGGGGCGGGCTGATGAGGTGGCAGAAGCGATGCGGGACGCGATCCAACAGGGAAGCGCTTGGTGTGACAGCGTACGGGAGGCACGGCGGGACCCCAGGCTAGGTAATCCTTCTCAGAAGACTCAGCTCCCGGCGTCAAACCGGAAGCCAACGGCAGCCGGCGCGCTATCGAGACTGCGTAGAGCGTCGCGCCCAGACGGCCGTCCCCCAGCAGCCCGGTACCAGCAATTCCTCCAGCTCTTGACTGACATCCAGAGACTGAGAAGCGACATTGAGACTGAGCGGAAACGCGCTGACCTGCAACTATCGAATGCGGCAGAAAAATTCGCGAGCCAGAGCGAGCGCTACCGGAATGCGAAAGCACGGGCCCAAGCGGCAGAGGAGAGCCTGGTCGCCTCGCTTCAAGACGCGATGCTCCCGGAAATCCGCCTGTACCTCGGCCGGAGCTAACTAAAGGACGTATGCCATCCGTCTCTGGCGGTTCGCTCCCAATTGCCTCGCACCGACCACTGGTCAGGTGTGACCCAAGACGGCTCAAGGAGCAACATGAACGGGCGTAGAGCAACAGGAACGGGGGTCCGCCGTTGCTCCGTGTTTAGCTCGTATGCCCCATCATCGCCCCGGCAGCCGTGCGGCGAGAGCTTCCGCCAGCGGGTCTGATCGAATTTCGACGTGGAGGTGCGTATGGCTGGACCCGGCTGGGGCGCGGTATGGACCCTGATCGCTGGTAGCTATTCAGCAGGGCGGCCAGGCGGTGTGCGCGGGCTGGCTGGTTGCGATGGTGATGTTGCGCGGCGTGTTGGCTGGATCTTCGTGAAAGATCGCTGATCATGGTGACTCGTGCCCGATGTGCCGCGCGATGCCGCAGTGGAGGAGCTGCGGGCGCTGGTGGCAGCGTTGCGCGAGGCCAATGCACGGTTGCGCGAGGTGGTCGAGGCGAAGGACGCGCAGCTGGCGGCGGCGCAGGCGCAGATCGGTGCGCTGACCGGGCGGGTGGAGGACCTGGAGCGCCGCCTGGGCAAGGACTCCTCCACGTCGTCGAGGCCGCCCTCCTCCGACAGCCCGTACAAGAAGAAGCCGAAGGACCGGTCGCTGCGGCGCCGGTCCGGGCGCAATCCCGGCAAGCAGCCGGGCGCGCAGTCGTCCACGCTGCGCCAGTCGCCGGACCCTGATCAGCGGGTGGAGTGCTGGCCGCTGGCGTGTGCCTGCTGTGGCGCGGACCTGGCGGATGCGCCGGTGACCGGGATGGACAAGCGGCAGGTGTTCGAGGCCCAGCCCCCGCCGCCGCCGAAGGTGATCGAATACCAGGTGCTGGCCAAGGAGTGCCGCAACTGCGGGGCGGCCACGCTCGGGCTGGCGCCGCCGGAGGCTGCCGGCCGCGCCTGCTATGGGCCGGGGGGTGCATGCGAAGGCGGCGCTGGCGGTCTGCGGCCACTACCTGCCGGTCGCCCGGGCCACGTCCCTGGTCGCGTCCTTGACCGGGGTCAAAGTCTCCACGGGGTTCATGGCAGGGGTCCGCGGCAAGGCCGCCGCCCGGCTGGGCCCGTTCATGGACCGGGTCCGGGTGCTGCTGCGCGAGGCCGGGGTGCTGTATGCCGACGAGACCCCCGCCCGCGCTGCCGGCCACCTGCACTACGTGCACGTGGCCTGCACCGAGTTCCTGACCGCCTTGCACACGGGGGGCCGTTCTGCCGGTGACATCGACGCCGGCGGCGTGCTCCCCGGCTATGCCGGCACCATCGTCCGCGACGGCTACGCCGGGTATGACCACCTGGGCGACGCGCTGCACGCCTGGTGCGGCGCTCATGGGCTGCGCGACCTCAAGGGCTTGTACGAGTTCGACCCCGGCGGCCAGGTATGGGCCCGCTCCATGGCCGACCTGCTCCTTTGGGCCAACAGGCAGGCCACCGCTGCCCGCGCCGCCGGGCAGGCCCGTCTCCCCGATGAGCAGGTCGCTGAGATCACCGCCTGGTATCGCGGCGCGGTCGCCAAGGGCATCACCGACAACCAGGCCAAGCGCACCAAGGTCGCCAAGGACGGGCTGCGGCTGGCCCGCCGGTTCCGCGACCACCGGGACATGATCTTGCGGTTCACCACCGACCTGGCTGTCGGATTCACTTCGAATCAGGCCGAGCGCGACGTGCGCCCGGTCAAGGTCCAGCAGCGTACCTCCGGCGGATCCTGGCGCACCCTCGACGGACTCGCCGACTTCGCGATCGTCCAGTCCTACCTGTCCACCGCGGCCAAATGGGGCATCGACGCGCTCGACGCCCTCACCGTACTATTCACCACCGGACCATGGCTGCCAGCCGCGATCCGGCCCGGCTGAATACAGAGGCTGAATGGCTGGGGTCTGTGTCTGCCTGATCACCGTCGGCGCGCCTGCGTGATCCCGTTCCCGGGGCGGGTCTATGCCGGGATGTATGAGATATCCCGATGGTGGTGGCCTGACCGCTGCGGGGAGGGCGCGGCGGGAGAACGTGCGGCTGCAGGCCGCGCGGCTGTTTGAGCAGGACGTGAAGCCAGTGCAGGTGGCGTGCCAGCTGCGGGTGAGCACGAAGCCGGCCTGTCAGTGGCGGCGGCGCTGGCGGGCCGGAGGGTGCGCCGCGCTGGCGTCGAGGGGGCCGGGCGGGGAGAAGTGCCGGCTCTCGGCGGCGCAGCTGGCCCGGCTGGCCGCTGAGCTGGATAAGGGCCCGGCCGCGCACGGGTGGGCTGAGGATCAGCGGTGGACGCTGGACCGGGTCACGGCGCTGACCGGCCGGCTGTTCCATGTCCGCTACACCCCGCGCGGGGTGTCGTGCCTGCTGCACCGGATCGGCTGGTCGCCGCAGGTCCCGGTCCACCGCGCCGCCCAGCGCGACGAGACCGCGATCGCCGCGTGGCGGGCGGTGACCTGGGCGAAGGTTCGAGAGTAGCGGCGGCGACCGGCGCGTGGATCTGCTTCGAGGATGAGTCCGGGCTGAGCCTGCGCCCGGCCCGCGCCCGCACCTGGGGACGGCGCGGGCACACCCCGGTCGTGACGGTCTGCGGCCGCGGGTCGGGCCGGGTCTCGGTCGCCGGGCTGGTCTGCGTCCAGCCCGGTGCCCGCAGCCATTTCTATTACCGGCTGCGAGTGCACCGCAGCGGCGGCCGCCGCAGCATGTCCGAAGCCGGCTACGCGCAGCTGATCACCGCCGCGCATCACCAGCTGCAGGCCCCGGTCATCGTGATCTGGGACAATCTGAACGTGCACCTCAGCACGGTCATGCGCGCGTTCGCCGGCGCTCACCAGGACTGGCTGACGATCGTGCAGCTGCCCGCCTGCGCCCCCGAGCTCAACGCAGCCGAAGGCGCCTGGGCGAACCTGAAAAGCGGCCTGGGCAACCTCGCCGCCGCCACCGCGGACCAGCTGGCCGCCATCGCCCGCAGCAGGCTCAAGCAAATCCAGTACCAGCCCGGCCTGATCGACGGATTCCTCGCCCAGACCGGCCTGCCCCTCCAACCCGAACCGCCATAGATGCCAGACCCCAGCTATTCAGCCTCTGTAGCTACGATCGCTGGTGTCGTTGTGACAATTGTTGGGGCTGCGGCAACCCTGATTTCTAACCGCCGGAACGACCGGTTGAAAGCTCAGCTCGACTACGTGAATATGCAACTGAGATACTTTTATGGACCGTTGCTCGCGAACGCGGAAGCGAACCAGCGAGCCTGGACTGCCTTTAGACGGAGATACAACCCCGAAGCGGACGGCCCCTTCTGGAACCCTGACAATCCTCCGGCAAGCGAGGGCGATTCGAGCTTGGTTCCATTGGATGAGCACGGTTTTTATGCCACTTAACCTCCGATCGGTAGAAATTATTTCTGAACGAGCGGACTTACTTATTGGCGGCGGCATGCCGCAGTGCCTGACCGATCTATGCGCCCATACTCTTACGCTCAAAGCCGTGCTAGCGTCATGGCAGGATGACCCAAATTATCTGCCACAATTTCCGAATCATCCAACGCGCGCCTTGCTGGACTATCTGGAGCGGTCGTTCAGTGCGCTGAAGAGCGAGCAGTTCAGGCTCCTGAAAGCCACCGCTGAAACTAGTGAGCATAGCCTCACGCAGAACTCCGCTGAAATGCGATTCATCTCCGACAGGTGGCAGAATACAGATCACTCCACAAGCGAAGAACCCACCTAATCCCCGCTGCGCGCCCGCTTGACCGAGCTCCCATCGGTCTCGGCGGCGGTGTCGCATCCCGGCCTGCGCTCCAACTCCCCGGCAGCCGCCCAGTCGCAGTCAGGCAGCACGGCCGCCCGAACCTGCGAGGATCCCATCCAGCCAGCTACCCCGGGCACAACTTGCTCCTGACCCACAGACCGGATCAGCCGTCACAGTGGCAGAGTGCTGACGGACTCCAACCGTGCCGCGCGGAAATGGCAGACTCAGCTTGTGGCCGCGCTCGGACTGCCGGAGGTGGACGTCAGCCGCGTCCAGCGCTGGTGCGAGATGCGGGTGCCGGCGCAGGCACGGGACGAGATCCGGGTCGAGTGCCAGGTGGGCCCACGCCAGCTGACGATCGTGGAACGCAGGCCACCCTGGCGCGGGAACCCCGGCGCGGACTGGACGTCCTCGCCCGTTGCGAGGCTGCTCTACAGCAACACGAACAAGACCTGGGCGCTGCATTGGTGTGACAGCCATGGGCGTTTCCACCGCTACGACCGGCTCCAGCCGTCGCCGCATGTCGCTGACTTGCTCGCGGAGATCAACGCCGACCCCACCAATATCTTCTGGGGGTAGACCCGGGTGGCAGTACGCCGCCGCCAACTGGGATGAGCACCCCTGGCGCCACTTTAGGAGGCAGGTTGCGGTGGATAAGCGCGCCACCTGGCTGGTCATCCTGGCAGCCAGCGTCGTGGGCGTGCTCATAGTGGGCGGCGCCATCGTCGTGGTCCCTTGTCTGCTTGACCCGCCGCTGAGCGTGGCCGCTTTACGGCATGTCACCTGCGCCCAAGAGAGCGAATCCAGTTGCAGCAAGCCCAGTCCCAGCTGGCGAATAGCGCCCGGTTGGCGGTGTTGCAAGGTCTCGGCGGGCTGGTGACCGCAGGTTTCGCCGCGACCTTGCGGCAGGTCCCCATCAGCCGAGCACCCGGCACCGCCAGGCACTACGGCTGCCCACGCACGCGACCTGTGCTGTCATACCGGCCCCGGCAGACTCTCTAACGTCGTCGTGGGGAGACAAGACGTTCGAGCAGGTCGCGTTCACTGCGACGGTAGAAGCATAGTGAACGGTGGGTCTGCGGCGTTTCGATCGTCAGCCGGAAATGACCGCCATCGTATTCGTATGCGTGGGGAACGTCCTGGCTCTCGAAGTAGATAGTGCTGAGCGGTATGACGAGTTGTCCTGCCTGCTCATCTGGCAGCGATCGCGGGATGAGCACGAGCTGGTCGGGGAATACATGGCAGTGCCCCTGGGCGTATTCGAGTGGCTTGTGGGCTGGATTACCAGTCTGCAGGCCCTTGATGCATATTCTCACCGCCTTGATCCCGCCTGTCTCTATGTCGGCCACGTGGTGCTGGTGGTCGGGGCACGCCCGTGCCGCCCGGATGTCGACTGGAATCCTGCTGGACGCGCTCGCGGCAGCAGGGGGCAGCCTGAAATGGACGGCAAGCATTCCTCTCTGAGTGCCGATCACGCAGTAGCCGGGTGGGTGGAGCGCGAGGCTGCGGACCTCTGCGGCGGCGCGGATAGTCGTGATGCCGGAGGCGTCAGCAAGATCCCAGAGACGGACGGTTCCATCGCGCCCGCCGGATGCGGTAATCGGCCGGCCGTCGAATTCAGCGAACGCCAGAGCGGTCACCTCGCTGTCATGACCCATGAGAGGCGGGCCGACCGGCAGGGCGGTCCCGAGTGTGAATACGTCGATCTGGCCATCGGCGTGCCCTGACAGCACCACCGGAACGCCGCCCATGGTGCCAAGTGCCATGGCGTAGCCATCGACGCTGCGGGTGCGGCTGAGTTTGATCTTGTCGCCGGTTCGGGGCGGGGCCGGGGGCGTTTCTTCCAGTGCCTGTGGATCGGGTCGGCGTGCCAGCAGTTCCTCGATGTTCACTGGGGGGTGATCTAGGCCCACGAAACGGGACCGCACGGTCCCGTACTGGTCGAACACCAGAAGCGGCCGGCCGGCGTACTCGATCAATCCGAGGCCTGAGGGCCGGCGCAGCGTGGCGCTGATCTTCTCGCAGGCGGGCTGCCCGGTTTCCAGGTCGAAGATGTGAATGCTGCGGTCAAAGTGGCCGCTGATGATGACGTTGCGGTCGTTGAGAAGTCCGGTTGCGAGGCATTCCACTCTCTCCTCGCACCTCACCGGCTGGGGTACCGCGGGTTCGCCGGTGTCCAGATACCAGGTGTGAATTTCCCGCCCGGCCGCGCAGATCGCGACTGACCGGCCGGCGATCTCCGCCGTGGCAACCTTGCTCCAGTTGTCCATGCGGAACGTGGGGGGCGGCGGTGCCACAGGTCTGCCGGTGACCAGGTCGAGTACGCGCACTTGGTCTTCGCATGCACAGACAACGGCCGACCCGCTGGCGAGGGTGGCCACCGCACTGCTCAGCACTGGTGCCGCGGGCTGGGCATCAGCACCATCAGCGGCGAGGTCGATGATCTGTAGATTGCCTTCGCGCCCACCGCAGACCGCGACTGGCCTGTTGTCCAGCTGAGTGACCGCGAGCGCCCTCAGTTCGTCCGGCACGGTGATGGTGCGCTGGGCTGGCGCTGAGCCTGGGCTGGCACCGAAATGGCAGACGGTAATGGTTCCCCGGATGACCGCGCCCAGGGCAAGAGCCGCCTGGGCGCCGTCCGCGAAGAACTGTGCTACCGACGGGTCTGTGAAATCAGCGAGGGTGAACTGGTATGTGGCGCCACCTGTCTCCAGATCACAGACGGTTATCCCACGCGATGTGCTGAGGACAGCCACTGGGCGCCCGTTGATGTCACCCGCGGTCATCGCGCCCACGTATTCGGGCCCGGCGATCTCGCGTGCTCCGGCGGGTTCGCCGGTAGCGAGATCCCATATCCGGGATCCCGACCGCCATGTGCTGGCGACAAGGATCGGCCGACCGCAGAGACGGGTAACCGCGAGTCCCACACAGGTGCTGCCATGGCCCGGCGGGGCGGTCAGCGGGGGATAGAGTTCACTGCCGCGTTCGACATCCCAGACCCGGATCGTGTCATCAACGCCGGCGATAGCGATAGCTGTCCCGTCGTCGAGGGTGCCTGCCGCCACGGCACGTACCCGTTCACACGATCCGAACATTGGCTTGGCAGTGGCAGCGCCGCTGGCACCGTCGAGCAACCTCACGCGATGCCCGTCACAGCAGGCGATTGGGGAGTTACGGGCCCGGCTGGAGGCGAGACTCGTTACTTCATGCCTGGGCCGTGCGACAGTCGCCGGGTGGTGCAGCCCGTCTTTCTCGCTGTAGGCCCACCGCAGCACGGCCGGCTCGGCGGTGGTGTGGCGGATGGTCTCAGCTCCGCTGAGTGGGATATCGGCGGTCACCCGGTCTATTCCGGCAGACAGCAGGACGCCGGACCGGATCGTGAGCGCCGCGAGCCGCCCATCCTGATGGGCTGTCACCGGCTTTCCCAGGGGGCGCCAGGTGATCATGTCCCAGACCCTGATCAGCCCGGCGTCTCCGCCCGCAGCGAGAACCGTCCTGCCGCCAAGAACGCCGATGGCCAGCGCCTTGATGCCGTCATCCCACCACACCCGGCGTTTGCTCCGGGCAGCCCCCGTTTCCGGATCGAAGAGCTGCACCCCGAGGGCGGTGTCGGCCACGGCGATGATCGCCGCACCGCTGAGTTCGCCGATTGCCAGGGCTTCGAATGGCTGTTCCTCGGTCTGCAGGGCAGGGCCGGCTGGCTGCCCCGTGATGGCGTCCCAGACACGTACCTGGCAGACTGCGCCGGCCACTGAAGCAGCAGCGATCAGCACCCGTCCGGCAGCCGTCCCGATTGTCGCGAGAGTAAGGTCGTCGACCGGGATGGGTGGCCCGAGCGGAGCGCCAGTTTCCAGGTTCCAGGGCCGTATGCCGCCGGAAGTCTCGCAGATGGCGGCAAGCACACCGGCCGAGGAGCCGTCGTCGATTGCGCCGACGGCCCTCGCGCTGCCAGCGTTCTCGGCACCTGCCAGCGGCGCGCACAGGGAGCGGCGGGCAGGCACATTCCAGGCACGGACCGTCCCGTCCCAGGCGCCCGACACCACGAACGCCTGTCCTGTCCGCAGCTGGCCGACGGCCAGCGCGGTCACCGCGCCAGACCGTCCGCCGGCAGGCACCAGCGGCGGTCGCACCAGCGTGCCCTTGCGCGGATCCCAGACACCGACCTGGCCGTCGTCACCGCCAGTCAGGACCAGCGGCGCCCCGTGGTCATCCCACGCGGCAGCGATCGCGGCGATCCCAGCCTCGTGCCTGCCGATCACCCCGCGGATAGGCAGCCGCCCCCGGTTCGTCCAGGCCATTGCCCATGGCCGCTGCCCGGGTATCGCGGCGACCCGCGCGGCGAAGTCATGCTCGCCGGCCTCGCGTGCATACAGTTCCAGATGGGCAAGGGCGGCCGGTTCGTCGTGCGCCCGGAAGCCCGGTGCGGCCCGCCGGTAGAGAGTTGCGATGGCCGCGGCCCGCTGGGCGTTCCCGAGCGTGGCCAGCAACTCCGTCGGGTCAGCCGCGGCGAGGTAGCGCGGATCCTCCAACAGATCGTCGAGCCGTCTGGCAGCAGCGGCATGCGGGGCGAGGAACGTGCGCAGATAGGGGTCAGCGGCTTTCCAGTTGCCCGCCCGCCGATGACGGGTCAGCGCGTATTCGGTGATCTGCTGGTGGGAGGTATCTCCGTCGGACCGGAGCGACGCACGGGCGGAGGGGCTGGCGACATAGTCGGCTACCGAGCTGTGGAAGAAGCGGTATCCCCTGTCGGGATCGCCCTCGAGGAACTGGCCGAGCCGGAGCAGCGCGGTATCGCAGGACTCACCCGTAGCTGCGGCGCCCTCGGGATCAATTCCCCCAAACGCTGCGAGCTGGGCGGCGGTGAGCGGCGCATGTGCGACGAGCAGCAGGCCGAGCAGCGGGCGGTAAACCTGGTCCCAGGCGTCCCGGGTCGCGGTCAGCTTCTGGACCTGGTCCTTGATCCGCAGCATGAACGCCGCGTACAGGCCGCCGACACCGTTTGGCCAGCCTGCCTCGTCGCCGGACCATAGCCAGTCGAGGTCTGGTGCGCCGGGCCCTTCAGTGGCCACTGCGGCCAGTGCCCGGTCCAGGAACGCAACATACTGGAATATCCCTTCCGCCTTCAGGGCTGCGCGGTACGCGAACCATTCCGGGTGGCGGCTGTGGGCCTGGAGAATCCGGGCGACGTGGGCTTTGGCGCTGACATTCGCCGCGTACTGCTGGACAGCGGACTGTGCGTCCGTGCTGGCATCCACCTCGCGGAGACAGTCCTCGTGCTCCTGACGCAGCGTGTCAAGGCGTTCGCTGTCGTCGCGGCTGGCCACGACGAAACGAAGGTTGGGATGTAGCCGCGGGTGTTCGGCGAGCCACTCCCCGACGTTGACCGGGGCGTCCCGGACTCGCAGTTCGTCCAGGCCGTCTATGAGGACCACGATCTGCCCGCCGGGCTGACTTTGCCGCAGGATCTCCAAGGGTTCGATCAGGGCGGGTATCTCCAGTGCGCCTGGGCTGACCAGCGCGGCGTCCCCGATCTCGCGGATGGCGAGCCCGATGGCTTGCCCCTGCAGAATGTCCACGGAAAGGCGGACCCTCGCGGCGAAGCTGCGGAAGGGATGGAGCAGCATCCGTTCCACCCGGAGCGCTTCCACTCTCGCGCCAGGGGCGACGTGCCTGGCTACGACGTCCACGTCCAGGTCGAGTTCCTGGGAGCTGTCGGGGAAGAGGCCAGGACGGCTCGCCGCGAGTTGCAGCCCGATGACCGTCAGAAAGGAGGCCAGGCTGCCATCGTTGCTGCGGATTCCGCTGCCCTGCCCGGCCCGCTGGATGAAATACCGGGGCCAATCCGGGTGGCGGCTGGCCAGTCCCGCCATCAGGGTGGTCTTTCCTGACCCAGGATGGCCGCGGACCAGCACGATCCGGCAGTCCGGGTCAGCCAGCGCCGCCTCGATCTCATCGAGCAGCGGATCCCGGCTGGCCAGATCACCACGGCTGGTGAGTTCCTCAATCAGCGGGAGGTCGAAAAGCTCACGGCGTTCTTCCAACGTCTTCCCCTGCACCCTGCGCTCGGGCCGGTCAGCTGGCCCTGGACGACGCCGACCGCCAGGCTTCCCAGCCGGCCCAGCCGATGGCTGCCGCCCCCAGACCGGCGATGGAGGCTATGCCTGTACCGCCCGCTGTGACGACATTGATCAGGATTGCCACGAGAATGCCCAGCAGCACATTTAGGGCGGCGGGGAGCCCGTACCGCCACCACCGGGAAGCGGCCCGCTGACCGGGTGAGCCAGCAGTTCCGCTGGAACTTTTTTTTGGCCGCCGAGTTTTTCCATCCCGACGATCCTGCTGTCGTGGCCTGCCTGGTCGACCTTCACGTCCACGCGGCCGTCGAAGTGGCCCCCGTCAGGCATGCTGACGCCTGCCACCTGCCCATCTGAGCGCCCAACGGTGACACGGACGTCAGCCCCCCGCCGCTCCGCCGGTCCCGGGTGCTTTTCATGCAGGTCCGGGATCAGCGCCTTGAGGTCCCGCACCAGCGCCTCCGCATCGGCCGCGTACCGGGGGCGGTCCAGACGGCGGCCCTGCAGTCTGGCCAGCGCGGCGATCTGGGGTGGCAGCTCACTCGCCTGGGGGTGGCTGGCACCGTCCAGCAGGACGGGGATCACCCGCCGGCCAGCGGTCAGCGCGGTCGCGATCTCCCGGGATACCCAGTCGCTAGGTGCCCCCAGCTTGGGACGCCCGTCCGGGTCGGTAACCGTGAGCCACTGCGGCCCGATCAGGGCCAGCAGCACCTGGCAGTTACCTGCCTGGCGCAACATCTCATCGTCGAAATAAGTCGCGGGCGGGATGGAGGCACTAGAGAGGAACACCTCCTCAGCGCCGAACCGCCCTGCGAGGGTGTCCCGGAGAGCCTGGGCGGTCCAGTCGCCGTCCCGGTTGCGGAAGTTGATGAAGATGCTGGCCATGATGATTGCCTGCTTTCCTCGCCGGGGCGGTGTTAAGTGGCCGCTCGGCCAGCGGCGATGACGCTGGTGAGCGCGGGCTGAATGTCACGGACAGCGGGATTCGAGGGCCAGCGGCCCAGCACCCGGGCGAGCCGCCGCAGATCCACCCGGACGGTCGCTGAGGCAACGTCACGGGCCTCGGGGAGGAAGCCACTGGTGAGCTGGCAGGCCCCGGGCACGTCACCAGCCGTGGCCTGGGCCAGGGCCCGGCGGGCCGCGTATCGGACACGGGATCGGTGTGCCAGTAGGGGGATGCGAGCGATCTCCCGGCCCAGGATGGCTATCGCTTCCTCGGGGTGGCCGAGGTCATGCAGGCACCACCCGGCGGCCATCGCGGCGGGGTCAGGCACAGTCGAGGTGCCCAGGACCGGGGATTCGCTCTCCTGCCCGGCTTGCGCAAGGCATGCCCGCGCCCGATCCAGAGCACGATGACATTCGCCGGACGCGCCGGCCAGGGCGTGCCCTTGCGCTTCCCTGAGGGCGGCCAAACCGCGCACCCGGGCCGGGGCCGATACGTCTGCCTGTGCGAGCTGAGCCAGGTGGATGGTCTGCTGGTGGTCCTCTTGATAGAGGCATATCAGCGAACGCCGGACTAGCGCATAGACACCCATAACAAGGTCGCCGCCCGCAGCGGCGAATTGGGCAGCCTGGCTGGTCCACCACAAGGCGGCGCTCTCATCCCCCGCTTCCTGCATCATCCAGCCGGTGTACTCCGCGTACTGCGCTGCCAGCCTGAGCAGCGCCGCCTGGTCAACACCGGTAGCCAGATTGGCAAGATCCCGCAGAGTATGGGCCTGGGCAACCAGTGCAGGCAGCGCGACTCCAGGGCTCACCCGCTGGCCAACTACGCGGAGCTGCTCTAACAAGAAGTCAAAGGAGGCTGCGATGGTCTCCACCTGGTCCCCGCTGGGCGGGCCTGGGGCAGGCTGCGGGAACCTGGCTGGGGAGGCGCATCCATCGGTGCCCAGTTCCCTGCCGGGCCAGATGCTGACGCCGTTACCCGCTCCCCGGCCTGCGGTCATGGCCCAGACGGCCCCTGAGTAATCACCGGTGACCGGCGGCTGACGCTGGTCCTGTACTGCCAGCGCAACGAGCTCACCACCAGCATGCAACGCCGCATCACACAGGCGCGCGAGCTGGACGCCCGCTGGTGCATGCCTGGTTTCTACCTTGCTCAGATAGCCCCGGCTGTAGTGCACCAGCGCCGCGAGATCACGCAAGGACAGGCCGGCCGCCATCCGCCGGCGCCGCAGCTCCTCGCCGAATCCTTCCCCCATCTGCCGCATTGGATCACCGGGTTTCCTGTTTCCAATCCGTCCTGGAGTGCCGTTTTCTCTGGACCATTTCCAGGGAGCACCGCACACTTAACATGGTAATGATGTCGGCGCACCGGGGGGAAGAGCGGATGCGTGGCTCACCTCAGACATCTCAACGATCCGGTGAACGGCTGGCAGCCAGGCGGCGGCTCCCTGGCCATGAGCGACAAGTAGCCGCGCTGCGGCGATCCGGGACCCAAGGTGACCGGACTAGTTCAGATGACCATCTGCGCTTCGCCGCGGGCAGGTCGTCGCTCACATTCAGCGTCGAGTAGGCCGGTGAAAGGAGCCTCGGATGTCGTCATATCGAGAAGGATACGAGCAGGGTAAATTAATTGGAAACATATTCACTCTCGGTTTCCGGATCGCGTGGTTCTTCGCGAGGATAGTGTGGTGGCTGAGCGTATTCCTGATCGCATCGATCGTCGCCGGGGTCGCCGCTCTGGCTAAGCGCGGCCAGTCAGCCTCAGACGATTCGGAAGGGTTCGGGAAGTACTCTGATGACCGATCACAATGGCAGGATCAGGAAACCGGCCAGTGGTATCCAGTGCGCCGGGAAACGTTTGAGACGTGTGAGGTCGAGGCCACCATGGGTGGTTTCCACTGGCAGCGGATGGCGCTGTCCAGGCTCGTGAAACGCGGGGCTATCTCTCATTTCACATTCGCCGCGGTACGTGATGAAGCCCCTGGCGCGGCATCCGAGACTGTTGCTTCTTCGGGATTCCTCAATGAGGCGCGGCACAACATTACCCTGGACCACCTGGATCCGGAAAGAGCAGCCGAGGATATTTATGGCCTGGGCGACAACCGTGCCGAAGCAGAGAACGCTCTAGCGCACCTCGACTGGCTGCTGACCAACCGTGGATGGAAATGGAATGGGGCGGTGAACGGCCACTGGTATGCACGCATCTATGAGCGGCCGGTCATCCTGTGGGACGAGCCAGTAGTGACGGGAAGCGTGACCGCCGGGGAAGGCTGATATTCGGAAACCCATACCCGGGCTGTCCGCTACGCGGCCCCTGTAGTAAACAGCCAGCACCGCAAACGACGGCCCCGCCCCCCTGCCACCGTGTGGCGACAAGGCATACTCCGCCGCCAACCGCGAGCACATGCGCCGCCACGGCATCACCGCAGTCACCTGGGGCGGTTCCAGCCGCGTTAGGGAGACGGCGGCAGGCCACCGATTTTGATACGCACATTCCAGCTACCCGAATTGTCAGAGAAGTCGCCGTCGTTAACGCCCAGGTAGAGCCGTCCTGAGGAAGCTGTCACGGAGGTGGAACTGCCAACTTCAAATGGCGGCCCGTTGCCGATGCGGCCGACCAAGGACCAGCATGCCAGGTTCGGGGCGGGGAACGTGGCGCTTGCCGCGCTGTAGTTGACCGCGGGGGTGCATGACGGATCCCCGTCGGGTCCCTGCGGATACGACGGGTCGATGTATACCTGTCCGGCGGCGGTGATGCCCAGGGTGTCACCTGCGGTGAGGGTGACTCCGGTGTCTGTCCACTTCTGGGTGCCGGGAACGGTGAAGTCCGGCGTGGACGCGCATCCGTATCCTGACCATGCCGACGCGCCCGCAGTGTCGAACGCCCGTGCCCGGAAGCACTGGTAGGTCCCTGGTGTGACCGTGAAGCTAGTTGAGGTTGTCAGCCGGGTAGTCCTGGCGAGGGTGGCACCCGGCGCGCAGCTGCCTGCTGGGCAGCCATTGTCGACATCAAAGCCTTCGGCGTTAGAAGCGTTGTTCGCCCAGGTAACGGTGATCGTGTACTGACCGTTTGGAGTTGCGGTGACGCCACCCGGAGTGGTTGGCGGCTCGCTGGATGGCGACCCACCGGCCGGGGAACCGCCGGCCCCGGGACGGCCTCCGGAGGAGGCGCCGGGTGAGGACGCGCTGGATGGGCTCGTTCCGGATGGTGACGGGGTCTGGCCAGGTGCGGTTGGCCCTGTGCCGGCCGGGCTGGTCCCAGTCGTGGCGGGCTGTTGCGCCTGCGCCTGCGCCACCGTACCGTTGCCGGTGCCGGCCGCTGTCGCGGGGAGGGTCGTCCCCTGGGCGGGTACGCCCCGCTGTCCGTAGGGCACCAAGGCGACGGCGACTCCCAGCAGGCCAGCTACCACGGCTAAGGCTCCTGCTGAGAAAAGAGGAGCCAGGAGCCCGGCATCTCTACTGGCGTCGCCAGACCTTAGCCAGGCGAGCCGAGCCGGGATGCGCGGTACGTACTCGACATAGCCCGGCTGGGGCTGGGGGCCAGCGATGCAGAGATCCTGCAGCAGCGCGCCGCCCCGGGCGAGTTCGGTCGGATGGCCGCCGAGCACGGTCAGGGCCGCGCACATCGTCTCCGGCGAACCTGCCAGGCGCGCGGCGAGCGCGTCGGCGAAACGCATCCGCTGCCGCCCAAGGCCCTTCAGCGTCGCGATCGCGACAACCGCGAGCGCGCCGCCGACGATGAACAGGGCGAGGGCCACCAGCAGCAACTCGATACCGAATGCCAGGGCGAAGACGAACAAGGCCAGGCGTGCGTAGAAAGAGGGTTCGTCTTCCCGGTACCCTGTATCGCGGTGCAGGGCGAACCCAACGCATCTGTTGCCGAGCTTCCGCAACCACCTGACCAGCCGCATCACAACGGCATCGAAGGGGACTGCCCCCGCTTCTGTTGACTCGCGGGGTGTGCGGGGTCAGGCCGCGTGAGCGGTCGTTGCGTGGATCATTTCATATTCGACCGGGGTGAGCTTTCCGAGGCGGCGCTGGCGCCTGCGGCGGTGGTAGGTGCGCTCGATCCAGGTGATGATCGCGAGCCGGAGTTCCTCGCGGGTTGCCCAGCGCTGGCGGTCCAGGACGTTCTTCTGGAGCAAGGAGAAGAACGATTCCATGGCCGCATTGTCCCCGCATGCCCCGACCCGGCCCATTGATCCGGTCAGGCCGTTGCTGGCCAGGGTCCGGACGTAGGCGCGGGACCGGAACTGGCTGCCCCTGTCAGAGTGGACCACGACCGTTCCCGCCGGCGAACGCAGGGCGATGGCGTTCCGCAGCGCGGACACGGCCAGGCTCGATGTCATCCGGGCGTCCATGGAGTAACCGACGATCCGGCCTGAGCACACGTCTTTCAGCGCGCACAGGTAGAGCTTGCCCTCGGCGGTGGGGTGCTCGGTGATGTCGGTCAGCCAGATCTGATCCGGGCCTGCGCGGTGAACTGGCGCTGGACCAGATCGTCGTGGACGGGCGGCCCGGCCTTTCGGGCCAGGCCGCGGCGCTTGGCGAACGCGGACCAGATCTGCTGCTGGGAGCACAGCCGCGCGACCCGGTTCTCCCCGGCAGTGATGCCGCGGGCCGGCAACTCGTCGGCGACGAGCCGGTAGCCGAACGCCGGATCATCGTGGTGGATGTCCAGGGCGGCGTTGATCAGGTGCGCGTCGTCCCAGTCACGCTGGCAGACAGGATCCTTCTTCCACTTGTAGAACGCCTGCGTGGAGAAGCCCAGCACCCGGCAGGTCACCGCAACGGGAACGCCGTCGGCGGCAAGGTCAAGGACCAGCGGGTACGTCATTTTGGGGCGATGTCCCGGGCGAAGTACGCCGCCGCCCGGCGCAGGATCTCGTTCTCGGTCTCCAGCACCTTGTTCCGGCGGCGCAGCTCGCGGAGCTCCTTCGACTCCTCCGAGGTCACGCCCGGGCGGACGCCGTCATCGACGTCCGCCAGCTTGAGCCACCGGTGCAGGCAGGACTCCGAGATCCCGAAATCCTTGGCGATCTGCGACAGCGGAGCCTCGCCCTTGCGGGCAACGGCCACCACATCGCGGCGGAACTCCAGGGGGAAAGCCTTCGGCATGCTGATCATCCTTCCAGCGAGGACGAACCCTCACAGGCAAGGAGTCAACTGAACCCGGGGCAGTCCCAAGAACTCCAGCACCCAGCCCAGCAGCGCGAACGAGAACAGCACCAAGTTGTTGTCACCACATGCCATACGGGCGACCAGGTGAGCTGTTACCGCCTCGAGTTGCCGCTCATCGGAGACCTCATCGAGCAGGCCTGACGTATACGCCACGCTGCCATCGCGATCCGATCCGATAGACAAGGCATTCGCCGCCTCGTCGTCGATGATCCGCACGGTCGGCGAAGCGACGTGCAGTGCCCCTGCCACACGCGCGACGATCGGCTCCACCCGGTCCAGATACTCCCGGGCGTCAGCATCATCCAAGAACACAGCCCGCCGTTCCGGATGCCGCGTGACGGCCACCGCGATAACAACCACCACCAGGATCAGGCACGGCACCGCTATCGTGCCAGCCACAGAAAGCGTGGCACCCGCCACGGCGAGAGCGACAACCCCGGCGATCAGGAGCAGGGCACCAACAGCGACCACAGCCAGCACGCGAAGACGGGCACGTTGCCTCGCCACAAGCCTTCGGACGACATCAGCCGACACCGATTCCGTGCTTCCCATCTTGTCCTTCTCTCACCTGGTCCGTGACGCCCGCCATCCTGATGAATGGACAGCCGGGAACACGCCGGTGTCTCCGGCAGGTCCGTCGCGAGCACGCACGTCACCGAGATGTCCCAGTCATGCGGCTGGCGGAAGCTCACTCCACGTCTCGGCGTCTCATCCGGAATCGGAGTTAAGGAATTGGCAGCAGCCGATTCGCGCCCCACAGCCGCACCGGCGCGGCGGCGCTCTCCGTCAGATGGTTCACGAAAGCTGACTCGCGAAGGCGTCCAGTTCTCCCCTGCGCCACCCACGTCAGGCCCTCCCGCGTGCACCACACACAGCCACACACGACACGCCGTGTCACCCCAAACAAGACCACGCCGGATGAGTCCACGGCAAGGGCAAGTTCCGCAGCCCGCGCGGCAGGGTGGGGGCCGGGTGCCGCCGAGCGACGGAAACGGCACATCCACCGTCGCTCCGCCGTCGCTCGTATGCCCCGGTACAACCCGTCAGCACCCGGCACCGCCCGGCATCACGCTCGGCCGGCGGGTGCATGAAACGGCAAGTCGCGGTATCTCTCCGATAGAGAACATTAGAGGAGATAGCAGGATATTTCGGACTCTTAATCCGCGGGCGCGCCGCCGCAGGTCAACGCGGAGCCGTCACAATAGCCGGGCTGGGGCAGGGCTGGGGCGCCATTGCGTGACCCGGATTGTGCAGGTGACGGCCATACTTGACCTCCAGCGGGCGCCCGGACCCGCCGACCAGGCCCACACCGGGTCCATCGCACGTATATGTCAGGTCAGTCAGAGGTCAGCGGGGACCGGGCCGACCTGGAGCCGGTCGGTCATGGCCATCGCGGCCACGCCTCCCAGTGCACGTGACTTGCGACCCTGGGCACGTGACGGTGATCCACCGGCGTGCCGGATGGCGCGGCTCCGAGGGGACTTCATGCCAATGCCCGCCCATCAGGACGGGCGCGACGCCTGCGGGGAAATGCGTTGGCCGCACCTGGCACCGGTTATGCCCGGGCCTGCAAGCCCGTCACCGAGCCGGATGACCGTCGCGGCCGGGAAAGCAAGCGGTTCGGTGAACCGCTTGCTTCCGCCTGGATCCGTCCGCCATATGTCCGTAACCACTGCCGCACAGCGACGTCCGCTGACCGGTGATGACACAAGACGACACAAGGCACAGCGGCCCGCGAGACGGGAGAATCCCCCGGTCACGGGCCGTTTCCGCTGGTAGTGGCAGGTGTTGGGTTCGAACCAACGTAGGCTGAGCCGACGGTTTTACAGACCGTCGCGTCGTCGCCAGTTTCACGCTCGCTGAGCAGGCGAGACTGTCATCTCAGCATAAGTTAGGCCTGAAGCATCCCACGGATGTCCCACATACCTCGCGTCTCCAGCGGTAACCTCAGGCGTCACGCCTACCGGGGCTTCGGATGCCCAGTGATGCCGAAGGGCGATGGATGGCCACAACTACAGACCTTCCGAGCTTGGTCGATCAGTTCTCGAAGCTTGGCGATTTGTCCTTCGATGAGAAGGCTGGCAGGATTGCAGAGGTAATTAACTCTGTTGACAGCACCACACTTGTGGACCTTCTTACCAGCGCTGGCGCTATACCAGAGGCGTATGATCATGATTCCTCTGAAGAAAAACTGTACGCCAAAGCTATGGATATCCTCGTCGGTGACAGTTTCAGGCGCGCTGGATACAGTACGATTGTTAATCAAGAGAGGTCCGGCGCGGCGGATGTTACTGCAGTCTGGACCGGCGAATCATCTTCAGCGCACTCCCTGGTAATCGATGCTAAAGCATTTCGCCTATCGCGAACTGCGCTCAATCCGAAAGATTACAAGATTGAAGCCCTCAGCACTTGGAGGCGCGACGCCGATTACGCGCTACTGGTGGGTCCCGTAGCAGGATTTCCTGAGGGGACAAGCCGACTGTATGCGGAGGCACTCCGATACAAGGTAGCCTTGCTCTCTTACTCCCATTTGGCTTTCATGACAGAGCATGCTGTTCATGGTTCATTTGATCCGCGCCCGATCTGGGAATCCAGCGAGGCAATTACGCGCGATCATGGCAAGAGCCCAACAGCGGGAGAGTATTGGGCCGCCTTCGATGTTATCTTCCAGGAAGCACTGGGCGTAGAGCCAGCCCATTGGCATAGCACGCGACAGCGATACCTGATGAATCTCCTCAAGGTGGCCCATTCACAGGTTTCCTATTTCGAGGAAGTCAAGAATCAGATACGCAATCAATCTCCTGATGAGCTGGTTGCCTTGGCAATCGATGCGCTAAAGATTGACAATAAGATTGAAGCAATTCTTCGCCGATCGGGACATGCTCAAGCATTGCTTGACGAGATCGCGGAGGTTGAGGAATAGCGTTCGGTGAAAGAGACGCTTGGAAACATGCGGGTCACTTGGCCCGCAGTGCTCCTGGCAATCGGAGCAACAAGGCTCCAGCGTAGTAGCTGATCGACCCCGGCGTTCTTGAACGCAGTCTCAAGTCCCGCAAGGAGACAGATTGTTGCGGCTACCTCTTCAGGCCATCCCTCGTCTGTGGAACGTCTTGCCGCTTCGGCTATGGCCTGATCAACGGTTTCGGCACGATCAGCGAGCCCATTCGGGATTGCATCGAAGGGTCTAGCCACCAAGACGACAGAGGTGTTAACTGCGGCTGACCGCATCGCTCTTGGACGCTGCGCTCGCTCGATGGACATCGGCCAGACTCTAGTTATTTTCAGTCCAGCCCTCACGTATGCAGCTACCAGGCTGGTCCAACCTTGCAGGCTGCTATGCGCATAGCAGAGGGTGATCACGCCGTCTCTCTTAAGAACTCGCCGCGCTTCAGCTAGGGCATCCATCATTCCAGAGCTAAAGTATTCCCACGGCCCCCCACCATCCGAAGCTATCCGATCACGTGAAGCTGAGAGTTCGGAGGCCTGGTCCGTAGCTTGTTCTTCAAACTCTTCGGGAAAGATGGTTCTTAGGGCAAGGCGCTTGAAGGTATATATGCAGTCCGCAAATACGCTGTAGAACAGATTATCGTAATATGGAGGATCTGTTACTACCGCATCGAAGTAGGCGTCCGGATATGGAAGATTTCTCGCGTCGCCTCGCATCACGTACTGGCTGATGCTAAATCTGGGAATGCTGCGTATGCCTGCAACAATTCGGTCGAGCTTTTCCCATAGGTTCGCCGGACCCCTTTGAAGAGGATCAACTTCCACGAAGTCCCAGAGCATTGGTAGCCCTGGTCCAGACAAGCCCCTTCCCACCTGCTCATTTTGTGGTATCCACATGGAAACGCGGGAGTTCCAGTCCGCAAGTTGGTCTATCAATCCGGACAGGAAAGCTGCCAGTGCCCTGGCCTGAGCTATGCCGTAACTTGTTTCCCAGAGTACATAGCGCTGCCGAATCAATCGAGCAAGTCGTACCATTACAGCTAGTTGCCGCCTCGTGAAAAGCGAGTCCACGGTTGTGTGGCCGTATAGGGTCGGATTCGTAATGCCGGACCATCGTGGAATTTCGATGGGCAGCAGAGTCTCCCCGAGCAAGTCGAGATCTTCCCTCAGCGAGCGCTCAATATCCTGTACGTTGACGTATCTGTCAGTCGCGGACACTGCATGATAGGTCTTGGGACGCTTGAGGACAGCGTAAGCTGTAAGTTCGTCGTATGCCCTTTCTCCAACTAGCTTCCTTAGCTCTTCACCACCATAAAGAGCACCACAGAAGGGACACTGGATGTTGCGGCCGCTCCATGCCGTTTCTGAGGCATGTGATGGTTCACCGTGGCAGAGTTCAATGGAGTAATTTTTTTGGTCAAGGTCTGCAGTTCGGTAAACGTATAGCTCCCGGCCGCGCTTCCGCGAAAGCCATGGCCTCTTCTGTAGTGCTAGTGAGCCGTTGCATCTGGCGCATGAGACAGATCGGCTCCAGAAGTATGCGATAATCTGATCTTTGGCTTCTGTGGGGAAGAGTTGCTCTGCTCGCGGATGCGCTGATTGCTCTTGGAAGACCGAGGGGAACAATTGCCTGGTCTCTGTCTTTAGCGCTTCCAGCAACAATCGGCCCTCGTTTGCGACTAGCTTTGGGAACTCGGGCTCAGCCTGACTAAGTTGCAGCAGTGACAAGCCGATGAAGTGAGCTAGCTGGTTGTTTTCGACTGCATGGCTCTCTACGCCAAGCTCGGCTGCCGCGAGCGCAAATGTTGATCCACCGGAGAATGGGTCCAGAACTCGGACAGGTGCATCTTCGATCGCAAGAATTTCCTTGCCCGGCTCGGGAGATATCGAAGAGGCTACTAGCTGTCGGGCGGCTGCGAACGGACGCCGAGCCCACCAGGCAAAGATCGTGTGTGGCGTGGCACCTCGTTGATAACGCTCTGACGCACCTGCAGTGGAGATCCTCTCGACGTCCAGGAGAATTTCGATTTGTCTGTGGCTTGGGACGCTCAACAGACCCTCCTGCACATGTCGTTTCTCCGGCGGGTGCTGTTTAGGGTAGTCGACGGCTCCTGTTCGACACCGACGACTCGCGGCAGTGACCATCCCTTGCCTGCGGGTTCCTGATCAACTCCCGTCTGCCTCGATAGGCGCTGATCCCTTGCGAGGGGCCGCCGCGTCCAGGGTTGGCGTAGCCAATCGCGCCAGCGACGGCCCTCAGGGCCGCCCTTGACGCGGCGGCCGCGAGCTGGACACTGGAGCGCCGAGGAAGACGGCTGTGCGCTGCGCTGATGCGTGCCATGTGAGCGGGCTTGACCTGCGGGCTCTCCGGCTGTGGCCCGGCGTGCGACGGCCGGGGCCTCCCCAAGGCCGGAGGCCGGCGCTGACGCCGGGCCAGCGGCGCCGCAGGCGCCGCCTTGATCTAATACGGCTCAATTCGGCAGTGGTCTGGCGCGGAGTTTGAGCGTGAGGTCGGCAAGGCTCGGCAGCAGCGCGTCAGCTCCAGCGTCGGCGAGGCGCTGTTCAAGGTCCGGGGTGGTTGCGTAGCCGATGATAGCGATCCCGGCATGCCTAACGTCTTGGATTGCGGCTGGCTCAGTGGTGACCAACGCGCACTCGGCTGGGCTAGCGCCGAGGTCGCCGATGAGACCGTTCAGCGCCTTCTCCCGGCCCGCGTCCTGCCCATGCTCGCCTGGCTTGGCGGAGTAGAGCTGCCGTGCTAGCTGGTCGAGGCCGTGGCGGACGAGGTAGGCGGCAGCGTCACCGCTGGCCGTTGCTGCGATAACGGCGGTACGCCCGGAGTCGCGGCATGCGGCAAGTGTTTCGGCAATGTACCCGGCGGGCTGCCCCGTTGCTGGGTCGCGGATGGGGCCGTCGAAGTCGAAGATCAAGTATCGGGTGCTGCGGAGGATGCTGTCGAGACTGGTGGCTCCCGCCCTGTCGGTCTGGGTGGCGCCGGGGTCCGGTGGCACGGCGGTACTGGCGGTCTGGACGAGCGGCAGCAGCTGCCCGATGAGCGCTGGAGCGGCGGCGATGACCCCGGCGGATGCGAGCGTGTGCTGGCTGCCGTCGGTTGCGGTTACGGTGGCGCCAGCTTCCCTGGCGCAGATAATTCCGGCGGCCATGTCCCAGGGGTTGTTGGCGAAGGTAATGCTGGCGTCCAGGCGCCCGGCTGCGACCCAGGCCAGGTCGAGAGCCGCGGTGCCGAGCATGCGTATGCGGTGCACGCGCGGGGTGAGACTGACGGTCGCGGCGAGCTGGGTTTCGTTCTTACGGGCGGCGCCCGGGCCGGTGGCATAGTCGCCGATCGCCACGATCGCCTCCCGCAGCGCGGCTGTGTCACGGACGGCCAGGCGAAGGTCTCCCGACCAGGCGCCGGTCCCCTCAGCGGCGTGGAACCGCTCGGCCATGAACGGCGCGTCGATAACGCCCAGGACGGGGCGGCCGTCGCGCAGCAGGGCGAGGGAGGCCGCGCACAGCGGGATGCCGTGAGCGTAGTTGGAGGTCCCGTCGATGGGGTCGAGCGTCCACAGCCAGCCGGTGGTCCCGGCGTCGGGTCCGCCTTCTTCTTCGCCGAGGAATCCGACACCGGGGGTGGCTTGATGCAGGTGCTCGCGGACGGCGCGCTCGACGGCCACGTCCACGTCGGATACCAGGTCCCGGTCGGCTTTCTCGGTGAAGGTCGCGGGGCGGCGGGTGCGGATGAGGTCGCGGGCGAGGTCGGCGGCTGTCATGGCGGCGTCAAGGTAGCGGCCGGGATCGGTGGTCACAGTGGCGTGCTCCGGCTGGCGAGGGCATCCCAGATGTTCTCGAAGACCGGATACAGGCTGCCAGGCCCGGTGCCGGGGCTGACGATCAGGGTCGGGGATTCCACGCCCCGGGCCTGGGGCAGGTAGGGCTGCACAACCGCGGCCCGCCCGTCGGCAATGAGAATGTTGTAGCGGATAGTCTCGTCATACACCGCGATCGTGAGCCGGTCCCGGGCGTCGGCGGGCAGCTTGTCACGCAGCCTCGCGAGGGTATCGATGTTGAGCCGGGTCAAGCCAGACAAGACACCGGGGGTGTGGAGTTCCTCCCGCTCGCGCTCGCCGATTGCCTTCCCGGCGGGGTCGAGGAACAGGCACGAGAGCTGGGTGCCGCCGGTGAGGATGCCGGCGAGGTACTGGTCGGGCAGTTGCTGGCAGATCATGTTGAGCGACAGGCCTGCGGCCCGCACGGCCGGGGAGCCGTCGATGAGGTCCGGCAGCTGGACCCGGGCGGCGAATTCTGACCTGCTAGCGAACACTGCCTCGACGCCCGCCAGGGGCGGCGCTCCCCCGGTCAGGCCCGGCACCACAGCCTGGCGGCTAGTCACGCGCCCGGGTGCGGGTACCTGCTGGCCGGTGCAGGGCGCCAGCAGCTGCGCGGCGGTGTAGCCGGGGAGCATGTGCTCTAGGACGCGGCAGTTGGCGGTGAACGGCAGGCCGCGTAAGCCGCCGGTAGTCCACCGGTAGAACTGCGCGCGGCTCGGTGACTGGGCCGCGAGCGCGGGATCGAGAGACCGGGCGGCCTTGACGTAGGCGGCGCTGAAGGCGCCGTAACGGCTGAGCCCGCGCTGGTCGAGCAGGACGGCCAGCAGGGTCGGGTCCTGGGGCATTGTTTTCTCCCGTTCACGCCGCACTTGTCCGTCGTTGTAAGGCTAGCGAACCGGCGAGACAGTCGAGAGACACGCGCGTGACGGTCCTGTCCGGGAGGGGACAGTCACGGCGTATCGGCGCGACGTTGCCTACTTTGATGATCAGGGCATGACAAGCGCAAGCCCTCCGCCGCCTGCTGCCTGCCCTTCCTGCGACGGCGCCGGATGGAAGTACCTGACCGTGCGCCGGTCGGCTCTGGCCGTGGCGGGCGCGCCTGAGGCTGATGCGGCCCGGCGGCGCCGGGTGGAGTGCGCGGACTGCGGCGGCACCGGCGCCGCGGCGGGGACGGGCGGGGCCGGATGATGCAGCTGTACGAATGGGCCGTCACCGCGTGCGGACATCCTGGCTCCGGACCGGTCGGGATCACCACGTCAGAGCCCCGGGCGCGGGAGCGGATGCTGGACGCCCTGCCCTCGATCCCGGCCGGGGTTGCCGCACGCGGCCAGGTCACGGCGGTGACTCTCGCCCCCGGGCGGCTGTCCTACAACCGGCTCGCGGTGCTGGCCAGGCTCGTCCGTGATGCTGACGGCGGCGTGCGCTGGCTGACGGGCGACCTTGACCGGGCCGCGATCAGCCCCGGCTTTAACCGAGCCGTGAGCACGCGGCGGCTGCCCGCGCGCACGACGGTCATCGACGGGCACCGGCTGCGGGCCCTGCGCCGGGCCCGGGGCCTGTCGCAGGAAAACCTGGCCTGGACGGCCGGGGTAGGCGTGACGACGGTGGCACGGCTGGAGCGGCAGGCCCGCCCGCCGTGCCGCTGCCGCACGGTGGCGCTGCTCGCCAGGGTCCTGGGCGAGGATCCCAAGGTCTTGATCACCCTCCCGTCACCCGTCCCGCATCACGGCTGAGCGGCGGCGGCCCGTCTACCCTGACGGCCGGGCATCCCGCCCAGCGTGACAAGTGATGTAGTCAGCGGTAATCTGACCTGACAAGTCAGCACCCGACCACCCGGGAAGCACAAAGTTATGGCGGACGGCAGCACGCCCAAGTACGCGCAAGTGGTCGCCGAGATCCGGCGGCGGATCGAGCGCGGCACCTATCCGCCCGGGTCCCTGCTGCCGTCAGAGCACCAGCTGGTCGCCGAGTTCGGAGTCTCGCGGCCCACGATCGTGCGGTCCCTGGCGGCGCTGCGTCAGGACGGGTGGATCGACACCCAGCAGGGCAAGGGCAGCTTCGTGCGCGGCAAGCCTGCCCTCGCCGACGCCGAGCGGACCCGTCCCGCGCATGGCGTCCTGGACGTGGCCGAGGCGCAGCTGGCCGGGGAGCTGGTGCAAGCCGGGGTCCGGCTCGCGCCGCCGCACATCACCGCGCTGCTGCAGCTCAAACCGGGTGCGCGGGCGTTCGCCCGGCAGCGGCTGCTCACCGACGGTGGCGAGCCGGTCGAGCTGGTCACCGCGTGGCTGCCGCTGGAAGTCGCGGCCGGGACCGACCTGGCGTCGGCCGACCTGCTCGGCGAGAGCCTGCGCGCGCACCTGGCCGGACTCAAGAAGATCCGCCTCGACCATGCCGTCGAGAAGATCACCGCCCGCCTGCCCCAGGGCGAGGAAGCCGGGCTGTTGCGCATCGGCGCGGACACTCCCCTGCTGAGCGTGATCGTCACCGCCTACGACGCGTCCGGGCAGCCGGTGCAGGTCAGCGACCTGGTGATGCCCGGCCAGCGGCACGAGCTACAAGACGCCTACCCCCTGGCCTGACCTACCCGGCCACCCTGGCAGGGCATCTCGTTCAGCGTCGCTTGACATGACAAGTCAGGTCCCTTTACTATCGGTACCTGATAAGTCATGTAGATGCCTCCGGGCAGACAGGAGAAGTCAGATGGCGTTGCAGGGTCCGATCCCGGTCGAGCAGAGCCGACTGTTCCCGCGCGGGGCGTTCGCGGCCGGGGAGTTCGAGCCGGTGCGAGATTTCGACGCGCCGAAGGGCGGCCGGTTCGTGCAGGCGAAGGACAAGGAGTCCGGGCTGCCGGTGTGGGTGGTCGATGTGATCGACGCCGACCCGGCCGCGCGGGACAAGAGCATCCGGGTCAAGGTCGGCGCGGCCGACAAGCCGGTGCTCCCCGCGCCGCCGCCTGGCGCGGCACTGCCGTTCGTGCCGGTGGAGTTCACCGGCCTGGCGGTCACCGCATACGTGAACCAGGCCGGGCGGCTGGCCTGGTCGGTCAAGGCGGCAGGCGTCCGGACTACCGGAAGGACCGGGCGCGGCGGCCAGGAATCCGCGGCGGCCTGATCACGAAGGCGGGGCGGCCGGAGCTGCAATCTCCGGCCGCCCCTGATCTCCCCTCACGCGCATCGCAAGGAAGAGGTGAACAAGTATGCGCGAGTGGATCGATGCCGCGCAGTACGCGCAGGTCGATAACCACGACCCGTTCGCACCGCCGGTGTGGCGGTCCCCGGTGCACCGCACCCCCGAGCCGGTGATCTGGCTGGTCCAGCTGCTGCGGCTGGCCCTCCGCACGATCTGGTTCCTGATCCGCCACCCGCTGCTGGCCCTGGCCGCCGCCGCCACAGCCGCTGCCGACTTGCTGGGCGGCTGGCACGTCCTGGTCGTCCTCGCCGCCGCGGCGGTGACAGTACTGGCGGGCCTGCGCCTGTGGCGGCCAGCCTGGTACCAGGTGGTGGTCACCCGGCCGCTGCGGGACCGGTGGCGGTGGCAACATTACCGGCGACGCTGGCGCGGCGTGGTCACCGTCGCCGGGCTCGCCCCGGCCTGGCGCGGCCAGGTCGCCTTCCCGGTCCTGGGCAAGGTCCGGGCGGGCCGGTGCATCGACCTGGCCAGCGTCCGGCTGGTTCCCGGTCAGTCTCCCGGGCAGGTCGCCGACCGGGCATCGCACCTGGCGCACGGGCTCGGCGTGCTGTCCTGCCGGGTCCGCACCGGGCCGCCCGGCGGCGTGATCCTAGAACTGGTCCGCGCGGACGCGCTCGCCCAGCCGATCCCCGCGCTGCCCGTCCCGGCGGTCACCGACCTGCGGGCGCTGCCGGTCGGCCGCCGCGAGGACGGCGAGCTGCTGGCCATCCGGCTGCACGGCACCCACCTGCTGATCGCGGGCGCCACCGGCGCGGGCAAGGGCTCCTACCTGTGGGGGCTGGTGCGGGCCATGCTCCCGGCGATGACCGCGGGCCTGGTCCTGGTGCACGCTTGCGATCCCAAGCTGATGGAACTGGCCTACGGACGCCCCCTGTTCGAGCGGTTCGGCTGCTATGCAGCCGGACCGGATCAGATCGCCGCCCAGCTGGAAGCCGACGTGACCGGAATGCAGCAGCGGGCCGCCCGTTTCGCCGGGCTGCAGCGCGACCACACCCCCACGGCCGAGCACCCGTTCACCGTGATCTTGGTCGATGAGGTGGCGTTCCTGACCGCCTACCAGCCCGACCGCAAGCTCCGCGAGCGCACGCTCGCCGCGCTGGCCACGCTCACCACCCAGGGCCGCGCCGTCGGCTTCTGCGTGGTGGCTGCCCTGCAAGACCCGCGCAAGGAAGTCCTGAACATCCGCAACCTGTTCCCCGACAAGATCGCCCTGCGCCTGGACGAGCCGTCCCAGGCCGACCTGGTGCTCGGCGACGGCGCGCGTGACCACGGCGCCCTATGCGATCAGATCTCCGCCGACCCGGCTACCGGTGCCGGGGTCGGCTACATGCGGCTGGAAACCAGCCCCGACCCGGTGCGCGTCCGCGCCGCCTGGGTCACCGACGACGACATCGCCGCCATGACCGCCGCTGCCGTCCAGCCGGACACCCCCGCCGGGCCGGTCCTGGCGGCCGGGCTGGCCGCGGAGCCCGCATGATCACCGGCTGGCTGTCCCGCGACGACTGCCCGGACTGCGGCGGGCCGCTGCTGGACACCAGCACCAGCCCCCGCCTGCTCACCCTGGCCTGCCCCGGCTGCGGTTACACCGCCCGCTGGCACGCCGCAGACCCCGACCACCCCGTGCCCGGCGACCCGGCCGGGCCGGGAGAAACCGAGGACGCATGACCCCACCCCGCGCCACCCGCGCCCAGCGGCTGGCCATGCCGCTGGCCCGCTCCGCCGTCCGTGACCTGGCCGCGCAGCACGGCGGGTGCATCCGCCCGGTCCAGCTGCGCCGCACCGACGCCGCCACCGGCCGCATCGACCAGGTGCTCGTCCCCTGCGGCCACACTCTCGCCGCCGTCTGCCCCGCCTGCGCGGAACGGGCCCGGTCGCTGCGCGCCGCGCAGTGCCGCGAGGGCTGGCACCTGGACACCGAGCCCGTCATCACTCCCGACAGCGCCGATGAGGTCCAGCAGATGTGGATCACCCACCGCGCCGACACCCAGCAACAGCGCGACCACGCCCAGACCGCTGGGCAGGACACCGCCGAGCTGGACGAACTGGCCGCCGATCTGGATGCCGAGATCACTCGCTCCGGCGTCCGCGGCACCGTCCTGCCCAAGACAACGGCCCGCCGTCACCGGTCCACCCGCCGCCGCCAGGACACCCCCGACCTGCCCCGCCGCCACATCGACCCGCGCACTATCGGCCAGACCTACACCGCCCACGGCGGCAAGGCCTACCGGCCGTCGATGTTCCTCACCTTGACGTGCGGCTCCTACGGCAAGGTCACCGCCGACGGTACCCCAGCCGACCCAGACCGGTACGAATACCAGCAAGCCGCCCGGGACGCGATCCACTTCCCGGCCCTGTTCGACCGGCTCATCCAGAACCTGCGCCGCCTAGTCGGCTACGACCTGCAGTACTTCGCCGTCATCGAACCCCAAAGACGCCTCGCCCCGCACGTCCACATCGCCATCCGCGGCACCGTAACTCGCGCCGAGCTGCGCCAGGTCATCGCCGCCACCTACCACCAGGCCTGGTGGCCAGGCACCGGCGTGATCAAGCACGACGAGCAGAACCCGGCCGTCTGGCACGAGCCGTCCGGCCGCTACCTCGACCCGGCCACCGGCGAATACCTACCAACCTGGGACGAGGCCCTCGACGCCATCGGTGAGGACGACCAGCCGCTGCATGTCGCCCGGTTCGGGCCGAAATTCGACGCCCAGGGCGTGCTCGCCGGATCACGCGACGCCAGCCGGTGCATCGGCTACCTCACCAAGTACCTGACCAAGCACATCGGCGACTGCCACCAGGCCGGGACTCCCGCCCAGGCCGACCACGCCGCCCGGCTCACCGATGCCCTGCGCTACGAGCCCTGCTCACCCGACTGCGCGAACTGGCTGCGCTACGGCGTCCAGCCCCGCAACCCCCGGCCCGGCATGCACCCCGGCCGCTGCCCCGGCAAGGCCCACCGCCGCGAGCACCTTGGCTACGCCGGGCGCCGCGTGCTGGTCTCCCGCAAATGGTCCGGCAAAACCCTCGCCGACCACCGCGGCGACCGCAAGTCCTGGCTGCTGGCCACCCTCGGGATCACCGAACCCGACCCCGCCCGCTACACCTGGGAGCCCGTCACCCCCGGCGACCCCGACCACATGCCCCCCGCCCAGCGGCTCCTGCACATCCTCGCCGACCGCCAGCACTGGCACACCGCACTCACCCTCGCCCGCGCCAGAGCCAGCGGCCAACAGGGCCCCGGTCTTTCGGCAACCGGGACGGCGGCCTGATGGCGGGCCAGCGTGACGAGCTGCTGACCGTCGCCCAGGTGCTCGCCGCGCTCGGCGGGATCTCCCCGCGGACCTTCTACCGCTGGCGCGAGACCGGCAAGGCACCACGCGCCATCCGGCTGCCCAACGGCGAGCTGCGCGTCTGGCGCAGCGAGCTGAACACATGGCTCGACCGGCTCCGGGAGGAGGCCGCCGCGTGAAGTCCTACGAGGTGAAGTTCTGGACCGTCCGCCCCGGCAAGGCCAAAGCCAGGCGCACCTGGGAAGTCCGGTGGAAGGTCGGCGCGGTGCCGCACTCGCGCACGATCGGCAATAAGGCCCAGGCGGACAGCTTCCTTTCCGACCTGCGCCAGGCCGCGCGCAAGGGCGAGGCCTTCGACACTGGAACCGGGCTGCCCGATTCGATGGGCAGGCCAGCATCCCGCGAGCGGTCCTGGCTGGCGTTCTGCCTGGCGTACACCGACATGAAATGGCCAGCAGCGGCCCCCAAGACACGCGACGCGCTGACCGACGCCCTGGCCACGATCATCCCGGCCGTCACCAGCGAGCCAGCACCCGAGGGCATCACCCTGGGAGTGCTCCGCGAGGCGCTGCGGCATTTTGCGCTGGCACCAGCCTCACGGGCAATGGACCGCCCGCCTCCGGTCGCTGCGGCGCTGCGCTGGCTGGAGAAGGCCTCCCTGCCGGTGAGCCTGGTCGCCAAGCCGCAGCATGCCCGCGCGGTCCTGGACGCGATCAGCGTCCGGCTGGACGGCACCGCGGCCAGCGCGACCACGATCGCGCGCAAACGGTCGGTGTTCGCGAACGTGATCCGCTATGCGGTCGAGCTGGAAGAGATGCCGTCCAGCCCGCTGGAGCGGCTGAGCTGGAAGCCGCCGAAGGTGGCCGAGGTGGTGGACCGCCGGGTCGTGGTCAACCCGCGCCAGGCACGCGAGCTGCTGACCGCCGTTACTTACGTGGGTGAGCAGCGGCGCGGCCCGCATGCACGCGGCCAGCGGCTGATGGCCCTGTACGCGTGCATGTACTACGCCGCGCTGCGCCCCGCCGAGGCAGTCGGCCTGCGCCGCCAGGACTGCCTCCTGCCCGGCACGGGATGGGGGCGCCTCACTCTGGAGAAGTCCCGGCCCGAGGTCAACCGGCGCTGGACCGACACCGGCGCCGCGCACGGCGAACGTGGCCTCAAGCACCGCGCCGCCAACGAGACCCGACGCGTGCCGATCCCGCCCGAGCTGGTCGCCATCCTCCGCGCGCACATCGATACCTTCGGCGTCGCGCCGGACGGGCGGATCTTCAGCAGCGAACGCGGCCACCCGGTCGCCTCGACCGCGATCAGCGACGTCTGGGCCCAGGCCCGGACCCTGGCGCTCACCCCAGCCCAGGTCGTATCGCCGCTGGCCGGTCGGCCGTACGACCTGCGGCACGCGGCCGTTTCGCTCTGGCTGGCCGCCGGGGTGCCGCCACCCCGGGTCGCCGAACGCGCCGGGCACAGCGTCGAAGTCCTGCTCCGCGTCTACGCCAAATGCGTCGACAACGACGACGAGACCGCCAACACTCGCATCGACGCAGCCCTGTGCACGTCCTGACAGTCCGCGCGGAAAGATTGGCAGCCGTTCAGGTCAGCTCGCCTGGGCGGATAGGCGATCATTGCGGTGTGCGGCTCGACAAAGGGACCTATCTCATCGCCGCCGCCGCGGTGGCTGCTGGTGTGCTGCTGGGTGTTCTCGCTGGCGGATTGCCTGGCGTCCTGGCCGCGATGGCCGGGTTAATCCCCGCCATCCTCTGGCAAGCCGCTACCGACCGGCGGAACACGACCCAGGACCGCGCCACGCTGCTGGACCAGGCCGACCGCGCACTCGTGCCACCCGATGTCCCCGGCGGAGTGGCAAAGTACCTGCGGCCGGAAAAAGAAATTGTGACGTTCTGGCCACGCCAGGAACTTCAGTCCCTGCACGAGTGGGCAGCGTCCCCGCTTACCACTGATATCCGCCTGATCACTGGCGAGGGGGGCGTCGGAAAGTCCCGATTGGCGCTCCAGCTCGGCCATGAGCTTGACACGGAATTCGGCTGGCGACCGTACTGGGTGCCCTCGGGGAAGGAACTCAGCGCCGCTGACGCCGCGTGTGCAAGCGATAAGCCGGTGCTGCTGGTGGTCGATTACGCCGAAACCCGGGCGCAGACCGGTGACCTGCTCGCCCGCGTCATCGGCGCCCAGTCGCGGGCCAACGTCCGGGTGCTGCTGCTGGCTCGCAGTGCCGGGGAGTGGTGGCAGCAACTGACTTCGGGGACCGGCGCCGTGGTGAGTGAGACGCTGACCGCAGTGCAGCCGGTTGTGCTGGGGCCGCTGACCGGGCCGTCGGGGCAGCACGACGTCTACCGGCAGGCAGTGCGAGCATTCGCCGGCGAGCTGGGCGTCCCCTGCCCGGACGCCGCGAAACCGCCTGCCCTTAGCCCCGGAGCGCCTGTCCTGGTCGTCCACGCGGCGGCGCTGCTGACTGTCCTCGGCCAGGAGGCCCCGGCGGCCGGCAGCGGCACCGCAGAGGTAATCGCGGGGCTGCTGGGCCATGAGGCCCGGTACTGGCAGCAAAGCCAGGCCAGCTACCACCTGGCTCTGGGCCCGACGCCCACCCGCCGGGCTGTCGCCGCCGCCACCCTGGTTGGAGCCGACGACGAAGAATCCGCATGCCACCTGCTGGAAGCACTTAGCGAGCTGGCCGACCCCACAACGCGCAGCCGGGCCGCCAGATGGCTGCACGACCTGTACCCAGCCGCGCAAACCGGCCCCCAATTGCGGGACTGGATCGCGCCGCTGCAACCCGACCTGCTCGCAGAAGACCTCGTGACCAGCGTGCTGCGCGACCGGCCACAACTCGCACCCAGTCTGCTTGATGGCCTGAGCCCGCAGCGCGCCGGGCGCGCACTCACCCTGCTCGCCAGAGCCGCCCTGACAGATCCGGCCGTCGTTGATCTGATCAGCTCCGTTCTGGCCGGGGACCTCCCGAACCTTGCCGTGCCGGCGCTCGCGGTCGCCGTCGAGACCAATGCCCAGGTCGGGGAGCTGCTCGCCGACCTGCTGGAATCACGCCACCCAGCCCCAGATATCTTGCGCCAGATCGCACAAGCGCTGCCAGACACCTCGATCGCGCTGGCCAGGTTGGGGGCAGCAACGTTTCAGCGGCTCGTGGACGTCTCCCGACCTGGCAGCGAGGAACGCGGCCGGAACCTGATCAGTCTCAGCAACCGCCTGTCTGATCTGGGCCGCCGCGAGGACGCCCTGGCCGCGGTCGAGGAAGCCGTCACCGCCTACCGCCAGCTCGCCGCCGCCCGGCCGCAGGTGTTCTCCAGGAGGCTGGCCTCTTCCCTCGGCGTGCTCGCCGACGTACTGGACTCGCTCGGCCGCCAAGCCGAAGCCGCGCAAGCCAGGGCAGAGGCTGCGCAACCTGAATGACGCATGGTCGCCAGATAAGTCGTGCTGGCGGTGACTATCGGAGCCAGCTCACCGCGGGATCCATCCCACGTATATCCCACGACCACCGGCATGCGGTGGCTTATGGTGGCAGCTGGCTGCCTGCCGCGGACATGAGAAAGGGACGCCGTAGCGTCCCTGAGCTGGTGTTTCGCGTGGTGGCAGGTGTTGGGTTCGAACCAACGTAGGCTGAGCCGACGGTTTTACAGACCGCTCCCTTTGGCCACTCGGGCAACCTGCCGTGCGCCGGTCCGTGCAGGACTGGCATCCAGCAGGATAGCGGAACATTCGCGCACGGTCAGCATGCCAGCCCCGGTTCACCGCCCAGCCGGGACCGTCCCTGGCACGCTCAGCGAAGCCGCCCCGCAGGACACCCGGCGCGCAGTCCGCCCGGCAGGCCACCCACCCGGAAACCACCGTCTACGCTGAGCCTGTGGCATCGGAATCCTCTTTCGACATCGTGTCCAAGATCAACCGGCAGGAAGTCGACAACGCGCTGAACCAGGCGGCCAAGGAGATCGGCACCCGGTTCGACTTCCGCGGCGTGGGCGCGTCCATCGCCTGGTCGGGCGAGCAAGCCGTCGAGATCAGGGCGAACAGCGAGGAGCGTGCACTCGCCGTCCTGGACGTCTTCAAGGAGAAGCTGGTCAGGCGCTCGGTATCGCTGAAGGTCCTCGACGCCGGGGAGCCCCGGCTGTCCGGGAAGGAATACCGGCTTGGCGTCGGCATGAAGGAGGGCATCTCCCAGGACGACGCCAGGAAGATCTCCAAGATCATCCGCGATGAGGGCCCGAAGGGCGTCCGGGCCCAGGTCCAGGGCGACGAGCTGCGCGTGTCCGCGAAGAAGAAGGACGACCTCCAGCAGGTGATCAGCCTGCTCAAGGGCAAGGAGTTCGACTTCGCCGTGCAGTTCGTCAACTACCGCTGACACATTTCCCTGACCTCGCGAGCTGCGGGTGCCCAGGGTGCGCCCACGTCGCCCGGTGGGTCGGCGGCGGCGCAGCGGTGACGGACATGAGCCGCGCCACGTTCAAGACGGGCCGGGATGGCGGGCGAGCGCGACCGGAGAAGCCGGGGGCATGATGACCGTCCGGCTCGGCAGGCCGACACCGCCTCACCGGATGCGCCCCGGTGCGGAACGGTCTGCGGACCTGGGTAATCCTGGCGACTTCCGTGCGCGGCTACCCAAAAGGGGGGATAGCGTATCGCCTGGGCATCGTCGCAGGTCACTGCGACGACCAGGCGGGCATGTGCTCCCCGCAGCCCGGCGGGGCGAACGGCAGGTTGCCTCGCCGACGCTGATTATCTGCCAACGGAGCGAGTATGAGCCAAGCCGTGCTCGAGGGCACTTTCTGGCTGGCCATCCTGGCCGCGGAAATAGCGGTCGTGCTGGTCGTGGGAATCCGCTCACCGCGGGAGTTCCGGGCCGGGCACATCGACGAAGGGCGCGTGCTTCCCGTCCGGCGGCCGGCCCGGGTTGCGGCCGTGTCCGCGTCGTCGGCCAGCCGGTTCGTGACGCTGGTGGCCGACCGGGCCGCATGGGTCGAGCGGCCGTCCGTCAGCGGCGCCCCGCCGTGGGACCCGGCGCCTCGGCCGCCGGGCGTTCCCCCAAGGTAAGAAGCCAGCGCACTGCGTCCTGGCCGACCGCCTCCGCGCTACTCCCGCGACCGCGGTTCAGGACGCGACCGGCTTGCGGCTGCGGTAGCCGGCGATGTCGGTCGGCTCTGGCAGGCCTGCGGCGGGCGCGGTCGGCGCTCGCCCGGCCCTGGCGGCCAGGGCAGCCGCCGCCTCAGCGTAAGAGCGGGCCCGGTCACCGTCCCTGGCGTGCTCGGCACACCGGCCGCCGGGGATGTTCTCACAGCCCCAGCAGCCGAGCATGGCGATCCCCGACTGCCGGTAAGATGCCGCGTCCGCGAGGGCGCTGAGCACGACATCCAGCTGCCGCGCGGTCAGGGCCGCCTCGTCCCGCCCGGCCAGCCGGGCGCGCCAGAGCAGGTCCGCCACCGCGAGCGCATTGCGCTTGTCCCAGTGCACGAGCCGGCGCAGGAACTGCCGGTCCCGGTCGCCCAGCGGAACGTCACGCAGGGCCGCATCCAGGGCCTCGCGCGCCGTGCCGCGGTACATGCCCGCCGGCCGGCCGTCCTCGGCCGGGACCGGCTCCCCTCCCGTCGCGCAGCCGGCGCCCGTCCCGGCGGGCGCAGCATCACGCGGCGCGGGCACGCCCTCTGCCGCCGGGCCACGCGCGCCGTCTCGCCCGGCACCCGCCTGGGCCGCCGGGGCGGACGCCGCCGGGCCCTGCGGGCCGCTGGTCGAGCCCGGGGGGCTCACCCCGGCCCGGGCCTGGGCAGCCCCCCGCCGCCCGGCCACCGGTCGCGGACCGGCGCCGGGCGGCTGGGCCCGGCCCAGCTGGCGCGGCCTGATGCAGGTTGGCTTCGGGATGGTCATCCCTTGCTGCACGCCATCAGTCATGAGCTTGCGGCCTCCTCGTCGGCGGGAGCGCCTGGCTCCCGCCCGGGTGTCCGGTCAGCGCCCGCAGCGAGCGCGGCCTGGCCCTCCCCGGCCTGCGGATCAGGACTACGCGAGTATGACGCTTCGGAGAGCAATCAGGTTGACACTCTTCGTAACTAGCCGAGTTTGCCTTCCCTGCCAGGCGATCCGCGAGCAGCCCCGCCAGCCCCTCTTCCTGACCGCCGAATCGGCGCCCACGCCGGCCTTCGCGGGGCGCCGGGCCCACGCGGCTCCGTTTTCGGCCCTAACCGGGTCGGTCTCGCAGGTAAGATGTTGAGGTCTTAACTTCAGCGCCCCGGAAATGGGGCGGCGGTCAAAAACTGCACGCCGTCACCGTAAACCGCTCATCCGGCTTCGGCGCGTGGAGGGGGTCCAGGCGACTGTGACCAAGCAGGTCCAGAAAATTGATCGGGTCATCATCAGGTTCGCCGGCGACTCCGGCGACGGCATGCAGCTCGCAGGCGACCGCTTCACCCAGGAAACTGCCGCCTTCGGCAATGACCTGTCGACGCTGCCCAACTTCCCGGCGGAGATCCGCGCGCCGGCCGGCACCCTGCCCGGCGTGTCCAGCTTCCAGCTGCACTTCGCCGACCACGACATCCTGACTCCGGGCGACGCGCCCGACGTGCTCGTGGCGATGAACCCGGCCGCCCTCAGGGCCAACATCGCCGACCTGCCGCGCGGCGCGGATGTCATCGCCAACACCGACGAGTTCACCAAGCGCAACCTGGCCAAGGTCGGGTATGCCGACAGCCCGCTGGAAGACGGCTCGCTGTCGGCCTACCAGCTGCACGCCATCCCGATCACCTCGGTGACGGTCAAGGCCCTGGAGGGCTTTGACATCACCCGCAAGGACGCCGAGCGCGCGAAGAACATGTTCGCCCTCGGCCTGCTGTCCTGGCTGTACAACAGGCCGGCCGAGGGCACCATGCGGTTCCTGGAGGCCAAGTTCGCCAAGAAGCCGCGGATCCTCGCGGCGAACAAGACAGCTTTCCAGGCGGGCTGGAACTACGGCGAGACCACCGAGGCGTTCTCGGTCCAGTACGAGGTCAAGCCAGCCACCCTCAAGCCCGGCACGTACCGCAACATCACGGGTAACACGGCCCTGGCCTACGGCCTGGTGGCCGCGTCCCGCCGGTCGGGCCTGCCGCTGTTCCTCGGCTCCTACCCGATCACCCCGGCGTCCGACAT
>JBKQSL010000444.1:0-10807 GCA_052143655.1 Streptosporangiaceae bacterium | reverse complement strand
CCGGGCGCGTGCCTGGCGGAGCTGAGCGTCAGCGGGCGCAAGGCCGCGCACCGGCTGCTGGCCACCGGGCTCAGCGAGCACGCCTACGCCCAGGCGATGGCGATCGTCTCGCTGGAAGAGGTACTGGACCGGCGCGAGGGCTGGCGGCGGGGCCGGCTGCGCCGCCCGCGCAGCGACTTCGGCGAGGACATCCTGGGCCGGCACTACCGCCAGGCCCGGCACGATCGGCCGGCCGGCGGCTGAGCCGGCCGGCTAGCGCTTTATCCAGTCAGGCGGGCGAGCACGCCGGGCAGCAGGCCGAAGGAGAACTCGTCGTCGGCGCTCCCGGCATGCGGCGCGCCGAACTGGCTGACGATCGCGGCCAGGTCGGCTAGGTCCCACCGCAGCCGGTACAGCGCCAGCAGCGGTGCCTGCGGCGTGACCCCGGTGGCCGCCGCGTAGGCGCGCAGGATCGAGCCGTCGCCCGGGTCGAGATCCCACAGGTCCCGCTCGGGCTGGCCGATCAGCGCGGTGTCCCAGTCGATCAGCAGCCAGCCGTCCGGGGTCAGCATCGAGTTACCCGGATGCGGCTCGCCGTGGGTCAGCACCGCCCGGGACGGCTGCGCGCGGGTGACCTGGGCCAGCTCGTCGTACCGGGCGAGGCATCGGGTGACGGGAATCGCGCAGTCGGCCAGCAGCCGGGCCGTGCGGCCGGAGTACGGCCCGGCCGCCGGGTCCGGGCCGTCTCCGGCCAGCGCGGATTCCAGCTCGTCCCGGTGCGGGACCGCGCAGTCGTCGGCGGCGGCCCGGCGGCGGGCGGCAGGCGGCGCGGTGTGCACGGCCAGCACCAGGTCGAGCAGCGCCCGGCGGTGCCCGGGCGCGGCGAAATCTCCCCAGCTGAAGCTCTGCCCGGTCACGAACGGGTATACCGCGACAGCGAACCGGTCATCAGCGCTGGCCGCCAGCTCGCCGTCCCGGGCCGGGACCGGCGGCAGGACCGTGCTGACACCGCAGTCGCGCAGATCCCGGGCGGCGGCCAGGGCCGCGCGCAGCCGGGCCAGCGCCCGGCCGGCGGGCTCCCCCGCCGCATGCCGCCGGACCGCCAGGTCGTCGGCGGTCACGAACCACCGGCGGCCGTCCGCCTCCGCTGACCAGTGATGGCTGCCGAACCCGACCGGCAGGTAGTCCAGCGAGGTGACGGCCAGCTGCCACCGGCGGCTCAGGACGGCGGCCAGCATGTCCCCGGTCAGCTCAGCGGGCGGTGCCTGCACGCCGCTCACCGTAAGCGGGGCCGCCAGGGCGGGCAACGCATTATTCGCGGCATCCAGGGACCGAGGTCCCGCCGCAGCCGGGCCGAACTGCCCTGCCGCCGTGCGGGCAGCCGCCGGAGCCTGGCTATGCCGGGCGCCGGGCCGGGATGGGTCGCCTGGCCCGGCGCTGGCGGCCCTCTCGTGAAGGAGGCCGTCCATGACCCAGACCGACGCGGTGCAGCATTACGCCGACGCCATCATGATCATGATCAAGGAAGACCAGGACAGCGGCCAGGTATCGGCAGCCGCCTCGACCTGGGACGAGCTGGACGAGAGTGTGGACCTGGACGACTACTTCCGGCGCGCTGAGCTGCCCTCCGGCACCCACGAGGCGAATGAGCTGCGGCAGGCGGTCAGCGCCGAGGTCGACCGTCGGCTTGCTAGCACGCAGGGCGGCCCGTGGGGCGTCCGCTGGACGCACCCGGACGGCCGCGCGCACGTGATCAGCCGGTCGATCGGCCACGCGACCAGGGCCGAGGCGGAAGCGGTCGGGCAGGAGTACTGCACGGTGCACGGCGGTAAGTACGAGGTGCTGGGCGGCTGAGCCGCCGCAGGCTGGCGCGAGGCCTTCGCCGAGTACCGGTGGAAGCCGCACGAGGTCACCGCGCCGAGCAGGAACCTGGGCGTGCTGATGCGGAACGGGCCGATCAGGTGCCCGGCGACGTCGCGCACGGCCCACTCGGCGCACAGGCTCTGGGCCTGCCACTGCTGCGGGGTGAGGCCGGCCAGCATGTCGGCCGCCCGGCGGCGCTCGGCCGCGGTCAGCGTGAAGACCTCGTCGGTCTCGGTCCTGTCCACGACGGCGCAGCCTAACGGCCGCGGCCGCACCCGGTCCGGGAATGCGGCCGCCGGGCGGCGCCAGGGCTGAGGCCGGCTCAGTCGATCCAGTAGCGGCGCACCCGGCGGCCGTCCGGCGTCCCGGTGACCACGTTCTCCAGCCGGCCGCCGCACCGCTCGATGACCGTCCTGGAGCCGGCATTGTCGTCGTCGCAGGTCACCAGGACCCGGTCCACCCCGGCGGCACGCGCGATCACCAGGCTCTGCGCCAGGATCGCGGTCGCGTAACCGCGCCGCCGGCCCGGCGGCAGCACGCAGTACCCGATGTGCCCGCCCTCGCGGCGCAGGAAATCATTGAGCTCGTACCGGATCGACGACCGGCCGACGATCTGCCCCGCCACATCCGCGACCAGCAGCGTGCCGGACACCCATCCGCCCGGCACGCGCACGCCCCGGCGGCGCTCGTCCAGCGTCGCGAGGTAGGCCTCCCAGCGCATGCCCGGCTCCAGGCTGAGCCCGAAAGTGAACCCCTCGGCCGCCATCACCTCGTGCGCGGCCCGGAAAGCTGCCTCGTCCTCCGGCCGGGGCGGCCGCAGCCGCAGGCACGGGCCGGCGGCCGCGGCCGCCTCGTCAGCCTCGCTGAGCTGTGTCACCGGTCCAGTGCAGCAGCGTCCGGCCTGCCAGGCAACGGGTTTGCCGGCGGCGGACCGGCCCCGGTGCTGCCGGTCACCTGCGGCTGGTTTAGCGGCGCGGCCGGCTGCGCAGTTGATGGGCAGGAACGGAGGCGCACCGGACTGTGACGGCAGAACCAGGACGACTGGCCGAGGGCCAGACCGCGTTCGTGCTCGGCGGCGGGTCAAACCTCGGCGCGTACGAGGTCGGCATGCTCCGCGCGCTGCTGCAGGCGAAGATCACCCCGGACCTGGTCGTCGGCACCTCAGTGGGGGCGGTGAACGCGGCCAGGCGGTCAGCGCTCGTACACCGCCACGTAGTGCACGCTCATGGTGCCGCCTGAGGTGGTCTGGGCGACGGGGGTGGAGCACTGGCAGTTCCCGTCCGGGTACGAGCCGCCGATCGCCAGGTCGAAGATGATCCAGAAGCCATGGTTGACCGCCTCGTTCCAGGTCCCCGCGCCCACTTCCGTCTCGCTCACGCTGTGGAATTCGCGGCCGTCGAGGTACCACGCGATCCGCTCGTCGGCAGGATCACGCCGGTCGATGATCACGGTATAGGTGTTGTAGCCGGCCTGGCAGCCGGCGCAGGACAGCATCCCGCTCGACAGGCCGGTGTGCTCGTGGCAGGGCCCGAAGGTGCCGTCGCCGTTGGGCTGGGTCAGGTTCCCGCAGTGGAAGGAGCCCGAGTGGTCGCTCCGCCCGTTGACGTCCTCCAGGATGTCGATCTCGCCGTGCGCGGGCCAGCTGCCTTGGCCGAGCATCCAGAAGGCTGGCCAGTAGCCGAGGCCGTCGGCCGGGTCAGGCTGCCTGAGGGACGCCGTGACCTTCATCTCGCCGCCGGCTGGCGGGGTGAAGGCGGTCCTGCTCTTGATACGGCCCGAAGTCCACGCGCCGTTCTGCTGCAGGGCGGTGATATCGAGGTCGCCCTGGCCGTCGAGATGTACGTTGCTGGGAGAGCTGGTCATGGTCTCGACGGAGCCGTTGCCGAACACGCCCGCACCTGTCTGGTATGTCCAGTTAGCTGTATCGACTCCGCGGCCGGCCGCGCCAGCGAAATCGTCCGACCAGATTTCCCCCCACTGCCGGTGATCATGCCGTGCCAGAGCCGGCCGCACGTAGGCGAGGCCGGTGATGACCGCCACCACGCAAAGGCCGCCGAAGAACAGCCGCCCCCAGTGCGACGCACCTCTGCGCACGGTATTCCTCCTTCGGCCTGGAAGTAGCAGCGGACCGGCCCTGGCGCAACGCGGCATCAATCATTCAGCCAATGATTAATGCGCCCAGAATCGGATATCCCGGATATCGTCAGCGGGCCGGCGCCGCCTAACCGAATCCGTTCAGTATAGCAATATAACTGCGCCCGGCAGCGCTGCCATGGCCAGCCGTGGCAGCGCGTGGCGTTACAGCTAATTATGCGGCAACATCCTGGTTCGCTCATGAAGCCATCTCGGCCTGGGTGAGCGGGGTTTCCTGCCAGCGCAGCGCGCTAGCCGCCCGCCTGCACAGCTGGCCGACGGAGAAAGCGGACATGAGCCCCGCCGTGACGCATCCCCAGGCCAGGAATACCCAGGCCGTGTGCCCGAGTTCCTGCGCCGCGCTCAGGCCTGCCACCAGCAGCAAGCTCAGCACCAGGTGCGGAGTGAACACCCGGAGGCTGTCCGCGTCCTGACCTGCGGCGCCGCCCTTCGGGGTCGTCTTCCAGGTGACCCGCTTATTGCGCAGCACGCCGACGAGCGCCAGGAAGTAGATCGGTATCGCGGCGATGGTCAGCAGCCTTCCCGCCCACATCAGGCCGCGTTCCGCACTGGGCCGCACGTTGAATCTCTGCAGCCAGAGCAGCATGATCTGGCGCCAGGCGAGCAGCGGCAGGTACCAGGCGATCAGCTGCGGCAGATCGAAGTTCGCCGGCGCCCAGCCGAACAGGTCGTACAGCAGCAGCAGGACAATGGCGGTGGCCATGGTGAGCCCGCTGAAATAGAACTGCTCAAGCAGGAAATAGTACAGCGCGTGACGCCAGCGCATCTTGAAATTGACGCGCGGCGAGTGCGCGAAGAATATGTTCATGCACCCGAAGGCCCACCTGTACTGCTGGTTGAAGTACGCCGTCCAGGTCGTGGGGCCCTCGCCGACGGCTAAGGGCTCCGGTACGTAGACGCTCTCCCACCGTCCGGCGTGGAACCTGATGCCGGTCGCCAGGTCTTCGGTGAGATGTCCCTGGTACCAGCCGATGTCTTCCAGTGCCTCGACCCGGACGATGTGATTGGCCCCGATGAGCAGCGACATCTTGCGGCGGCTGAGCGCTCGCATGATCGGCCCGTAGAACAGGTAAGTCTGCTGGGCGGCACCGCGGGCGATCAGGCTGCCGAGATTCCCGTAGATCTGCGGCGTGCCCACGAAGGCGATCCGCGGATTATTGAAATACCCGAGAGTCCTGGTAAGGAAATCTCTCCTGACCTTGAAATCGCTATCGACCTGGGCCACGATGTCGTACTGCGCGCCATGCGCCACATACCAGGCGTTGTGGTTTCCCGCCTTGGTCTTCGCCAGGAAGCGCCCGCTTCCCTGGTTGTACTGCGCGATGCCCTTCCGGCTGAAGTGCCTTACCCCCAGCATCTTGCACAGAGCGCGCACATCCGGGCTGTCTCCCTCGTCCAGCACCCAGGTGTCATGCGGGTAATCTGCGACCATCATCCCGGCCAGGGTGCTCCTGAGCATGCCGATTGATTCGCTGCCCGGGACGAATGTCGTGATGAAGGCGACGCGCTGCCCTGGCGCGGGCCGGGGCGGCTCACGATGCGGGTCAATTCTCCTGCAGATGAACCAGACAATGGTGTCCATTACCTGGCGATGCCAGATAACAAACGTCAGTCCGGCGAAAAGGAGCACGTCACCGGCATCAAGCTTGCTGCCGAAAGCGCGCGGCAGGCGCTCGGGGTTGAACCAGAAGGCGGCGAACCTGGCTGCCAGCAGCAGCCCGATGGTCAGCAAGAACCCGTAGGTAAGGCGCTGGCGCAGCGGTATCGCGCTCGCGGCCTGACGCGAGTGCCGGCCCGGCCGGGCCTGCGGCCGCGCAGGCTGCTCGGCGGCCTCGGCGATGGCCATCAGGGTGGCCAGCCCGGCTGCCTGGCGCTGCTCCTGGCTCACCGGCTGCGGCTCAGCTGCTGCGGTGTCAGGCCGCCTGGCTGCCGCGTGCCGCGGCTCAATCCTCCGTGCCACCTGGGTCCGCATGTGGCTGTTCCTCCAGGATTGTCGCTCATCGTTTATTTTTAATGACTTAAAGTGATCACCTGGGGCCGCACGGAACCGCGGCGGCCCCGCCTGCACGCCCCGGCTAAGCGGGCCTCACGCCGCGCCCCTTCCGGGAAAGACGACCCGGGCAACGGCGGCGAGGTTCAGCACGCCCAGCGCGGCGACGGCGGCGAACCGCAGCGAACTGGTCTGCTCGATCCGCCAGCCGGCCAGCACGACCCAGACGACGGCCATCGTCCCGTTCCAGGTGCAGACCGCCTTGCGGAACCGCGGGGTGACGTCCTTCGGGCCGCGGGAGGGATCCCAGGACATGACCCTCCCCCTGGCGTAATCCCAGATAGCCAGGACCTGAGCCCAGCCCACCGCGATGGCCAGCGGCCACGCGTGCACCGGCCAGCGGGCGTTGTGCCACAGCGGGTAGAGCATGGTGCCCGTCATCAGCACCGGGACGAGCAGGATGGCGTTGCGCAGCCGCACCTCAGCGGGGACGAACATGAGCACGCTGATCGGCATCAGCGGCAAGACGACCGTGCGCAGGCCCGCAGTGAGATTCCACAGCCACCCGGCGATGTAGGGCAGCCGCGCTTTCCACGACATCGGGACCCGCCACATGTGATGCGTCCAGATCAGCGAGGTCGCCCCGCAGCACCACCGGTACTGCTGGCGCATGAAGGCGTCGACCGCAGCCGGGCACACCCCGGCGGCCAGCACGACCGGCAGGTAAGCCAGCCGGTAGCCGGCGTAGCGCATGTCGAGGCCGGTGTGCGAGTCCTCGGCGTACGGGATCTCGGTGAATCCGCCCGCAGCGTCCAGCGCCGCCCGGCGGTACACGGCATTGGACCCCACGCACAGCGCGGACCCGAACCGGTCCCTGGACACCTGGACGGCGCGGTAGAACACTTCCAGCGACGCCCCGGCAGCGCGCTCCACCCAGGTCTGCCGCTTGCTGACGCGAAAGTACTGCGGGGTCTGGACCAGCCCGATCTCCGGGTCATCCAGGTAGGGCAGCGTCTCGGCGAGGAAGTCCGGTCGCGGCCGGAAATCCGCGTCGAAGATCACCACATGGTCGCCGCTGGTCCGGGTCAGCGCGTGAATCAGGTTGCCGGCCTTCTTGTGATGGCCGGGGTTCGGCCGCCGCAGATAGCTGAGCCCGAGCTCCTCCGCTGCCAGCCGGGTCTGCAGCACGGTCTCGGCCGGACCGTCATCGAGAACGAATCCCCTGGTCACCCCCGGGTAGGCGGCGATCAGCGCGGACACTCCGGCCCAGGTATTGCGGATCACCGCCATCGGCTCCCCGCAGATCGGCAGGAAGATGTCCACCGACGGGTAGCTGCCGGGCCGCCACTGCGCCACCTTGCGCTGATGCGCGGCGAGGTCGAAGCTGCGGCCGGTGAAATTCACCGGAATGCTCAGGATCTGGCAGGTGAAGTAGACGAGCGTGTAGATCATGAACGGCCAGGCGACTGCCGGATAGCGGGTCTCGAACAGCACCTGGGCCAGCACGACGAACACCAGGCTGATCGCCAGCGCGGTGGTCAGGTACGGCAGGGACCGGAAACCGTAGGAGTGCTTCTCCGCATCGTCGGGTGATGCCGGAAGTACCAGGGATGATCTGCGGTGGCGTCCCGGCACGGCATAGGCGCTCATCGCGGCTTCCGCCCGGAACGGACGCGCGCCCAGATGACGTAGTCACCGGGCCCGTAGGGAACTCGGGCAGCAACCCGGTATGCGCGGTTATGCCTGAGGTCAGCGGCGATGTGCTCGTCCAGGGCATGCGTGGAGAAGAAGTCCAGGGCTATCAGGCTGAAGTAGTCGCGCCTGATGAAGCGGGCGTAGACAGCGGGGTTACCCGGCACGCCCACCGGCCCGCTGATGCTGTGGCCGGAGGGCAGCACGATACTCTGCGTGCCTGACCAGAGCTGCCAGTGGCGGCCGGCCGGAAGGTAGTACTCCAGGATCGATGGCGTCTCGACCAGGTACCGGCCGGGATGGGCTGGCGCCAGCCGCCCGAAGGCCGCGACGAACTTCGCCGCGTTGGGCCACTGCGTGAGCGCCCGGCTTTCCGCGGCTCCTATCTGCGCGGGGACGACAAGCGCTACCGCGCACGCCCCGGCGGCGGCTGCCCGCGCCCAGCGGGGGCGCGTCCAGGCGATGATCTTCTCGGCCGCATATCCTGCGGCAATCGCCGCGAACCAGGCACCGAAGTCCACGTGCTTGCTCAGCGACGTCAGGGTGTGGATGCGGGCCTGCTCGATCGGCACCAGGGAAGCCGCGGCGGTCAGGACAGCCAGCAGCAGCCTGCGGTCCCAGGCCTGCTCGGCTGCTGCGCAGATGAACAGCCCCAGTAAAGCGACTGCTGCCACGGGCCCGATCCAGGACCAGGCGTCGGCCAGGATCAGCCGGTCAGTGATGGTTCCGGACACCCGCGTCAGCGTCGTCTGGCCGATCCCCGCTTCGTAGTAGCCGCCCCCGATAGTCACCAGCAAGATCACGCCGGCGGTCACGTAGGCCAGCAGCGCGGCTCCCCGGGAGAACGCCGCTTTCGCGCCGAAGCCCAGCGGCCACGCGTTGATGATCACGATCGCGACCACGACCGGGTCGAAGAGCGCGGACGCGTACTTGGTGGCATTGGCCAGGATGAGGGCGCCGGCGGCTGCCGCGATCCAGCCCGTCTCGTCCCGTCGCGGCCCGGCGTGCACCGCGCACCAGGTCGCGAGCGTGACCAGGAACAGCGCCATGGCGTCGTAGGTGGCGAATGCGCCGAGCTGCAGGGTCGGCCCGAGTGGCGCCCACAGCCCGGTGGCGTAGAAGGCGGCGCGCTTGCCGTAGAGCCGCGAGGCGGTGCACCACAGCATGGCGCTGGCGGCCAGCATGAAGCCCAGGGACAGGATCCGGGCGCCGGCCAGGCCGCCGATGCTGTCGGCCAGCGCGCCGAGCGGCGGATAGAGCACCGGCGCACCCGAGAAGTACGTCTGGTAGAGGGGAATATGCGTGCCGTGCAGCCAGTGCGCCCACTCCATCTGCCCGGCCCGCAGGTACAGGGCCTCATCCTGGAACGCGGTGTTGGCCCAGACGAGCCGCAGTGACAGCGCTGCCTGGACGGACAGGACGAGGGGCAGCGCCCATGGCCCGGCAGTGAACTGCTGCCACGCCCCGGGTGCGGCGGCTGCCCGCTGCTGCCGTGACGGGGACGGCCGGGACCGGACCGGGACCGGTGGGACCGGTGGGACCGGCGGGACCGGCGGGACCGGCGGGAGCGGCGGGAGCGGCGGCTCGGGCGCGGGCCGGAGCAGGGCGGGCCCGGGCCTGAGCACCGGAAACGGCAGGGTGTCAGTGCTGGCCGCCATGCCCGCGGGCACCGCCGCGATTGCCGCAGCCGGCGCCGGGGCCAGGCCGGCCGCGCGCTGCCGCCCGGCGCTGTGGCGCCCGGAACGCGCGAGACGGGACCCCCGAGCTCGCACGCGCCGGAAGGATGGCGCGGAGCTGAGGCGCGCAGTCAAGTTACTCTCCTGTTATGCGGGGGGGGCGGGCAGCCTCAGGCCGCAGCGCCGCGGCCGACAGTTGATGACGAGACCGCCGGTGATGGAACAGAAAGTTATCAACTACTCACTGTCCGTGTTCAGTTTTCCCCGCATCCAAGCCCGCGCGGCGCTGGATGCGCCTGCGCCGGCGTAGTCGTGGTTCACGGTGCCGCGCGCCGGGACAGTGCCCGAGGCGGAGTTCAGCGGGACCAGGCCGGCCGACGCCTGCGGGCGGCCTATGCCTGCGGGCGGCCGATACGGGACTGTGACCTGACGGTCAGGCTTCCGGCCAGTGACCCGGCTGGGTGACCGCGCTGATTACCCTGGCCGCGGCTGGGCAGGGGTTGCGCATGTCTCTACTTCGCGCAGCCGCACGCCCGATGCTGGCCTCGATCTTCATCATTCAGGGCTATGACACCCTCCGCCATCCCGAGCGGGTGGCGAGCGCAGCCGAGCCGGTGGTGCAGCCGCTGGCCAAGCGCGTCTCCGTCATTCCGGAGCAGGCCGAGCAGGCGGTGCGGATCAACGGCGCCGTCCAGCTGGCAGCCGGCTCGCTGCTGGCCATCGGCCGCTTCCCCCGGCTGTCCGCGCTCGCTATCGCCGCGACGCTGGTGCCGACGACCGCCGCGGGGCACCGGTTCTGGGAGACCGAGGACAAGCAGGACCGCGCTCAGCAGCGCATCCATTTCCTGAAGAACATGTCGATGTTCGGCGGCCTGCTGATCGCCGCCGGGGACACCGCGGGCAAGCCGTCACTGGCCTGGCGGACCCGGTACGCGGCCAGGTACGCCGAGCGCCAGGTGCCGATGGCCGCCAAGGCGGCCAGGGGCGCGGGCAGCGCAGCAGCCGCCAAGGCGTCGGCCAAGGCCGCGAAGTCCGCCACGAAGGCTGCCCGGAAGGCCGCCAAGGCGCCCAGCCAGGCATCGGCGGGACGTTTCCGGCAGCGACACCAGTCCTAGGCGATGTCGCAGCCGGGGTCCTGCCGGGATCCTTCATGACCGTCGCCTTCGCCGGGGTAGCGCAATTAAATGTCGGCGCATCCTGGCGAAGTGAGACGACGAACGGTGCCGGCTGATCCTGCGCTCTCCTCCCGGCTCCCATCCCCGGACGGCGGCGTGTCAGCCGGTACCCGTGATGTAGCCGGTCAGTGCGGCTCGCTCGGTTTCGAGTTCGTCGATACGGTTCTTCACCACGTCGCCGATGCTCACGATCCCTCGCAAGCCGCCGTCAGCCACGACTGGCGCGTGCCGCACCCGGTGCTCGGTCATCATGCGCATGACATCCTCAAGCGGGGTCT
>JBKQSL010000443.1:0-11161 GCA_052143655.1 Streptosporangiaceae bacterium | reverse complement strand
AGGAAAGCGGCTGGAACTACGAGGCGGAGAACGCCAGCGGCGCCTACGGCATCCCGCAGGCACTGCCGGGCTCGAAGATGGCCAGCGCCGGGGCTGACTGGGCTACCGACCCGAAGACCCAGATCATCTGGGGCCTGGGCTACATCAAGTCCCTCTACGGCACGCCGTGCGGCGCATGGGCGCACGAGGAAGCCGACGGCTGGTACTAGGCAGGGCGCCGGGCCACGGTGCCGGGTCGCAGCCAGGCCGCAGTTCCGGGCCACGGTGCCGGGTCGCAGCCAGGCCGCAGTTCCGGGCCTGCGCGCTAGCGGCCCCGCGGGCTCGGCAGGGCTGGCCAGCTCGCGGCGGAGGCGCCCTGCCGTCGCGCTAGCCTGACCACTGTGATCACTGCCGGCCGGGAGCCCGCATGCGCCAGGACCTGACAGCAGTGCGGAAAACGGCGGTCCGGCTGGCGGACGGCCGCACGCTGATCTACTTCGGCGGCCGTCCCGAGCGGCCGGAAGACTACCCGGACCAGCGGCCGCTGAGCCGCCCGGCTGGACTGCCGCAGCGGCGGTTCGACCCGGTACTGGGTGAGTGGGTGATGGTAGCCGCGCAGCGACAGGACCGCACGTTCCAGCCGGGCGACGACCTGTGCCCGCTCTGCCCGTCCGCACCGGGGCGGGCCACCGAGATCCCGGCCCCGGACTACGCGGTGGTCGCGTTCGAGAACCGCTTCCCCGCCCTCGCGGGCCGGCCGGATGCCGGTGATGAGGCCGCGGAGCCAGCTGCCGGGGACAGCGCCGGGCAGCCCGGCGGGCCGTGGCCCGGCCTGCTGGCGCAGCGCCCGGCATCCGGCCGGTGCGAGGTGATCTGCTTCAGCCCGCAGCATCAGGCCTCGTTCGCGGACCTGACCGTGCACCAGGCGGAACTTGTCCTGGCTGCCTGGATCGACCGGACCGCCGAGCTGTCCGGCCGGCTGGAAGTAGAGCAGCTGTACTGCTTCGAGAACCGCGGCGCGGAGATCGGGGTGACGCTGTCCCACCCGCACGGCCAGATCTACGCCTATCCGTTCGTTACTCCCCGGACAGCACGGATGCTGCAGACCGCGGCCGCCTACCGCGCCCGGGCCGGGCGCAACCTGTTCGACGACATCGTCGCCGCCGAGCAGCAGGACGGATCGCGGATCGTGGCCGACGGCGAGCACTGGACGGCGTTCGTCCCGCACGCGGCGCGCTGGCCCTATGAGGTGCACGTGTACCCGCACTGCCGGGTGGCGGACCTGACCGAGCTGCCTGCCGCCGCCGCGGCCGAGTTCTGCGTTCTCTACCTGGACCTGCTGCGCCGGTTCGACCGGCTGTTCGGCGCCCCGGCGCCGTACATCGCAGCCTGGCATCAGGCCCCGGCCCGGCGCGGTCCCGGCGCGGCCGCCCGCGCGGAACTCGCGCTGCACCTGGAGCTGTTCACGATCCGGCGGGCCCCCGGCAAGCTCAAGTACCTGGCCGGCGCAGAGTCAGGGATGGGTGCCTTCGCCAACGACATCGTCCCCGAGACCGCCGCCGCCCGCCTGCGCGACCTCAGCTGACCGCAGCCGGAAGCTCAGGGGCGCCGCGCGCCGGCCCGCGCCTGGCCTAGGCCGTCGGCTGGAACGTGCGCACGGCCTGGGCGAAGACCGACTCCGCCGCCGGGAACTGCGCCGCGGGCGCCGTCACCGAGAGGGTGCAGGACTGCGGCCCGGCCGTCGTGCTGGCCGTGAAGAGGATCTCCAGCACCCCGGTGCGGCCCGCGCTGCCGCTGCGCCAGCTGAACCGCCACCAGCCGGCGGGCAGCCCGCGGAAGCCCGCCAGCCGCAGGTAGACCCGCCGGTATCCGGGGTAGTCGCCGGCTGTGACGGAACTGGCTTCCAGGTACCGGGCCTGGCGGGCCGGATCGGCGAACCGGAACGGGCTGAGGCTGACCGTCAGCGCCGGCCCGCTGCCGGCCGCTGCCGTCGTCGCCAGCCCGTCCTGGCTGACCTGCCAGGAATCGGGGACCGCGATCGTGAAGCCGGCCGTGGTGCCCAGGCTCGCCGCCGTCACCGTCACCCACCGGTACCCGGACGGCGGGGCCGGCCCGGCGGACGCGCTGGCGGCCGGGGGCGGCCCGCCGCCCGGCCGACCCGGGCTCGACGGCTGAGCGGTGCTGACCGGCCTGGCATGCCCGGAGCTGGCGGCGCTGCGCGCCGCCACGGGCCCCGCCGCGGAGCCGCTGTGCCCGGCCTGCCCGGCGCCGTGCCGGGTGGCCGCCGAGTGCCCGACCAGCCGCTGGCCGCCCGCCGGGGACTGCGTCAGCACCGGCGAGCTGCCGAGTGACTGCGAGTACACCGCCCAGGCAGCGGCCCCCGCGACGAGGAACGCCGCTGCCCCGGCCAGCGCGAGCAGCCTGTGGCGGCGCCGGGGCGGCGAAGCCGGAGCGGCACCGGTGCCCGGGAAGCCGGTCAAGACAGCGCCTGAACCAGGCTGGCCCGGCCCCCCGGGGGCACCGCCCGTGTCCGCCGGGCTCGCCCCAGGGCCCGCAGCCTGCGGTAGTGGCGGCCCCGGCTCGGGCAGCTCGTCGGGCATCCGCAGGCTGGCGTAGTCAGGCGGAGCCAGGAACGGCGGTTCGGCGCCGTCCCTGCCGCCTCCGGCCGCGGGGACGGCGGCTGCCTGAAGGTCGGCGGTCGCGGAGTCGGCCGCAGGCCCGGCATCCGGCATCCGCCGGGGCCGGAGTCCCGGGAACGGTCCCGGCCCGGACCGGGCCCGGTCCGCCGCCATGGCCAGCATCCGGGCTGCGGCCCGGGCGCTGGGACGCTGCGCCGGATCGGGGTGCAGCAGGGCCGTGAGCGCCGGGCCCAGCGGGCCGGCTGACGGCGCCTGCGGCGGCGGCCCGGCCGTGACCGCGGCCAGGATCGCCGCCGGGCCGCCGGCCCGGTCGTAGGGCCCGCTGCCCTCGACGGCGGCATAGAGCATCGCGCCGAGCGACCACAGATCCGATGCAGGCGTGGCGGCCTGGCCGCGGATCCGCTCGGGCGCGGTGAACCCGGGGGTGCCGGCCACCATCCCGGCCTGGGTCAGGCTGGGATCGCAGGCGAGCGTCGCGATCCCGAAGTCGGTGAGCACCACCCGGTCCGGCGTGATGAGCACGTTGCCCGGCTTGACGTCACGGTGCAAGATGCCCGCCGCGTGCGCGGCGGCCAGCGCCTCCAGCACACTGCCGCCCAGGCCGGCGGCCTGCGCCGGGGTCAGCGGGCCGTTCTCGGCGAGGACGCGGTCGAGTGATCGTCCCGGCACGAGCTCCATCACGATCCACGGTCGGCCGTCCTCCTGGACCACGTCGAAGACCCGCACCACGCCGGGGTGACTGAGCCGGGCGGCCGCCCGCGCCTCGCGCAGTGTCCTCTCGTAGCCGGTACCCGGCTCACCCGGCCCGGCCGCCGGCTCGAGCCGGACTTCCTTGACTGCCACCGAGCGCTTCAGCAACTCGTCGTGGGCCTGCCACACCGTGCCCATCGCGCCGCGGCCGACGGGCTGGCCCAGCCGGTACCGCCCGGCGACCAGCCGTCCGGAGCTCACCACTGCCTGCATGCCCGGGACGATATCGGCGCCGGCCCGGGAGATTGCTGTGAGAACGATGGGAATTGGCCGGCCCGACCCGGCGCCGTCAGGGAATCCAGACAGACCGGTCGTGGGCGAAGCAGACCATCCGCGGATTGAACTGCTGGAGATCGTCAATCCAGTCCGGGATGCCGGGCAGCGGCTGACCGTGACGGTCGCGATGGGCCTGCCACGCGAGCCGGTCGGCCGCGTAGCCCGTGGCCGTGTCATGGCTCTGCCCGGCCACGATCACCGACCCGTCCGGCCGGCGCACCACCAGCGACTGGTGGCCTTCGGTGTGGCCAGGCGTAGGCACCAGGAATACCCCCGGCAGCACCTCCGCCTGGCCGGTCACCTGCTCGAAGCGGCTGCCCTCGATGAGCTCGGGGAGGGTGTAATCCGGCGTCCGGCGGGCGGTATCGAGCTCGGTTCCCTGCACGAAGACGGGTATCTGGCCCAGCAGCGGGTTGCCGCCGCAGTGGTCGAAGTGCAGATGGCAGTTCGCGGCCAGCGTGATGTCCCCGATCCGCACCTCAGCGGCGGCCAGCGCCTGGCTCAGCCCGATTCTGCGGGGCCGGTAGCGGGCGTCGACATCGGGGTGGGCGCCCATTCCGGTATCGAATAGGATCGTCCCCTGGGGGTGGCCGACGACGTAACCCAGGCACGGCTCGACTCTGGGATCGCCGGTCCCGGTCTCCTCCGCTGGCCGGACGAAGTAGCCGAAATCGACGCGCCGCACCGTGATGTCAGCCATGACTCAATGCTCGCAGGCCTGCATGCGGAACTAGGCACGACAGGTGCCGGTCATTCCACGGATCGCGCTGGCGGGGGGCTCGCCGGATCGGCCGGGGCGGGGGCAGGGGAATTACCGGGGCAGCCGGAACGGCCCGCGCTGGCGGGTAACCGGCCGTCGGGCGGCCTGCCGGGCATACGCTCGGCCACAGGACCCGAGCGAAAGGCCGATGGCGTGTCGCGGCAGCGCGCAGTGAGCGGTGAACATCCAACGACCTGGCCCCGGCCGCGGCCGCTGATCGGGGACGCCAGCAGCAGCGCGGAGCGGGCCGCCGATCCGGCGGGCTGGGCCTTCCCGGCCGCCGAACGGGCCGTGCTGGCCGAGATTATCGCTGCCCGCCGCGACATCCGCCGGTTCCGCCCGGACCCGGTGGGCGAGGACATCCTGGCCGAGGTGCTGGCGGCCGGGCACGCGGCACCCAGCGTCGGGCATTCCCAGCCCTGGCGCTTCATCGTCGTGACCGACCAGGGGCTGCGCGACAGCGCGGCGGTGATGGCCGACGGCGCCCGGCTGGCGCAGGCCCAGCAGCTCGATCCCGACAGCGCGCGCCAGCTGCTCAGCCTCCAGCTGGAGGGCATCAGGGAGGCCCCGGTCGGCATCGTGGTCTGCTGCGACCGCCGGGCCCGCCCGGCGGGCGTGCTGGGCCGCGCCACCTTCCCCGACACTGACCTGTGGTCGTGCGCCTGCGCGATCGAGAACATCTGGCTAACCGCCCGCGCCCGGGGGCTCGGGCTCGGCTGGGTCACCCTGTTCGAACCCGGTGAGCTGGCCGCGCTGCTGCGGCTGCCCGAGGGGGTCGTCACGCTCGGCTGGCTGTGCCTGGGCTGGCCGGACGAGCTGCCGCCCGCACCGGGCCTGGAGCGGCATGGCTGGTCGCGCCGGCTGCCGCTGTCCGACGTGGTCGTCCGCGACCAGTGGCCGGCCGGCCCGGCCACGCCCCCGCCGGCGGACCGGTCCGCCGGGGCGCTGCCCGGTGCGCGGGTGGCTGCCCGGGACCGCGAGGACCGGCTGCTCGCCGCGCCCGGCTCGCTGGGCCTGCTCGGCGACACGATCCTGCGGGCCGAGTCCGTCGCCGGCCCGGCCGCGCCCGGCGCGGGCGGCGCGCTGGTCATCGCCGCCGCCGACCACCCGGTGACCGCCCTCGGGGTCAGCGCCTTCCCGGCGAGCACGACCCGGCTGATCGCGCTAGCCCTCGCGGCGGGCACCGGACAGGGCGCGGCGATGGCCGCGGCCGCCGGGCTGCGGCTAGTCCTGGCCGACTGCGGGATCGACGGCGAGCCGGTCGCCGGCGGGCAGCCGCGGCGGCCCGCCGGCGACCGCGGCGACCTGGCCGCCGCCGATGCGCTGGCCCCCGGCGCGGTGCGCGCGCTGCTGGCGGCCGGCCAGCAGCTGGGTCGCGAGCTGGCCGGGCGAGGCCCGGTGGCGCTGGGGGAGGTCGGCATCGGCAATACCACTGTCGCCGCGGCGCTCGCGGCCGCCCTGCTGGGCCTGGCCCCGGACGAGGCCGTCGGCCGCGGTGCCGGCAGCGACTCGTCCATCGTGGCCCGCAAGCAGCACGTCGTGGCGCGGGCACTGGACCGGATGGGGGCACGGATCTCGCCGCCTGGCCCGCTGTCCGCCGATGCCGCCGCCGACCTGATCGCCGGCCTGGGCGGGCCGGAGCAGGCGCTGCTGACCGGCGTCTGCCTGGGGGCGGCCGATGCGGGCGGCGTCGTGGTCCTGGACGGGCTGCTGACCTCCGTCAGCGCCCTGGTGGCGGTGCGGCACCGGCCCGGGCTGCAGGCGCACCTGATCGCCGGCCACCGCAGCGCGGAGCCTGCCCACCTGCGGGTCCTGACCGCGCTCGGGCTGGAACCGCTGCTGGACCTCAGGCTGCGCGCGGGCGAGGGAGTCGGCGCCGTGCTGGCGCTCTGCCTGGTCGGCCAGGCCCGGCGAGCCCGCCAGCTCACCGCCACGACGCAGTGAGTCCGGCCTGCGGGCCCGCAGGCCGGCCGGCCTGACCGGCTGTGGACCGGCGGCCTGTCTGCTGCTGTCACCGCTGCGGCCTGTCGGTGCCGCACCCAGGGCGACCTCGACCGGCTGGCGGCGCCAGCCCGGCGGCGTGCCGGGCCGCCGGCGGCTGCTAGGCCGAGCCTGGGGGGTGCGGCCAGGCCATCGCCAGGACGTCCAGCGCCTGGTCCAGCTGCTGCTCGGTGATGTCGCCGCGGTCGACGTGGCCGCGGGCGAGCACTGTCTCGCGGATCGTCTGGCCGGTCTCCAGTGCCTGGTGCGCGACCGCGGCGGCCGCCTCGTAGCCGAGGTAGCGGTTCAGCGCGGTGACGATCGACGGCGAGGACTCGGCCAGCCGCCGCAGCCGGTCGGGGTCGGCGGTGATCCCGGCCACGCACCGCTGCGCCAGCAGTGTCGACGCGGTGCACAGCAGCCCGGCCGAGCTGAGCAGGTTGCGGGCGATGACCGGGACCATCACGTTCAGCTCGAAGTTCCCCGCCGCCCCGGCGAACGCCACCGCCGCGTCGTTGCCGATCACCTGGGCGCAGACCTGGCAGACCATCTCGCAGATCACCGGGTTGACCTTGCCGGGCATGATCGACGAGCCGGGCTGCAGCCCGGGGATGGAGATCTCGGCCAGCCCGGTCCGCGGCCCCGACCCCATCAGCCGCAGGTCGTTGCTGATCTTGTTGAGGCCGACCGCGATCGTGCGCAGCACCCCGCTGGCCGCGACCAGCGCGTCCCGGCCGCCGGCCGCCTCGAAGTGGTTCTCGGCCTCGGTGAACGGAGCATCGTCACTGGACAGCCGCTCGATCACCGCGCGGGCAAAACCCTCCGGCGCATTTAGTCCCGTCCCCACCGCGGTGCCGCCGAGCGGAAGCTCGGATACCTCCGGCAGCACGGCGCGGATCCGCCGGATGCCGTGCCCGACCGCGGCGGCGTAGCCGCTGAACTCCTGGCCGAGGGTTACCGGTACCGCGTCCATCAGGTGCGTCCGGCCGCCCTTGACGAACTCGGCGAACTCGGCGGCCTTAGCGCTCAGCGTCTCCTCCAGCTGGCCCAGGCAGCGGGTCAGGATCCGCAGCATCCGGGCCGCGGCCAGCTGCACCGCGGTGGGGAACACGTCGTTGGATGACTGCGAGGCGTTCACGTGGTCGTTGGGGTGCACCGGCCGGCCGAGCTTCTGGCTGGCCAGCCGGGCGATGACCTCGTTGGCGTTCATGTTCGTCGACGTGCCCGAGCCGGTCTGGAACACGTCGAGCGGGAAATGCTCGAAGTGCCCGCCGTCACCGATGTCGCCGACCGCGATCTCGCGCGCGGCGCCGATGATCGCCTGCGCCATGTCCGGCTCGATGACCCCGAGCCCGGCGTTCACCGCGGCCGCCGCCCACTTGACCCGGGCCAGCGCGATGATCACCTCGCGGTGCATCTTCTCGCCGGACACCGAGTGGATCCGGGCCCGCTCGGTCTGCGCGCCCCACAGGGCATCGGCCGCGACCTGGACCTCGCCCATCGAGTCGTGCTCGGTGCGGAACCCGGCTGAGCCGTCCGGCATCCGGCAGGCCTCCCGTCAGATTTAGCTGGGCGCCGACCCGATCGTGAGCACCGGCTGGCGCGGCGCGGTCACGTCGGCGAAGAAGTCGTTGCCCTTGTCATCTACCACGATGAACGCAGGGAAATCGCGGACCTCGATCCGCCACACCGCCTCCATGCCCAGCTCGGGATATTCGAGCACCTCCACCTTGGTGATGCAGTCCTGCGCGAGCTTCGCGGCGGCGCCGCCGACCGAGCCCAGGTAGAACCCGCCGTGCTGCTGGCACGCTTTCGTCACCGCGGCTGACCGGTTGCCCTTGGCCAGCATGACCAGCGACCCGCCGGCCGCCTGGAACTGCTCGACGTAGGAGTCCATCCGCCCGGCGGTCGTCGGCCCGAACGAGCCGGACGCGTAGCCCTCCGGGGTCTTGGCCGGCCCGGCGTAGTACACGGCGTGGTCGCGCAGGTAGGCCGGCATCGGCTCGCCCGCGGCCAGCCGCTCGGCGATCTTGGCGTGCGCGATGTCGCGGGCCACCACCATCGGGCCGGACAGGGCCAGCCGGGTCCTGATCGGGTACCTGGTCAGCTCGGCCCTGATCTCGTCCATCGGCCGGGACAGGTCGATCCGCACCACGTCGGAGTCCAGTTCGTCCTCGGCGGTGCCGGGCAGGAACCGGGCCGGGTCGGTCTCCAGCTGCTCCAGGAACACCCCGTCCCGGGTGATCTTGCCGAGTGCCTGCCGGTCGGCGGAGCAGGACACCGCGATCGCCACCGGGCAGGACGCGCCGTGCCGCGGCAGCCGGATGACCCGCACGTCGTGGCAGAAGTACTTGCCGCCGTACTGGGCGCCGATGCCCGACCGCCGGGTGATCTGGAGCACCTGCTGCTCCAGCTCGGTGTCACGGAACCCGTGCCCGGCCGGCGAGCCCGAGGTCGGCAGCGTGTCCAGGTACTTGGCCGAGGCGTACTTGGCGGTCTTCAGCGCGTACTCGGCACTGGTCCCGCCGACCACGATCGCCAGGTGGTACGGCGGGCAGGCGGCCGTGCCGATCGAGCGGATCTTCTCCTCCAGGAACTCCAGCATCCGCCGCGGGTTCAGCACGGCCTTGGTCTCCTGGTACAGGTAGGACTTGTTCGCCGAGCCGCCGCCCTTGGCCATGAACAGGAACTTGTACTCGCCGCCGGCGGTGGCGTACAGCTCGATCTGGGCCGGCAGGTTGGTCCCGGTGTTGCCCTCCTCCCACATGGTCAGCGGCGCGAGCTGGGAGTAGCGCAGGTTCAGCTCGGTGTAGGCGTCGTAGACGCCGCGAGAGATGTGCTCTTCGTCCCGGCCGTCAGTCAGCACGTGCTGCCCGCGCTTGCCCATCACGATCGCGGTCCCGGTGTCCTGGCACATCGGCAGCACGCCGCCCGCCGCGATGCAGGCGTTCTTCAGCAGGTCACCGGCCACGAACTTGTCGTTGCCGCTGGCCTGCGGGTCGTCCAGGATCGACCGCAGCTGGGCGAGGTGCGCGGGGCGCAGCAGGTGCGCGATGTCGCGCATGGCGGAACTGGTCAGCAGCGTCAGCAGTTCCGGCTCGACCTCGATGAATTCTCGGCCGAAACAAGATCCGGTGCTGATCCCCTCCGCCGACAGCAGCCGGTACTCGGTGGCATCCGGACCAGTCGGCAGCAGTTCCGTGAAGTCGAACTCAGTCATGTCGGTACGTCCTCATGATCAGTTGCGTTGCTTCCATCGTATTTCGTCTGGCCTGGGGGAGCGGGGGGCGTGCACGCGCCGCCGGCGCACCGAACGCCGTCCGCGGCCGGTGCTCTCCTGTCCTGCTATGCGGCGCGAGCGGGCGGACCTGGCCGCGGAGCCTGCCGGGCAGCGGTGATGACCTGGTGCGGGCGCGGCGGCCGGGAGTCACTCGCCGAGGTGCTGGCGGCCACGACTGCTCGGTGGCCGCCAGCCTGCCCGAGCCCGAGGCGGGACCGCGCCGCACGATCGGCGACGACCCGGCCGTGGGTAACGCGGCCGGGGGTGAGACCAGCTGGGGAGCGGCGGCCGGGCCGGCCGCGCCAGCCCATGATCGTGGGAATTCTTCAGCACATAGACCTGAAAGGTCTCCACGATCATGACCGGCGGGCTGCCGGCCGGGTGCCGGCCTGCGCTCGGCCAGGCCGGGGCCGCTACAGGGACTGGGGCTCGGCGGGGACGCCGCCGAGCGCGACCCGCAGCGTGGCCTCGGCCGCGTCCGCGGCCGTCCGCGCGGTGATCGTGTACTCCTGAGCGCGCTCCAGTTCGCCGAGCGCGATGCAGTCGAATGCCACCCGGGCGTCGTGCACGGCCAGCTCCAGCTGCCGGGACGCCTCGCTGAGATCGACGCCGCCGTCGCCCGCTTCGGGGGTGCTCGTCATCGGTCCGCCCTTCGTTACCGGGCCCGCAGGCAGCAGGCCACGGCTCGGCCAGTTACCCCGGCTGCCCCGCTCCATGCGGGCCGTCCGCCTGCCAGGACTATCGCAGGACCGCTAGCCCGCGCGCCACGTCGTGTGCCTCGGATGCCAGTCCCCCTGCCCGTCGGTCCGGGTGAGCAGGCACCGGCTGATGCGGAACTCGAAGAACTCGCCGTCGGCGAAGCCCGGCGGCTCGGCCGTGAGCTGCCGCTCGGTCAGGAACTGGACCGCCGCAGCCCGCGCCTGCGCGGCGCCGGCGACCGGGGCCGCGCGGCCGGTCAGGTAGAAAGCGTCCTCGTTGCTGTCGGTCGGGAACGAGTGCATCGCGTACCGGCCGTCCCGGTGCAGGTCGTCCCGCTTGGCCGAGGGGATGATGTGCGCGAGCAGTGCCCCGTCGGCCAGCAGCGGGCACATCGGGTGCAGCCGCGGCCCGCCGTCGGCTCGCACCGTCGACAGGAACGCCAGCCCGACCCCGAACTGGTACAGCAGGCCGCGGCCCGCCGCCGCGAGCTCCGGCGCCGTCGTCTCGAACTCTCGCCACGTCACCAGTCCAGCCATGCCGAGCATTGTGCCCCGGCCCGCCGACAGTCGGCGGACCGGCCCGGGCCGGGGCTATGGGCCCGCCGCCCGGCGGGTCCGCCGCCCCGGTCCGGTCACGGAGTGCATGACAGCCGGGCGCGAAACGGCCGGGCCGCGCTGGTCAGACACCCCAGGGCTTAAGTTGTCAAATCGAGGCTATCCGGGCAGGCGGGCTTTTGCCTTGCGTGAGGGCATGCTGGCGCCGGCCGTCCGGCCGGGGCTGGACGGCTGTGATGACGGG
>JBKQSL010000442.1:0-10302 GCA_052143655.1 Streptosporangiaceae bacterium | reverse complement strand
CCACCTGGCTAGCTGACGGCGCGGGTCACGGAGTCCAGTACGGCCTGGGTGATGCCGAGGCCGGGGAAGGCAGTCAGCCGGGCGAGCGGGAAGTTGCCGATGATCGTGAGCATCGCGGCGCTGCCGAGGATGCCCCCGGGGCGGCCGTCCGCATCGGCGCCGACCGCGGCGCGCAGGGCCGGGCCGCCGGCCGGGTCGGCCAGCCACTCGGCGAGGGTCGAGCCGGCCGACAGCGGCAGCGCGGCGGGCCGGGCGGCCACCGTGATGGCCTGGCTGAGCCGGAGGTCGCGGGATGACGCGCCCACCTCGATCGCGTACTGCCCGGGCTCCAGCACCCAGCCGGACCGGGCGGCGGACCAGCAGGACAGGTCCCGGGCGCACAATCCGAACCGGACCTGCCGCGCTTCCCCGGCCGCCAGAGTGATCTTGGCGAAGCCCTTCAGCTCGCGCGGCGGCCTGGGCACGGCCGCGCCGCCCGCGCCGACGTACAGCTGCACGACCTCGGCGCCGCCGCGATCGCCGTCGTTGCTGAGGGTGCAGGTCACCGTGACGGAGAAGTCATCGGAATCCGCGGAGCCCGGCTGGCTGACCTGCAGGTCGCGGTAACCGAACCGGGTGTAGGACAGGCCGTGCCCGAACGGGTAGGACACCGCCACGTCGGCGGCGTCGTAGCCGCGGTAACCGGTGAAGATGCCTTCGCCGTAGCGGACGTGCCCCTCCGCGCCGGGGAAGTTCAGGTAGGACGGGCAGTCCTGGAGCCGCACCGGGATCGTCTCGGCCAGCCGTCCGGACGGGCTGACGGCGCCGGTCAGCACGCCGGCGACCGCCGAGCCGGCCGCCTGCCCGCTCAGCCAGCACTCCAGGATGGCGCTGGCCACATGGTCCCAGGGACTGGTCCGCACCGCCGACCCGTTGCAGAGCACGACCACGATGGGCGTTTGCGGCTGCTGCGCGGCGACCGCGAGAAGCAGGCTGACCTGCGCCGCGGGCAGGTCGATGTGGGTGCGGTCGAATCCCTCCGACTCCGCGCCCGCAGGCAGCCCGAGGAAGGCCACGATCACGTCCGCGCCGGCCGCGGTCCGCAGCGCCCCGGCGGCCAGCGTGCTTTCGCCGGGCCCGGCGGCGCCGTTCTCCTGGCCCGGGCCGCTCCCGGCAGCACCCTCATCCCCCGCTGCGCCCGTGTCCTTGGCCGGGCCGAGCGGGAAGCCGGGCGCGAACCGGATCTCGGCCCCGGGCAGCGCCGCCCGCAGCTCGTCCAGCGGCACGTCCACCTGGGTGGGGCTGACCTGGGAGCTGCCCGCGCCCTGGAACCGGGGCGTGCGGGCGAACTCGCCGAGCACTGCCACGGTCAGGCCGGGCGCACCGGTCAGCGGGAGCACTGCGCCGGCGTTCTTGAGCAGCACCATGCTCTGTGCCGCGGCGCGGCGGGCCAGGGCGTGGTGCGCGCGGGGATCCGGCACGGCGGGCCGGCGGGCCCGGGCGCGCTGCACCAGGCGCAGCACCCGGCCGGCGGCCTGGTCCAGGTCCGCCTCGGCGAGGGTCCCGGCCCGGACGGCGGCCGCCAGCGCACGGTCGCTCACCCCCAGGTTCGGCGGCATCTCCAGGTCCAGCCCGGCGGCCAGGGCCGCCACCCGGTCGGCCACCGCCCCCCAGTCGGAGACGACCACCCCGTCGAAGCCCCACTCGCCGCGCAGCACGTCGGTCAGCAGCCACCGGTGCTGCGAGCAGTACTCGCCGTTCAGCTTGTTGTAGGCGCACATCACCGTCCACGGCGCCGCGGTCGTGACGACATGCTCGAACGCGGGCAGGTAGATCTCCCGCAGCGTGCGCTCGTCCACGTCGGCGCTGACTCGCACCCGGTCGGTTTCCTGGTTGTTGGCGGCGAAGTGCTTGACACTGGCGCCGACCTGCTGGGATTGCAGGCCGGTCACCATGGCGGCGGCGAGCCGCCCGGTCAGGAACGGGTCCTCGGAGAAGTACTCGAAGTTGCGCCCGCACAGCGGGGATCGCTTGATGTTGACGCCGGGCCCGAGCACGACCGCCACGCCCTGGGCCCTCGCCTCGGCGCCGATCGCGGCGCCGACCTCGCGGAGCAGGCCGGAGTCCCAGGACGAGGCGAGCGCGGATGCGGTGGGGAAGCAGGTCGCCGGCAGGCTGCCGGAGATCCCCGCGTGATCGGCGCGGTCCGGCTGCTTGCGCAGGCCGTGCGGCCCGTCCGACACCATGATCGATTCCACCCCGGCGGCCTCGACCGGTGCGGTGCGCCAGAAGTCCGAGCCCAGGCACAGGGCTGCCTTCTGCTCGATGGACAGGTCGGCCGGGGCAGGCAGCAGTGCGGCATCAGGCATGCCCCCATGATGGCGGGCCGGGCGCGGCCAGCCCAGCAGGGGCCCGGACAGGGGCCCGCCGACGGCCAGCCGGGCGCCGCGAAGGCCGGGCAGCCCGGCCGGCGCCCGCGGCATCCGGCGGGGGCACGCCGCAGCTCAGCGGGCGGTCCAGCCGCCGTCGAGCACCCAGGAGGACCCGTTGGCGAACGAGGCGGCCGGACTGCACAGGAATGCGGTCAGCTCGGCGACCTCGGCCGGCTCGATCAGGCGCTTGATCGCCGGCTCGGTGAGCATGATCTCGGTGACCACCTGCTCGGGCGAGATGCCGTGCACCCGGGCCTGGTCGGCGATCTGCTTTTCCACCAGCGGGGTGCGGACGTAGGCCGGGCACACGGTGTTGGAGGTGACCCCGTGCGGGCCGCCTTCCAAGGCGATCACCTTCGACAGTCCCTCCAGCCCGTGCTTGGCAGCGACATAGGCGCTCTTGTAGGCGGAGGCGCGCAGGCCGTGCACGGAGGAGATGTTGACGATGCGGCCGAAGCCCTGCTCGTACATGTGCGGCAGCGCGGCCCGGGCCAGCAGGAAGGGGGCTTCCAGCATGACCGCGAGCAGGATGCGGAACATCTGCGGCTCGAACTCGTGCACGGACGCCACATGCTGCAGGCCGGCCGAGTTCACCAGGATGTCGGCCCGGCCGGCCAGGCCGGCCGCGTCGAAGTCCGGGCGCGCCAGGTCCACCTGCGCACTGGCCCCGCCGATGTCCGCGGCGACCTGCGCAGCCCCGGCGCCGTTCAGGTCCGCTACCACGACCCGGGCGCCGGCTGCGGCCAGCCGTGCGGCGCAGGCCGCGCCGATGCCGCTGGCGCCGCCGGTGACCAGCACGGTCCGGCCGGACAGGTCGAGCGCGGCCGGGCTGCCGGCCGCCGCAGCGGGTCCCGGCCCGGCTGCGGGCGCGGTCCCGGGTGCGGTCATGCCGCCCCGCTTCCCGCCGACGCGCTCAGCACGGAGTCGAGGACCTGCTGCGCCTCGGCCTGGATCCGCTCCAGGTGGCCAGGCCCGGCGAAGGACTCGGCGTAGAGCTTGTACACGTCCTCGGTGCCCGACGGCCGGGCCGCGAACCAGCCGGACTCGGTGACCACCTTCAGCCCGCCCAGCGGCTCGCCGTTGCCCGGCGCGGTGGTCAGCCGGGCCAGCACCGGCTCGCCGGCCAGCTCGTCGATGTCGGCCTGCTCGGGGGTCAGCCGGGCCAGGGCCGCCTTCTGCTCCCGGCTGGCCGGAGCGTCGATGCGGGCGTAGGCCGGGTCGCCGAGCCGCCCGGCCAGCGCCCGGTAGCGCTGCGCCGGGCTGGACCCGGTGACCGCGGTGATCTCCGAGGCGAGCAGCGCCAGGATGATGCCGTCCTTGTCGGTGGTCCAGACCTTCCCGTCCCGGCACAGGAACGAGGCGCCCGCGCTCTCCTCGCCGCCGAACGCCACCTCGCCGGACAGCAGCCCGGGCACGAACCACTTGAAGCCGACCGGCACTTCCATCAGCCGCCGGCCCGCGTCGGCGGCCACCCGGTCGATGACCGAGGAGCTGACCATGGTCTTGCCCACCGCCGCCGCGGCCGGCCAGCCGTCCCGGTGCCGGTACAGGTAGTCGATGGCCGCGGCCAGGTAGTGGTTGGGGTTCAGCAGCCCGGCTTCCGGCGTCACGATGCCGTGCCGGTCGGAGTCGGTGTCGTTGCCGGTGGCGATCGCGAACTCGGACCGGCGGCCGATCAGCGAGGCCATCGCGTAGGGCGAGGAGCAGTCCATCCGGATGCGCCCGTCCCAGTCCAGGGTCATGAACCGGAACGTGGCGTCCACCACCGGGTTGACGACGGTCAGGTCCAGGCCGAACGTGGCCGCGATCTCGCCCCAGTAGGCGACGCTGGCGCCGCCGAGCGGGTCCGCGCCGATCCGCACTCCGGCGTCCCGGATGGCGTCGATGTTGACCACCGACGGCAGGTCCGACACGTAGGCGCCGAGGAAGTCATGCCGGCCGGCCTGGGCCAGCGCCCGGTCGTAGCGGACCCGGCGGACGTCGCGCAGGCCACCGCGCAGCAGCTCGTTGGCCCGGTCCTGGATGACCGAGGTGATCTGCGACCCGGCCGGGCCGCCGTCGGGCGGGTTGTACTTGAACCCGCCGTCCTCGGGCGGGTTATGCGACGGGGTGACGACGATCCCGTCGGCCAGGCCGTCGCGGCGGCCGTCGTTGTACACGAGGATGGCGCGCGACAGCGCGGGCGTCGGCGTGTAGCCGTCCCGGCTGTCGGCCAGCACCTGCACGTCGTTGGCGGCGAGGACTTCCAGCGCGGTGACGAACGCGGGCTCGGACAGCGCGTGGGTGTCCCGGCCGATGAACAGCGGCCCGGTGATGCCCTGGCGGGCGCGGTAATCGCAGATTGCCTGCGTGGTGGCGGCGATGTGATCCTCGTTGAACGACAGCTTCAGGGCCGACCCGCGGTGCCCCGAGGTGCCGAACGCCACCTGCTGGCCCGGCTCGCCCGGGTCCGGGTGCTGCGCGTAGTAGGCCGTGACCAGCCCGGCCACGTCGACGAGGTCCGCCTGGTCCGCCTGCTGCCCGGCCCGCTCATGCACTGGCACTGTCTGCTCCTCCTGGTCGCTGCGGCCGCTGCGGCGCGGTCCGCACCATTGTCCGCTGCGGGCGGCACCGCGCAGCCGCCCGGCACCGCGAAACCGGCCCGGCGCAGGGCCGGCGGCCCCGCCGGGCCGGTCAGCCCAGCAGGTAGGTGAGCACATCCGCCGCGCCGAAGTCGGGTCCGGTGGCCGCGACCAGGCCGGGCAGGAAGCTGAGGTCCTGGCCGAGCGTGACGACCGGCGGCTCGCCGGGCCCGCCAGGGTGGCGCTGGGCCAGGCCCATCGTGGCCAGCAGGCCGTTGCACAGGCAGCGGCGGCCCGCGGTGTCCTCCTCGCCGCCGCCCTTGCGGATGTAGACCGCGACGGGCTCGGCCGAGCACCGGTAGCCGATCCGGCCGTCGCCGCGGTCGTAGGGCGTCCGCAGGTAGCCCATGTCGCACAGCCGCGGCCGGGCCGCGTACACGCTGTCGTCGGCGAGGGTGCCGGGCAGCTGGGCGACCTTGAACGGGAACCCGGCCGGCGAGGTGTGCGGCTCGTTGCGCACCACCAGCCGGCCCGCCAGCGCGCGCTCCAGCAGCGAAGCGCGCAGGTGCGGCTCCAGCCCGGACTCCCGGCACAGCGCGAACGCCGTGCCGACCTGGATCCCGGCGGCGCCAGCAGACCGGGCCGCGTCCAGCACCCCGGGCCGGGCCTGCCCGCCCGCCAGCCAGAACGGCAGCCCGAGGGCGGCCACCTTGGCCAGGTCAATTTCGTCCCGTGCCCCGTAGACGGGCTGGCCTGCCGCGTCCAGCTGCATCCGCCCGCGCGGCGGCGCGCTGTGCCCGCCGGCGGCCGGGCCCTCCAGCACGAACCCGTCCGGGCAGGTGACCGGGCTGCGGGCCAGGTACTGGGCCAGCACGGACGAGGAGACGATGGCGAGGAACTGCGGGCGGCCCAGCTGCTCCGGCGCGCCGGGCAGCGCCTGCGGGTCGAGCCGGACCGAGTGGCGGCTGCCGGCCTGCGCCCCGGCGACCGTGACCGTCACCTCCCCGGCCTTCCCGGCAGCCAGCGCGTCGAGCAGAGCCGGGATCTCGGCCGGGATGCCGGCGCCCATCAGCACGTAGTCGACCCCGGCCAGCATCGCACCGTACACCGCGGCGGGCGTGGCCAGCTGGATCTTCTCCAGGTAGTTGATGCCGACGAGCCCGTCGTGTCCCTCCTTGGCCAGGAACACCTCGCAGAAATTGCCGGCGATGGTCAGCTCCGTCGCGGCCGCGTGCAGGGGGATGCCGAGCCGCGGCACCGGCCGGAACGCCTGCGCCGGGCCGATCCCGCCGGGCACGAGATACCGCTGCAGGATCCGGTCGGCCACGCCGTCCAGTGGCAGCTGGGACAGCGCCCGCCGCACTGTGCCGTCCAGGTCGCCGGACTGCAGCCGCCGCGCCATGACGGTGTCCAGCGCCACGCCGGACACCACGCCGAGCTGGCCCGCCACGGCGACGGCGCGGGCCAGCCGCCAGCCGGAGACGGCCACGCCCATGCCGCCCTGGATTACCAGCGGCCGCAGGCGGCCGGGCGGCACGGGTGCAGGCGGTGCCGCCGGTTCGGCGGCCGGCCCGCCGACCGCCCTGCCGGACAGATCCGGCTGCTGCTCCCCGCCCATCCGCGTCCTCTTCCCGCGCTCGCCGCGCTGCCGTGCCCACTGGCCCGCGGCCGGTGACGGCCAGCGCACAGGATCGCAGGGTTGCTTGGCCCGGCAGTAGAGGCTTTCGTCCCCGATGACCGGCTGGCACGGCCAGCCGGTCATCGTCGTTACGCTGACACGATGCTAGGCGACGTGCGGGTGCGCTCGCTCCCGCGGCAAGCAGGCCGGGCCGCTGCGGCCCGGCTGCGGGCATCCAGACGGCCGGCAGCCCGGTGGCCGACCTTCCGGTGGCTGGGTCCCCGCTGGCTGGCGGCCGGGCTGCTGGTGGCGGGGCTGCTGGTGGCGGGGGCGCTGGCCGCCGGGCCGCAGGCAGCCGCCGGGCCGGCCGCGCCTGGCGCCCGGGCGGCTGCGCACGACGCCGCGGGCAGCACCTGGACCGTCTACCACGCGACCCCGGCCGGGACCGGGGTCGCGGCGGGAGTGACTGCCGTCCGCACCGGCCGCCGGGCCTGGACCTCGCCCCGCCTGGACGGCGACATCTACGGTGAGCCGCTGGTCTTCGCCGGCCGCGTCTACGTCGCCACCGAGAACGACACCGTCTATGCGCTGTCCGCCGCGACCGGGAAGATCGCCTGGTCGGCGCACCTGGGAACGCCGGTCCCGGCAGGCTCGCTGCCGTGCGGCGACATCACCCCGACCGTGGGCATCACCGGCACCCCGGTCATCGCCGCGGCCCGGCGGGAGATCTTCGCGGTCGCCGACGTGCTGTCCGGCGGACGGCCGGCCCACCTGCTGGTCGGGCTCTCGACCCAGTCGGGCCGCCAGGAGCTGCGGCGGGATGTGGATCCGCCCGGCGCGCAGACCGCCGCGCTGCTGCAGCGCACCGGGCTGGCCCTGGCCGGCGGCCAGGTGGTGTTCGGGTTCGGCGGCAACTACGGCGACTGCCCGCGGTACCGGGGCCATGTGGTGGCGGTGCCCGAGGCGGGCGGCGCGCCGCGGTTCTACACCGTGGACTCCGCCCGCGGCGAGTCCCAGGGCGCGATCTGGATGGGCGGCGCGGCCCCGGCCGTCGACGGCCGGGGGCACATCTGGGTGACGGCCGGCAACGGCTCGGTGCACACCTTCGCCCACCCCTACGACTACAGCGACTCGGTGCTGGAACTGTCGCCCGGCATGCGGCTGCTGCAGTACTTCGCGCCGGTCACCTGGGCGTCGGACAACGCCAGCGACCTGGATTTCTCCACCGAGCCCGCGCTGCTGGCGGACGGCCAGGTGATCGCGGCGGGCAAGTCCGGCGATGTCTACCTGCTGACCGCCGCGCACCTGGGCGGCATCGGCGGGCAGCGGGCCACGCTGCGCTCGGCGTGCGGCGGCGTGATCGACGGCGGGTCCGCGGTGACCGGGGAGACTGTGTTCCTGCCCTGCAAGAGCGGCATCATCGCGGTGCAGGCGAGCGCATCCCCGCCGCCGCTGCGGCTGCTGTGGCGGTCGGGCACCGGCGGCGGCCCGCCGATCCTGGCCGGCGGGCTGGTCTGGACGATCGGCCAGGACGGCACGCTGTCCGGGCTCAGCCCCGGCACCGGCCAGGTCCGCCAGCAGGTGCAGATCGGGGCGCCGGCTAACCACTTCCCCACGCCGAGCGCGGCTGACGGCCTGCTGCTGGCCGCGGCCGCCCGGCAGGTCGTCGCGTTCCCGGCCGCATCCGGCCAGAGCCCGGCCGCATCCAGCGGGACGGCGAGCACGCCGGCCGCGCAGCCCGGCCGCGCCGCTTCCCGCCCGGCCGGGACCGCCAGCGCGGCGGCCCGGCCGCCGTCGGCAGGCCGCTCGCTGCCGCCAGCGGCCATTGCCGGGATCGCGGCCGCGGGGCTGCTGGTGCTGGCCGGCCTGGGCTGGCTGCTGCGCCGGGCGCGCACCCCGCCGTAGCCGGGCGCGCCCCGCTCAGGACCTGGGGCGGGCGGCCGCGGCGACGTAGGCTTGCCGTCGGGAGGAGGCCGCCGTGGATTTCGAGCACATCCTGGTCGAGCGGTCGGGCGAGTTCGCCACCGTCACGATGAACCGGCCGCAGCGGCGCAACGCGCTGTCGCTGGCGCATATGCGCGAGCTGATCGCCGCGTTCGCCGACCTCGGCGGCAGCGACGCGCTCGGCATCGTGCTGGCCGGCAACGGCCCGGTGTTCAGCGCCGGACATGATTTCGCCGACGTCGCAGCCGGGGACCTGATGTGCGTCCGCGCCCTGCTGCAGACATGCACCGAGCTGATGAACCTGATCCAGCAGGTGCCGCAGCCGGTCGTGGCCAGGGTGCACGGCCTGGCCACCGCGGCCGGCTGCCAGCTGGTCGCCACCGCGGACCTGGCCGTGGCCAGCGAGAACGCGGGCTTCGCCGCGCCGGGCGGCAAGGGCGGCTGGTTCTGCCACACGCCGATGGTCGCGGTCGCCCGCAACGTCGGCCGCAAGCGGGCGATGGAGCTGGCGCTATCGGGTGACGTCATCGACGCCCGCACCGCGCTGGACTGGGGACTGGTCAACTCGGTGGTTCCCGCTGAGCAGCTGGACTCGGCGACCGCGGACCTGCTTGACCGGGTCACCCGCGGCTCCGCGGTGTCCAAGGGCATCGGCAAGCAGGCGCTCTACGCGCAGATCGACCTCGACCAGCCGAAGGCCTACGCGTACGCGATTGAGGTGATGGCCGCCACCAGCCAGCTGCCGGACGCCCGCGAGGGGATGCAGGCGTTCCTCGGCAAGCGCAAGCCGCAGTGGCAGCACGGCCGCTCGTGACCGGGCCGGGCGTGACAGTGCCGGGCGGGGGATCATGCGCTCAGGACTGATCACCCACCCGGACAAGGTGCTGTTCGCCGAGCGCGGGGAGACCAAGGCCGACCTGGCCGGCTACTACGAGCAGGTGGCCGGGCCGCTGCTTGCCGCGATGGGCGGCCGCCCGGTGCTGCTGCAGCGCTTCCCCGAGGGGGCGGGCGGGCCGTCGTTCTTCCAGAAGAGAGTGCCGAAAAACATCCCGGACTGGCTGCAGACCAGCACGGTCTGCACGCCGAACGGAACCACCTCACAGGCGCTCGTCGCCGCCGACCTCGATCACGTGCTGTGGGCGGTGAACCTCGGCTGCCTGGGCTTCCACGTCTGGCCGTACCAGGCCAGCGACCCGCAGCACACGGACGAGCTGCGCATCGACCTGGACCCGACGCCCGGGGTGGAGTTCGGCGATATCCGCCGGGCCGCTCGGGAACTGCAGCGGCTGCTGGCCGAGGCGGGGATCACCGGCTACCCGAAGACCACCGGCAACCGCGGCCTGCACGTGTACGTGCGGCTCGAGCCGCGGTGGGACTCCTATCAGGTGCGCGCGGCCGCCGTTGCGCTGGCCCGGGAACTACAGCGGCGCCGTCCCGCGGAGATCACCGCGGCCTGGTGGAAGGAAGAGCGCGGCCGCCGCGTGTTCGTGGACTACAACCAGAACGCTCCGCACAAGACGGTGTTCGGCGCCTGGTCGGTGCGGGCCCGGCCGGGCGCGCAGGTGTCCGCGCCGGTGTCCTGGGACGAGCTGGACGACATCCATCCCGACCAGTTCACGATCGCGTCGCTGCCCGACCGGCTGGATCGCGTCGGCGACCCGTGGCAGGAGATGAACGCAGCGCCGCAGTCCCTGGAGCCGCTGCTGGCGATGAGCGCCCGGGACGCCGAGAGCGGGCTGCCCGACGCGCCCTGGCCGCCGGTGTACCC
>JBKQSL010000441.1:0-16010 GCA_052143655.1 Streptosporangiaceae bacterium | reverse complement strand
CGGTCACCACGAGCCTGGCGCTCTGGCTGGTCGCTGTGATGTCTCCGAACCCCACGGTGCTGAAGATGGTGACCGTGAAGTACAGCGCATCGGTGCGGGTGAGCTGGTGGGTGCTGAAGTTGGCCGGGCTGGCCCGCGCCATCACGAAGTAGGCCGAGGCGAACAGGAGCACGAACAGCGGCACCGTGAGGGCCAGGGCCACGATGGCGCGTACGCCTGGCTCTTTGGCCCGGACGATCGCGCGCAGCTGCCACGCGACGACGGCCAGCAGAATCAGCAGCCCGGCTGCCAACGTCAACGGCACGTTCTTGATGTGGTCAAGCGGCAGCAGGTAGTACAACGCAACCAGCACGACGGCCGTCGCCAGTGCCCGGAGCAAACCCAGGACGACCGGCCTGCGGCGCCTGGCCGACGCTGATTCGCTGCGGTCCGCCTGGACGCTCACGACGCAGCCCAGGCAGGCGCCGCAGCCCACAGCGGAGACGGCTGCACCGACATGACCACCACGGTGCCAGCCCCGTGCTCCAGTCACAACCACTCGCAGCGGATGGACTGGTGTCAGCGGCCCACGAGCGGCCGAGTAACCAAGTGAGTAACAATCACCACCGACACCAGTGGACACCAGTGGACGCTGACGGACGACGGTTCCCAGGTCAGGTACGTCGCGCCGCTGGCAGTCGGCACCGCGACTTGGCTTCGGGACGAAGAGGCCAGCGGGCGCTGCGCCTCCTGGGGTCCCTGCCTCCGAACGTGCTGAACTGACAGCAACAGTGACAGCAACGACGGCAACCTGTGACGGTCATGAGCGCCCAGCCGACATCTGTCTACGCTGCGGCAAGGTGGCCTGACCTGGGTGCCTGCTCCGCCTGCAAAGCGGACGGTCCTGGCCGAGGAGGCCGAGCGGTCGGCAACCCGACCCAGGTTGGCCAGAGGTGATCTCTCACGGTTTTCTCACAGAGTGGTTAGACGGCACCGGACCAGGGCGTCCGCATCGGACACCCGGCGGACGCTGACCCGCGGATACGGACTCTGACGCACTGGCCGGACGCACGGCATTGATCTACGGATCTGATGGCCGGGGGTTCGAGTCCTCCGAGCGAATCCCGGCCGCGCGCGCGAGGCGCGTACATGGCTGAGATAGTGCCTAAATGACAGAGCACTACCTCAACGTCCTGACGGTCAGGCTGCGCAGCTACACCGGTTATCCGTTGCCTGAGAACCTAACTGATGAGATTGCGCTACAGGTCACGGTGGGTTCCCGAGTAGACGTCGAGCAGTTGGCAGACGAGCTCAAAGAGGACGTCGGTACCGGTCCGCGAAGCATCCGCCAGAGCATAACCGAAAGGAGCTGGGGAGCATCCGGCTCCGGGGCTGAACTCATCGTTGAGGTTCCGGCTGTACTAACAGGGCTCGCTAGCTTGCCGGTCTTGTGGGACGCGATCTCCCGCCGCATATTGCGTCGGGGTCAGGCTAGAGTTCTCGATGCTCAGTCGCAGGCTGAATCTGCCCGAGCGTGGCTAGCCGAGAGTCTCGGCATCGGCGTCGACGCCATCAGGATCATCGGGCTGGAGCCTGTGGGAGACGGACACCGTGTCGAGCTGGAAACTCCAGCAGAGAACTTTGACGTCGAGATCGATGGTCAAGGTGTGACGCGCATGCGCCGCCGCTAGCCTGTGCTTCGGCCAGCGACTTCCGCGGTCTACCCACACTGCGTCGCTGCTGCTGCCGCGCCGCTTCCGGTCCTCGGTCGCTGGCCCTCCCTGCGGTTCGGGTCAGCTTGCCACCGGACTACATGTTCGGCTGGGACCTGGGGACCGGTCAAGATCGCCGTGCCATTAGTGTGCCATTAGCCGCGGTCACCGACGGTACACTGCGGTCACCCACGGGCAGTCACCCGCCCAGCTCAGGTCGCGTTACTCGGCCAAGCACGGCGATTTGCAAGCAGGGGGTCAGGGGTTCGAGTCCCCTTAGCTCCACAGGTCAGAAGCCTAATTCGAACAGCCGGACCAAGAGTATAGCAGCAAAGTACAGCAACCGGGACCGCGTGAGATCCCGCACACACGTTCGAGCTGGGCCTTGCCCTCGCGGGCGACGGCGCACGGATCCCAGGTCTTGGGCCCGAGTTCTGGACCACTGAGCAGGAAGAACGCCTTGGGGAGGGCCCAGTGCCGCTTGCCCGGCAGCTACAGAGATTGAAAGGCCGGGGTCTGGGACTACGGCGGTTCGGGTTCGAGGCTGAGTCCGGCCTGCGCGAGGAATCCGTCGATCAGTCCGGGCCGGTACTGGATGCGCTTGAGCCGGTTCTTGATGATCGCGGCCAGCCGGTGCGGTGTGCTGCAGGATCCCAGGTTGCCCAGGCTGCTTTTCATGGTTGACCAGGCGCCCTCGACGGGGTTGAGGTCCGGGGCGCAGGACGGCATCTGGACGACGGTCAGCCAGTCCCGGTGCGCCTGCAGCAAGGTGCGCATCACGCCGCTGATGTGCGTGTTCAGGTTGTCCCAGTTGTGTGCCCGGCGGTGTTATGTGGCCAGCGGCGGCTGGTGGCTGGTGTCGCTGGTGGTGATCGGCCGGGCGCTGCCGCGGCTGGCCACATAATGATCACAGCGAGGCGAGCCAGTTGAGCAGGGATTGGTCTGATCGCCAGATTGGGTTAGTCCGGGATCCCGCCATAACATCGTGCGGCTCGGCGGCTTGGAGGGCTGCCAGCTTGGTCTTGGTGTTGATCTCGGCGTAGCGGTTGGTCGTGCCCAGATCGGCATGTCCGAGCCAGCTCCGGGTCACGTTGACTTCGGCGCCGGCTTCGAGCAGGTGGACGGCGGCGGTGTGCCGGAAGGTGTGCGGGCTGACGCGGCGTCCGGTGTGCGGGTCGTCGAAGCGGGATGCGTGCCGGCGGATGATCTTGTAGATGCCGTAGCGGGTGAGGGGCTGCCCGTGGGCGGCGAACACCGGTGCACCGGGCGCGGGCGGCGGGCCTGCCAGGTCGAGCAGAGCGGCGAGCAGCCGTGCTGTCTGCTGCCACAGCGGGCAGGTCCGCCATTTGCCGCCCTTGCCGTGCAGGCGCGCCAGCGGGTGCTCGCCGAGGTCGAGGTGCTCTGTGCGCAGGTCGGCGACCTCTTGGGCGCGGGCGCCGGTGTTGTAGAGGAACAGGATCAGGGTGCGGTCCCGCAGCGCGAGCGGGCCGTCGCGGGGCAGCCGGCGCAGGAGGTCTTCGATCTCGTCGCGTTCCAGGAACCGGGTTTCCGGCGGGGCGGTGCGCTTGACCGGGATGGCGGCCACCTGCTGGCAGGTGGCGAGCATGCCTGGTTCCCGCCCGGCTATGTAGTCGAACAGGCAGTGCAGGGCAGCCAGCCGCTGGTTGCGGGTGGCGGCGTGGTTGCCCCGGTCTTGCTCAAGGTGACGGAGGAATGCCACGACCCGGTCGGAGGTGAGGTCAGCGAGGGTCAGCCGGGTGATCTTGCAGCCCTTATCGGCCGCGGTGAACACCAGGAACAGCCGCACAGTATCGCGGTAGCTGCGGACCGAGGCCGGGCGGAGGCCTTTGACGGTGATCAGGTGGCTGGCGAAGAAGGAGTGCAGGACCGGGCCGAGGGTCTGGGTTTGTCCCTGGGTCATTGTGCCGCCTCGGTCCATGCGGGCGCCGCGAAGGCCTCGAACCGCCGGCTCGCCTCGTCCAGCAGCTCATCGGTGATCGTCAGGTAGACCGCAGTGGAATCAGGATCGACGTGGCCCATGAACGTGGACAGATGGTGGAGCCGGGCCGAGGGGTCCAGGCCCTGCCGATACCAGCGGAGCAGGCAGCCGACCGCAGACGAGTGGCGGAGGCTGTGCAGGGTCGGCGGCGAGATTCCCGCGGGGGCGGTGAGGCCAAGCCCGGTGACCAGGCGATGGAAGGTCTGGCTGGCGGTGCCGGGATGGACGGGCCTTTGCCCGTCGAAAGTGAACAGCGGCGCCTGGGCATCGGCCGCCCCGGTGCGGGCACGGCGGGCGGCTTGCTCGTCGACTAGCTCGGCGATCCGCGGCCCGTGCGGGACCAATCGGGTCTTGCCGAATTTGCCGCCGCGCACGGTCAGCAGCGAGCGGTCGGCGTCGATGTCACCCAAAGTCAGGCCGCATGCCTCGCCGGCGCGCAGCCCGAGCCCGTAGCACAAGGCGAAGATGGCCCGGTAGGTGAGGCCTCGCGCGGGGGCCCGCGGGTTGTCCGGCAGTGCGGCCGCGGCATCCAGCAGGCGTCGGGCCTGGGCGGGGTCGAACAAGAACGGGATGCGCCGTTCGGTGACCCGGCGGCGGCGGGCCTGCAGCGGGGAGGCCTCCAGCAGCTGCCAGGTGACCGCCCAGTCCAGCAGGCACCGCACGACGCCGAGCAGATGATTGAAGCTGCGCGGATGTGGCCTGGGCCGGGAGGCCAGGAAGTCCTCCAGCAGGGCGGGGGTGAGCCCGCTGAGGCGACTGACGTCGTGCTGGGCGGCGAAGCGCACCAGCAGCGCCAGCTCGCGGGCCTCGCTGTGGTACCTGCGGCCGTGCGCCCGCTTGTGCGCGATGAACCGGTCGACCGCGGAGGCGATGGTGTCGGTCATGCCAGCACCTGCTCCCCGTCACCGAGCGCGACCTGCCGCAGCGGCTCAATGGCCACCTTGGCGTAGATCTCTGTGGAGGCCGGCGAGCGGTGCCCAGCAAAGTCCCCGATCGCCTTGAACCCGAACCCGTCGTCCACCAGCCGCTGGACGCAGGTATGCCGCAGCGTGTGCGACCCCGGGCGGGGCACCTCGATCCCGGCCTTGACCAGGTAGTGCTTGGCGCAGGCGGAGACCGCGACCCGGCTGACCGGCCGCACCGGGGCCACCGCCCGGAAGAACACATGCCGGTCTGTGCTGGGTGGCCGGCCGTGCCGCAGGTAATCCACCAGGGCCTCGCCAACCACGGCCGACAGCGGGAAGGCGGTCGAGTGCCCGGCCTTGCGCCCGGGCACGGCCAGCCGGTCGCGTCTCCAGCCGATGTCATCCAGGGTCAGGGCCGCCACCTCACGGGCCCGCAGCCCATAGGTCACCAGCAGCAGCAAGATCGCGTAATCGCGCTTGCCGCACGGGGTGCGGCGGTCGACGGCGCCCAGCACCAGTCCCACCTCCGCCCAGGAGATGGACCGCGGGACGTCCGCCAGCCGGCAGGCCGGTGGCCACTCCACCGCCTTGCTCAGATCGCCGGCCACCAGCCCCTGGCGGTGCGCATACCGCAAGAACACGCGCAGCACCCCGCAGCCGCTCCGCACCGTCGTCTTGGCCAGCCCTGCGCCGGCGCGCTCGGCGACGAACGCGCTCAAAACCGGCGGCGACAGCTCCGCCAGCCCGGTAACGCCAATCCGGCCCAGGTAGGCCTCGAAACAGGCCAGGTGATGCCGGTAGCCCACAATCGACTCCGGGCGCAGGCCACGCTCGGCGGCCAGGTACTCAAAGAACCCCGGCACCGCCCGGGCGAAGGGCAGGCCACGGTGCGGCCGGCCAGTACGCTCGAAACCAGGCAGCACGACCGCCAGCATCTGCTCGACCGTGCCCCGGATCTCCCCAGCCGCCTCCTGGCCACGGCGGAACGAGGCCACCCGCATCGCGACGAACCCATCGACATAAGCGGGCATGTCCGCCGGCGCCGAGGCGCCGCGCATCCGGGCGAACTCCCCGAACGCCACCAGCACCGGGACCCGGCGCAGCACCGTCCGGGTGCTATAGCCCTGCTCAGATAGCCAGCCGACATAGCGCTCGATCTCCGCACCGATCCAGCACGCCCGGATCCGGCCGACCGTCTGAGGCTTGACGAAGTAGGACTCCAGCATCGGGACAACTTCCTCTCTGTTCCCAGGGGGTAGAGGAAGCAGCCTCGCTCAGGCCAAGCATTATGTGGCCGGCCGCGGCAGCGCCCAGCCGATCACCACCAGCGACACCAGCCACCAGCCGAGCCACCAGCCGCCGCTGGCCACATAACACCGCCGGGCACACAACTGGGATTATGTTCCGCGCCACATAATCCCAGCACAGGATGACCGGGGCATGAAGCTGCTGGTGCGCGGCGGTGACCAGTTCGGCGTAATCGGCTTCGGACATGGACCGGCGTTCGCCCTTGCGGCCGGTGCGGATGCGGATCCGGCAGGAGAACCGGCTGCGGGCACCGGGCCGGTAGCAGGTCATGCCTGCTGCGGACACCCGCCCGGAGCCTTTCCCGGACACCACGGCCACCGGCGTCTGGCCGCGGCGGGCCCAGGTGCGGGCCTTCGGCGGGCGCAGGGACTGCCCGGCCTCATCCTCGAAGCACAAATACGCCCCGGTCGCCGCCGCTAGCCTCGAAGCTTCACCCAGGTCACGTCCCGCCAGGCGGCGATGGCAGCCTCGTTGCGCTCGGCAGCGCGGTGCACCGGGACCTGCGGGGGGTACCCGGTCCGGTGCAGCAGATAGGAGGTGCCCCGCAGCGTGCAGCGCACGTGGAACAGCCGCCCGATCAAGGTGGTCACCCGCTCCAGTGTCCACCGCTGGTCCTCAGCCCAGCCCCAGGCGGCCGGGCCCTGGTCCAGCGCCGCGCGCAGCCGGGACAACTGGGGGGAGCCCAGCCGGCAGACCGCCCCGCCTGCTCCCCTGGAGGCCAGCGCCGCGGTGCCCCCGGCCCGCCACCGCCGCCGCCACTGATGCGCCGATTTCGTGCTCACCCGCAGTTCATGGGCCACCTGCACCGGCTTCATGTCCTGCTCGTACATCGCTGCGGCCGCCAGCCGCACCCGTTCCCGCCGCGCCCTCCCCGCAGCGGTCAGGCCACCACCATCGGGATACCTCATACGCCCGGCGTAGACCGACCGCGATGTGGGATCACGCAGGCGCGCCGACTGTGATCAGGCAGACACAGACCCTGACAATTCAATCCCTGTAGCGGGCAGTGTGCTGGATCTGCCCTTTCAAGGCCGCTCCTGCCGCTCAGGCAGAGGGGTCAGCGAATGGCAAGCTATTTCCGTCACCCAAGGTAAGATTCCTCGTGACGCTCCCTAAGTTCACGGCGCGCATATCGCCGAATTGGGCGCGGCCGATATCTACGCAGGTCGCCGATACAGGCTCGCTTATATAAACCAGTTCGGCGCAGGAACAAGGCGGTGCTTTACTGCTGGTTGGCTGCGCCGCGGTCTGGACCTACTATCAGCGTCTCTTGGTTTATTGCAAAGTGCATTGAGTCAGGATTGTGTCCAGCGGTTGCCGTTCCAGTGTAGTATCACGGTCTTGTTCGTGGTGCCGGTGTTGTAGTATCCGACGGCACAAGCGTTGGAGGGCGACAGCGCGCTCACCGCGTTGAGGAAGGTGCCACCGTCCCTAAGACCGGGATTTGGGCTGGGCACCACCGTCCAGCTGGTGCCGTTCCAGTGCAGCACCAGGGTGCCGTAATTCGCCGTCCCGTTACCGGTGCTTACGTAACGACTGCCGACGGCCCATGCGTTCGAAGAGGACAAGGCGCTGAGGCCGTTGAGGGGAGTGAAGATGGTCCCGGAGTCGGGTCCGGGACTGGGACTGGCAACCTGCGTCCAAGTGGTGCCGTCCCAGCGCAGCGGTGCCAGTCCAGTGCAGTATCAGGTTGCCGCCGACCGCCCACGCGTCGGTGGGGGAGGCAGCGCTGACACTGTTCAGCACGCCCGGGTAGCTCGTGACCAGGGCTTGTGCCGAGGCCGGCTCTGCGGCAGCGCCGAGCGCGAGAACCAGACTTAAGCCGCAGGCCAGCCCCGCGAAGAGCCGTGCCGGGCCGTGGTGGAAGACGGATGCATCCATGACCAGCCTCCCAAGGGCGGCGGCTCGTCAAATGCCGTTTGGATCAGAGGGTCGTACCACGATACGAAGCAAGCGCAGAGCATTGGCAGAACCCGGAGCGTCAACTATGCCGCTAGCGCAGGTTGCTGGCAACCGTTGGCCGCCTCTAGCTCGCCATCCGGCGGGACCATCCCGGCGGATCTGATGGCTAGTCTCATCAGCTACGTTCAGAGACGCTCGGCGCATGCCACGCACGATAGGCAGCCGAGGTCACGGATCTCCCTGGTATGAGCCGGATTCAGGCGCGCAGACTTGGAAAGCGCGCTGGCGGCAACCCTCTGCGAGTTTCGAATCCGGGGTCCTCCGCTGACCGCTGCCGCATAAGGGATCTGACCTCAGTCCGCAGCTTTTCAGGTCGGGTGGCTAACCGAAGACCGGAAGACTGCTCGCCTTGGAGGCGTTCGCCAGGTAGGGGAGCCCGAATCCCTGCTCTATCGTCCGCAATGTCGAGTAGTGGTCGTAGTAGCCCGAGTAGGTCCCCGCTTTCACCTGGCGTCCTGTCACCGCCATCATGATGTTGCTGGAGCCCTCGTCATAGGTCGCGAAGATCACCCCGTGCGACCCGAACCCCGGTGACGCTTTGATAAGGGGGACTTCCTTTGCCAGGAAATTGTCATATTCGGTGACCGTGTTCGCGCCGTTACATGAGTCGTGCCCGTCTTCGCACAAGTTGGGGCTAATGAAGTTGTACTTCGGTACCGTCCCGGCGGCGAGGGCCTTGTTGAACGAGCTCATGTCGTCCGGCCCGGTTGTTCCGGCTGGCACGTCATAAGTCGAGCAGGCCAGGCCGGCGTAGAAGAGGGCCGGATTGTGCCCCGGCTTGTAGGCGTTGAGCGCCGAGTCAGAGCCAGCCTGGTTCGGGTAACAGCTGGACGGCATCGACTCGTTCCAGTCCCGCCAGGCCCCGTTGCCGAGCTGGGAGAAAATACTCGGGACGCCGAACACGCCGCAGGGACCGTGGGTCTGGCAGGAGGCGTATTGCCCCGAGGTGAGCGCCACATAGTCGGCCAGCGAGCCGCTGGCCACGTCGTGGTAGCCGGTCATCCAGGCGCTCCCTGGCTTCAGGGTATCGATGATGTAGGGGGCGTTGGCCGAGTTGATCTGTGAGAGAGACGTGTTCTCGCCGACAATGACGAAGACGTTGCTGAAAGACGAAACCGTCGCCGGTAACGCCTGGCTCGCCATGACAGGGCTCGTTGTGCACAGGAAGGCGGCAAGGCCGAGAAGGAACAGGCAAGAACGCATGACAGCACCTGCTGCAAATCGAAACCCCGCAGAGCGTTCTGACATCTCGCACCTCCATAGCGTGCGGGCTTGCCGCAGGCATCAGGATGGTCCCCTCCGCACGTGTCGTAAGCGTGCTACGGAAGCGGATCCCGTTATCGTGCTGAACGTCCCGCAGTTCGCGGCCATTGGTCCCCTTGCCCGCTTGATGGACAGGCCGGACACCGCGCTCGGAAAGCACATCGGGACGAGGCGCCAGCAGCTGGCGCTGTGTTAACAACAGCTGTGGATACGTGGCGATGGCGTAGACCGGCCCGGGGGCCATCCAGGAACCCGGGCACGCCCACGGTTTCCTCGACCCAGCAAGCAATAATGCCGTCCACGCCCGGGGTGTTTGGGCCCTGGCTGGCCGGTAGCTGGCCGCCCAGGCCGCGGCGATGCTGGCGGGAAGCAGCTCAGGCGGATGCGGCCGAGGACGCCGCCGCGGCCCGCGGCGGCCGGGCCGGGGGTATGGCTTGGAATACTCCTGAGCGGGTTCCGGGTGACCTTCCCGGCCTCGATTTCCTCCAGCCGACCGCCAGCCGAGGCCATGAACTACCTGACGACTGCGGCGCGGTGGGTGCCGTAGCCCGAAGGCACGATACAGATCTTCCGAATCTGGCACCGCCCGGCTCTCGATTGAGGCGGAGCGGCGCAGCGCCTATCGGCGGGTCCGGGCGCCTCTGCTTTGATCTGCGGCATCTGCGCGTAGGCGGCGCGCTGGACTTCTGGTGGGTGGAGGCAATCACACGCGCTTGGCCGCCCTGGCTGCGAGCGAACATGAAGCAGCGAATGCTACGGCGCGTCGGGCGGGGCTATCGCTGCTTGCCTAGCCGCATCAAGCAACCCTGAATGCGAGGCCGACCGCCGGTAAAGCAGCTGGCCGAGGTCGGTCCAGAGCTGTCGCTCGTCGGCGAGGTTCGCCGGCAGCGCGAAGCCGAGCTTGGTCAGCAGGTCGGCCTTGTACAGGTCAAACGAGGACCGCACCAGGTCGGCATACACGCCGGCCGGACCGAGAGCGCTGCGGTAGGCGAGGAATGCCAGCAGCAGGCCGCCCACCCCGGCGGCCCAGAAGGCCGCAGCCACGCGGCCGTTCACGGCCGCAGCCGCGCCCTGAGATCATCGCGATCGGCAGTCTCCGGAGCCAGGGTCGGCCGAAACGACCTGGATCTCGTCGGCCAAACGGCATCCGCTCACACAGGGAGGGCATTCCGGAGATCCGGGCAGCCGCGCGCGGCCCATGCATCTCAGCTTTCGCCCGACCCCGCACGCGGCTAGTGCACAGTGCAATGCGGCTGTGCCGCTGGCCACTGCCACTGCATGGTCGATACCGAAGTGGCGGGCGAGTTCGTTCTCGTAGTGGCTGACCTGGCAGGTGGCAGCCGGATCGGGCATTGCCGCGAGCGCGGAGGTGAGGCGGCACGAGGGGTCGTCATGGTGCCTCCGCCGGGTGCAGGAAGTGGTCGAAGCCCATCAGCGGCCACATGTTCACGCAGTCGGCCGACATCAAGGCGCAGTCGGCGAGGCAGGTGCGGCGCTGCAGGCTGAACAGCCCGGCCGCGTGGTGGCCACGGATAGTGCGGCGCTGCGCGGGCCTGGTCGCCGCGATCTTGCAGCGGGACGGACAGGGCCATACGCTGCCGTCAGGCTCGATAAAGGCCAGGTGGTGCCCGCCGAAACAGCCTGGCGCCAGTTGCGTGCTGGAAGTGAGCGTGGAAAGGAGCCGGTGAGCGTAGGACGCCTCCGGCAGGCCGATGGCCAGCCTGGCCTCATACAAGCCATCCAGCGCGGCGCCGAGGGCGGGTACGTCGGCGCCTCGGAGAGCCAGTTCGGCGTGAAGGCTGTGACCAGGGGCCAATGAGATCGGCTGGGGTACGTAGTAGTCGGCACCGAGATCGGCGGCCAGGTAAGCCACCTCGCCAAGAGCCGTGATGTTGCGGTGGGAGATCACCGTGTACAGGCCGACCTTCGGGGCCTGGTGTTGGGTGCGGGCGGCCAGCAGCGCGCGGATTCCGGCGATGACGTCGGCCCAGCCGTGGCGGCCGTTGCGCGACGGCCGGTAGTGATCGTTGTAGGCAGGATCGGGCGAGTCCAGCGACACGGACACCCCGTCTACGCCCAGCGCCAGGATCTGCCCGGTGATCTCCGGTCGGCCCAGCGGGACGCCGTTCGTGCACAGCACGACTTCTGCCCCGGCTGCCTTGATCATTTCGGCTACGGCGAAGATCGGCGGCCAGATGAGCGGCTCCCCTCCGGGCGCCCCTCACGAATGGCATTGTGAACCATCCCGGCCTCCCAGGAGTTCTGTGGATAACGAGTGACCGCCAGGCCCGGTGACCGGGTATCCGCCGGAAGTGCTGGCGGGGAAAGCGGGACGACATGAGACCCACCCAGCTTGCCGCAGTTCTGGCCGCCTCGATCGCTGTGCTGATGCCCGCAGCCGGCGCCGCCGCCCCGGCCGCATCTGCCTCGGCTGCAGGAGACACAGCCTATGCGCCGGCTGCGGCTCCCAAGATCACCGTCACCATCCCCGTGGGCAACACGGCGACCGAGGTCGCGGCGGACCTGCAGACCACCACCATCTTCGTGGATAACGAATTCGAGTAATCACCCGTGCTGGGAGGCCGCCCCAGCGGGAGCGACTGCACCGGCTCCCGATGCTCACGGTTAGCGGCGCGGCTGCCGACCATCAGAGCACCGGCTGGCCTCTGCTGGTGCTGGGCCGTGGAAAACTCGACATACAGATAAACCCATTATGTGCGGCCAGAGCACCCGAAGCCCACATCTGCGACCCGCGCTTGAGATAATGGCGACTGCGAGCGCCGGACTGATGAGCCCGGGTCTTATGTCCGGGTCAGTACAGGCCCACCGCCCCTGCCGCCCGGGGCACCCGCCTGTGAAGCTGGGCTTGATCCTGCCCCCGCGGGGGGCCCAGGCCCAGGAAGGCCGGCCGATGACTTTCCCGCGAGCCGTGGCAAGATACACGCGCGGTGCGGTCAACAAGATGACCCTGCACCTCGCCGGGCATGCCGCGTTTGCCGACCTGGAACACGCAGGGCGCAAGTCCGGCATCCTGCGGCACACCCCGGTGCGTGCCTTCCGTACCGGGGACACAGTGGTCATCGGCTTGAACTTCGGGCGTCAATCGGACTGGTACCGCAACATCAAGGCGGCTGGCACCTGCCGCCTCCGCCTGGGCGGTGAGCGGCTCACCCTCGGCGCGCCGGTGCTGGTGCCCATCGAGCAGGGCGTCAAGGGCATGCCCTTGCCTTTCCGTTTCGCGCTCAGGCACGTGGTCCATACGACCGAGTGCGTCCAGCTGCCAATCCTGCATACCACGGTCATCCGGCGTTAGTGCCCATCGTCTAGCTGCGAAAGCCGACGTCTTCTCCTGGGACGGGCTGATCACCCAGCTCTGCGCCGATTGAGCATGATGCGGTCAGGCCCCCCGGTAGTCACGACTAACGGCGGATACTTGCGCGTGATTCTGGTGGCTTGGCGTAACGGAGTGTGTTGGAGCTCTGCTGCAGAGTTTGGGAAAGTGTGGGGTGCTGGCGTTAGCCAGTTTCCCGGCTAGCTCAGCGAAAGTCGCGGCCGGGTGGGTCAGGCGGCGTGGGTTTCGAACCAGACGGAGCCGAGGTCGTGGCCTGCGGTGAGGCGCACATCGGCGTCCAGGGCGGCGGCCAGGCGCCGTAGCAAGGCGACGGTGGGTTCGGTGCCGCCTTCTTCGATGCACTCGATCTCGTCGGCGGTCATTCCTGCCCGCCCGGCCAGGTCGGTGACGTCAGGCTGAGGGCAGTGCGCCGGTCATAGAGTGCTTTGCCGAAGGCCAGAGCCTCCCGGATGGCGAGCCGCTCAGGATCGTCAGCCTCGGTCTCGGGGCGCTCCCAGCGGGTGTGGTAGCCAGTCATCACACCAGCCTCTCGTAGGTTCCGGCGGCCGGTCCATGGTGGTCGCTCTCGCACAGTTTCTGTGCCCGGACCGCCCGGTCGACCCGGACCGCCCGGTCGATCTGCCTTTGCTCATGCTGCCTGGTCTTGCGGAATGCGGTAAGGAGCTGTGCCCGTTGCGTGCCCGATCGGCCGCCAGCGGTGCCCTTGCGTGCTCGGCTTGCCTTCCGTTTCAGCCGCACGGCCGCCAGGTCGCCGAGCGCGTCGGCGATCTCCCGTTGCCGCTCGTCGGTGGAGTGCAGGTAGATCAGGGCGGCGCGCGTGCTGCTGTGGCCCATCCGCGCCATCAGCTCACGCAGGTTCGCCCCGGCGGTCGCGGTGAGATTGTTTCCGGTGTGGCGCAAATCGTGGAAATGCACGACGGGCAACCCTGCTTTCCTGAGCGCGGGGAGCCAGGTCCGACGCCGGAAGTTTCCCCGCCGCAATAGCGCGCCGGTCGGGCCGGTGAAGACGAGACTGTCATCTTCCGGCTGGGCGAAAGATGACAGGTGCTCGCGGACGACCGGAGCGATCAGCTTAGGGAAACCGACGGCGCGTCGCCCAGCGTCGGACTTAGGCGGCCCGAATGCCAGCGCTCCGTTCTGGAGTTCAGTCAGGGAGCGTTCGACGCGGACTGTTCGCGCCTCCATGTCGATGTCCGACCTCCGGAGCGCGCATCGACCCCCGCCGGAAGTCCCCGACAGTGCTGAGCTGCGCGTACAGCCAGTCCCGCCTGGCCTCCAGCTCCGGGAGCGACGGCTCGGACATAGGCACCTCTCGTCTGGTTGTTACAGTTACAACCAGACTCCCATCATAGCCAGCACAGATGTGGGACCCCTGCGACCAGCGGGTCGCCGGAAATGTCGGAGCCGTCGCCTAACATCCATCAAAGAAGGAACCGAGCCGTCGTCATTTACACCGGCTTTGGGACGCCACCCTCGCCACGCTCCTGCTCGTCAGCGACTCTGCCGGAGATGTCGCCGGGCTATTCACGACTCTGGCGTTGCTCAGCACGTTCGCCTACGTCTTCACCTATGTCCTGTCGGTCGCGGCGTACCTGCTCAGGCTCGTCCGCGTACCTGCTCAGGCTCGTCCGCGGCGAGAGCACCTTCGCCGGGCGGCCGCTGCTTGCCCAGACCCTCGGTGCCGCGCTGGCCTCGCCTTCAGCATCTGGATGATCGGCGAGACCGGCAAGGACACGGTCTTTGACGGTGTCATCATGATCTTCATAGGTATTCCGGTCTACCTCGCCGACCAGTGGCGCCGCACCCGCAGGGCCGCGGCCGGCGCCGCGGTGCCGACAACGGGCGACAGCGCTTACTCGGGCGACCCGGGCGTCGGAGTTTGCCCGCGTGCCGCGCGGCGCCCGCGCCCCGCAGACGAGTGCCTGAGCCAGGAGCGCGGGAAGCGGAGGTATTCGCAGGCCGGGACCAGACGTGATGCGGAACGTTCCGGCTGCCACTTGCCATCGGCAAGACCCAGAACACGCAGGCAGGCGTTGTTTTGAACACGCCTTCCGAATCTGCTGGCCCACATCCGCGCCGGGTTGTCACCGTCCCCGGACGTGCCCGGCGGCGCGCCTCATCTCATCTGCAGGAACGCGTTCAAGCTGCAGCTGCACGATATGGCGAGAACTTGTGCTTATGTGCTGGAGCGGCGAGGCGAATGGCCGGCGCTGCCGGGCAGCGTGGACGCTGAAGCAGCGTTTGGGGGTAGGGTGAGGCATAAGAGATGTCCTATTAATAAGATCGGGAATGCATTCTAAGCTCCTGAGAGCCTCCCGCCAATTTTTAGGGAGGAGGCGCCATGGCCATGCCAGACTTCTTCATTGCGGGCGTGCCCAAGGCCGGAACAACAGCCTTGCACGTGGCCCTCGCCCAGCATCCGGCGCTGTACATGTCAGCGGTTAAGGAACCTAAGTTCTTCCTGACCGACGGCCCGCCCCCGGCCCAGGGCGGCCCCGGTGACGCCAAGACCTACCGCGAGCACATCTGGCGGCAGGCCGACTACGAAGCGTTGTTCGACTCCGCGCCAGCGGGCGTGCTGCGCGGGGAGTCGACACCCTTCTACCTGCACAGCCGGAACGCGCAACGACGCATCAGGGCTAGAATCCCGGCCGCCAAGCTGATCGTGGTCCTGCGCGACCCGGTCGAACGCGCGCACTCGAACTGGACTCACCTGTGGTCGGCGGGCCTGGACCCGATCGGCGACGTGGTCCAGGCGTGCGCGGAGCAGGACCGGCGGATCGCGGCGGGCTGGGCTGAGTTCTGGCAGTACATCTCGCTGGGGCGGTACGGGGAGCAGCTAGAGCACCTGTTCGGGCTCTTCCCGCGCGAGCAGGTCCTGGCATTCCGCTACCGCGCGCTGATCGACAACCCGGCCAAGGCGCTGGACCGGGTCTGCGCCTTTCTTCGGGTGCCGCAGGGGGTGCTCACGCAGATACCGCGGGAGAACGTGACCGCGCACCCGGACCCGACCCTCCGGCACCGCGCGGTCGCCAGGGCCCTGCGGGCCGGCAGCGCGGTCACCGCAGCGCTGCCCGGTCGCGCCGGATCGGGTGTCATCAGCCGTCTCGAGCGGATCCTGCAGCAGGACGCCGCGCCGAGAAAGCCGCTGGCCTGGGCGGAGCGGCAGGCGCTGATTCCCAGCTTCGAGACCGACATTAAGCTGCTGGAATTGGTGACCGGCGAGGACTTCAGCGACTGGCTGGGACCCCGCGGGGATTCCGGCGGCCTCGTCGGGGCCAGACCGAGCGGGCAGCGGCAGGCCCGCAACGGGCGGCCACGCTCCTTCTGAACCACCACGCCGACTTCGGAACGTCTTGCACGCCATCAACGCACTACATGCCACTGAGCGCCCGACCATTCACGACTCCGGACCGAATGGCGGCTCCTATGTCGTTCCGTCTGGCGCAACTACCAGACGTCCGGCAACCTTGCGCTCGGACACGCCGCTGCGAGCTTGCCGGACGGCCACCCGCCGCACCCTGCAGAAG
>JBKQSL010000440.1:0-6321 GCA_052143655.1 Streptosporangiaceae bacterium | reverse complement strand
CGGTTGAGCACGATTCCGAAAACCATGAGCGCCATATCGTGCAGCTCGCCGGGTGGGCAGGCGAGCAGGGCCTGTGGCCCGTTGCCTGCCGGAGCCCGGCGAAGGGCTCACTCCCTGCGGACTCGGTGAGGCGCGGACCGGCGAGATAGCCGAGGGAGGTACTCGCATCGCCGCCGAGCGCGGCACGTGCCGCCTCGGCCGCGGACAGCCCCTCGGCGAGATAAGCCTGCATCCGGCGGATCCGCAACTCGTCCGCCCCGGAGTACAACCGGAAGCCGCCCGGTGAGCGCACCGGCTGCAGCAGGCCGTAGCGGCTCTCCCACGCCCGGAGCTCGTGGTCGCTGACCCCCAGGTGCCGACTCAGCTCACCGATGCGCAGCAGCGGGCGGTCCCCGGGAAACTCCATGAGAACACTATACATTCCTTCGACAGAAATTTGACATTCCTCCGCGAGTAGGCCACGCTGCCCCTTGAACGAACTCTCGACGAAACCTAGACGAGGCCTCGTGCCAGCGGGGCCGGAGGGAGAAGACATGCGAGGGTTTAGGGGGGGAGCCACTGCGGTCGCCATGGCACCTGGCATCGCGTCGGCGCTGCTGAAGAACGGCATCGTGCCGCTCGCGACCTGGCCAGGCGGAGCGCCACGTGCGTTCGCGCAAGCGCCAGCCCGCCACCGGCTTGCACGGTGGCGCACCTCAGCTAGGCCCGAGAGCAAATCGTGACCGTCACCACTTCCCCAGATCGAAGCGCGCCTGATCAGGAGCGCGCGTTTGACCAAGAGAGACAGAAGAGGAGCTCAGCGATGGCCCGCTACCACGCGACCGTGGAGTCGCGGCACTCAGCCAGGGAGACGTTCGGCTACCTGGCGACCTTCAGCAACGCGGCGCAATGGGATCCCGGGGTGCTTGCCGGCAAGCCGCTGGATCCGGGCCCGGTCCGGGCGGGCAGCCGCTTCCGGCTCGTGGTGCCGTTCCTGGGGCGGTGCATGACCTTGACGTATGAGGTCATTAGGCTCGTGCCGGGCCGGGAGGTGGTCCTGGCCGCCGCCAGCGGCGTGCTGCGGGCCACGGACCGGATCGTGGTGACGGACGGCTCGATGGTCAGCTATGAGGCCGAGGTGCGGCTGCGGGGTCCGCTGCGGGTGCTCGACCCGGTCCTGCGGCCGGGTTTCCGCGCCGTGGCGGAGCGGGCAGCCGCCGGGCTTGGCCAGGTTCTGTCCGGGCACGCGCCGCTGCCAGGCAGCACGGCGCCGCCCGGGACACCGGTCGGCCCTAACGGGACGGCGCCGCGGCCGGGGGGCGCTCCGTGACCTGCTTCGGGCCCGCGGTGGACGCCGCGCTGGAGGCCTGCGTCGCCCCTGGCTTTTCCCGGATCGGCCTGGCCGTCCGGTCCCGCCTGCTGCCCGAGTTCACCGTCGGCGGCCACCCTGCCGCCGATGGGCGGACCGTCCTCATCACCGGCGCTACGTCCGGGATCGGGTACGCGGCGGCCGTCGAGCTGGCCCGGCGGGGCGCGGCAGTCCACTTCCTGGCCCGGGATCGCGGCCGGGCGGAGCGGGCGAGGCGCGGCATCGCCGCTGCGTCCGGCAGCACGGCCATCAGCTACGGCCTGGCCGATCTGGAGGACCTCGATGCGGTCCGCGCCTTCGCCCATCAGTTCCGCGCCACCCATGACCGGCTCGACGTGCTCATCCACAACGCGGGCGTCATCCACCCGGAGTTCCGCACGGACGGGGCCGGGACCGAGCTGACCATCCTGGGGCAGGTGGCCGCGCCGTTCCTGCCGACGACCCTGCTCATGCCCGCGCTGCTTGCCGCCGCCCCCTCCCGGGTGATCACCGTCTCCTCGGGCGGGATGTACACCCAGCGCCTCGACCTCGCCACCCTGCAACTGCCCAGATCGCATTACCGGGGCGTCACCGCATACGCGCGGGCCAAAAGGGCCCAGGTCGCGCTGAGCCGGGAATGGGCGCGGCGGCTCGCCGGGACCGGCGTCGCCTTCCACGCCATGCACCCCGGCTGGGTCGACACCCCAGGGGTGGCCGCCGCGCTCCCCGGGTTCCGGCGGGTCACCCGGCCGATCCTGCTCTCACCCGAGCAGGGCGCCGACACGATCGTCTGGCTGTCCACCGCGCCACACGCGCGCCTGGGCAGCGGCCGGTTCTGGCACGACCGGCGTGCCCGGCCCGAACACCCGCTGCCATGGACGCGGGAGAAAGACCCCGCCGCCGCACGCAAGCTCTGGGACCACCTGGCCGCGGCGACCGCCACGGACTCGCCAAAGCTGGCACTGACAGGGCGGGATAGCGCGGCTGATGAGCGCGACATCCCTGCGCAGGGGCAGAGATGACCGGGCAGCAGCCGTATGAGGTGGTGGACCGCCGGGGCGGGTTCGAGCTGCGCCGCTATCCGGCGCACCTGGTGGCCGAGATCAAGGTGGACGGCTCGTTCGATGAGGCACCCAGCCGTGCGTTCCGCCCGCTCGCGAGGTTCATCAACGGCGCCAACCGGACGCGCCGCCAGATCGCGATGACCGCGCCGGTCACCCAGCAGGCGTCCGGCCCGGAAGGGCAGGCGTCCGGCCCGGAAAAGATCGCCATGACGGCCCCGGTGGTGCAGCAGGCCGCCGGCCGGCCCGGCAGCTACCTGGTGCAGTTCGTGATGCCATCGCACCTCACCGCCCAGACGCTGCCGGCGCCCGACGATGCCCGGGTGCGGACCCGGGAGATCCCGCAGCAGCTGGCGGCAGCGGTGCGGTTCTCCGGCCGGTGGACACGTCAGGGGTTCGAGGAACGCGGGGCGGCGCTCCGCCAGGCCGTCGTCGCGGCAGGCCTCCGCCCGGCCGGCCCGGTACGTTATGCCCGCTTCAACCCGCCCTGGACGCCTTGGTTCCTCCGGCGGAACGAGGTCGTGCAACCCATCGAGGAGTAACTGCGAGGCAGCCGCAGAGGTCCTGCGCCAGGGCCAAGAGGACACAGCCAGCGCCCACGTGCCGTTGCAGGCAGCAAAGCAGCCCGGGCCGGCGAAGCGGGACACATCGGATCATGCGACGCTGAGGGGTGGAGCGCAGGCTGGGCATCGTCGCCGTCTTTTACGCCTACACCGGGGCTCTGCGGACCGGGCCGATCTTGTGGGCCGGCATCACCTCGTTCGTACGGTCGTGGCGGGTGGGCAGCGGCCGCACCTGCGGGTCATGCTCTCCAAGCAGATCACTGTCCCGCCAAGCAGATCACTGTCCCGCCGGCGGTGTTTTCTGTGCTCGGTCTGCTGGCCCTGCTGGTCCTGTCGTGCACGTCACCGTGGATGGGCTACTGGCGCCGTTGTAGCAGCCGGGGTGGCGTGGTGTCGCGGCCACGGCGTGGCCGGTTCCGGCCAGTACCGGGCACGGCCGGCTGCCCACGAGCAGGAGGCGCCGCCCGCGAGCGCGTTCACTGCGGCCATCCAATATTCTCGGCCTCGGTGACCGGGTCGCCGGTGAGCAGCCGGGCGCCCACGGCGGCGGCGATCTGCGGCGTGGCGCCGGGTCCGGCGAGGGCGAGCGGGGTGCGCCGGGCGAGCGCGGTGAGCTGCGCAGCGCGGGGCTCGAGGTTCTCCGGCAGGGTCGCGGCGAGGACGACGAGGTCCGGGCGCCTCGCGTCGACCGTCCGCGCCAGCTCGTCGACCGGGGTGTTCATCCCGAGATAGTCGATCCGCCACCCGTTGCGGTTGAGCATGATGCCGAAGACCATCAGCGCCAGGTCGTGAAGCTCGCCGGGGGGGCAGGCGAGGACGGCGCGGGGGCCGTGCCCGTTCCCCCAGCCACGGGCAAGCCCGGCGAGCCGCCCGCGGAGGACGTTGGTGGCGAAATGCTCCTGGGCGACGCTGGCCGTTCCGCTCTCCCAGCGCTCCCCGAGCTCGGTGAGATACGGCACCACAACGTCGCGGAGCACCGCCGTCAGGGACAGGTCGGACACGAGCCGGTCAAGGACTGCCTGCGCGGCTGGCTCGTCGAAGGCGTCGAGGGCCTGCCGGAGCGCGGCGGAGGGCTCACTCGCCGTCGCCGGGGCCCGGTGAGGCTCGGCAGCCGGGCTGAGGTCCGCCCCAGCCGGGCCGTCCTCCCCGAGCACCGCTCGCGCTGCCTCGGCAGCCGACAGCCCGTGGGCGAGGTGGGCCTGCATCCGGCGGACCCGCGACTCGTCCGCCTCGGAGTACAACCGGAAGCCGCCCGCTGAGCGTACCGGCTGCAGCAGGCCGTAGCGGCTCTCCCACGCCCGCAGCACGTGATCGCTCACGCCGAGGCGCCGGCTCAGCTCACCAATGCGCAGCAGCGGCAAGCCTTCGGGAGCGTCCATGCCAGCACTCTACAGTACTTCGACAGACATTTGACAAGGCTGCCCCTGAAGGCTACCGTCATATCTAGACAAACCTTAGACGGAAGTTGATATCATGGACTCCTGCGCCAACGGCGCGGCGACCGCCACCGGTTCTGCTCCCCAGCAGCACGGCACGGCCGCGGACGCACCGCGGCCGTCGGTGGCCGTGATCGGCGCCGGGGTCTCCGGGCTGACCGCTGCCTACCTGCTCTCCCGCACCCACGACGTCACCCTTTTCGAGGCGGAGGGCCGGCTCGGCGGCCACGCGCACACCCATAACGTCACTGACTCCGATGGCCGGCAGCACGCTGTGGACAGCGGGTTCATCGTCCACAACGACGTCACCTACCCCTGGCTGCGCAAGCTCTTCGGCGAGCTGGGCGTCGAGGTGCGTCCCGCCGAGATGAGCATGAGCGTCCGCTGTGAGGGGTGCGGGCTGGAGTATGCCGGCGGCCGCGGGCTGCGCGGCGTGTTCGCCCAGCAATGCCGCCTCACCGACCCCCGGTTCCTCCGGATGCTCTGGCAGGTCAAGCGGTTCCGCCGGCGCGCATTGGCCTTCCTGCGCACGACCGATGACGAGAACCTGACGACCTACGGCGAGTTCCTGGAGCGGGAGGGGTTCAGCGGCTACTTCATCGCCCACTACGCCGTCCCGGTCGTCTCGTGCGTATGGTCCGCCGGGCGGGAGGCGACGCTGGCCTACCCGGCTCGCTACCTCTTCCGGTTCCTCGACCACCACGGCCTTCTCCGGGTCGCCGGGTCGCCCCAGTGGTACACCGTCGTCGGCGGGTCACGCACCTACGTTGACCGGCTCGCCGGGCTGCTCAAGGACGTCCGCGCGGCCCATGCCGTCACCGACGTCACCCGGCACGAGGACGGCGTCCAGATCCGGGACGTCACCGGGCAGGTCACGCAGGTGGACCGCGTCGTCATCGCGACCCACGCCGACCAGGCCCTCGGCCTGCTCGCCGACCCCAGCGGCGCGGAGGTCACCACCCTCAAGCAGTTCGGCTACTCGCACAACGTGACCGTGCTGCACACCGACAGCTCGGTCCTGCCGGACGCCGCGCAGGCCCGGGCCTGCTGGAACTACCGGATGACGTCCTGCCACCGGCCCGGCCAGCCCGCCGTGGTGACGTACTGGATGAACCGGCTCCAGGGACACCGTGCCGCGCAGGACTTCCTCGTCACGCTCAACGACCGCGAACGCCTCGACCCGGAGTCCATCGTGGCGACGATGGACTACGAGCACCCGATCTACACCCCCGAAGCGGTCCGCGCGCAGTCGCAGCTCGGTGGCCTTGCCACGGATCGCACCGTGTACGCCGGCGCCTACCACGGGTGGGGATTCCACGAGGACGGGTGCCGCTCCGGTGCCGAGGCCGCCCGGCACTTCGGGGTGGCCTGGTGAGCGCCGCCCCCCTGACGATCGTCCCGGAGACGACCGGGCAGGCACCCGAACCGACGCAGCTGCCCACGCTGCCGGCGCTCGTCGCCGGCCGGGTCACGCACCGGCGCCCCGGGCCGGTCCGGCACGCCTTCCGGCACCAGGTCTACCAGTGGCTCATCGACCTCGACTCGGTCCCCCGCCAGCCGTGGTACCTCAGGTGGTTCGCCAACTTCAGCAGCGCTGACCACCTCGGCGACCCCCGCCTGCCGATCAAGGCCAACATCGAGAACTTCCTGGCGCTCGGCGGCATCGGCCTCGGTGACCGGGGACGGGTCCTCATGCTGGCCAGCGCCCGCGTCCTGGGCCACGTGTTCGACCCGCTCTCGGTCTTCTGGTGCTGCGACAGCAGCGGGCGGCTCGTGTGTGTCGTCGCGGAGGTCCACAACACCTACCGCGAGCGGCACGCCTACCTCCTGCGGCCAGACGAGGCGGGGGTCGCCGTGACCGGCAAGGCCTTCCACGTCTCCCCGTTCTTCGACGTCAGCGGCACCTACGAACTGCGGTTCACCCTGAGGCCGGA
>JBKQSL010000439.1:0-6607 GCA_052143655.1 Streptosporangiaceae bacterium | reverse complement strand
AATCACGTCGTCATCACTGCGCAGCGCGTCTGCGAGCTCAGGGTGCCGCGCCTCGATCAGCAGCGCGCGCTCATCCTCGTCTCCCGGGTCCAGCAGTTCGAGGTCGAGTCCCTGGCAGGTCCCGTGCGCAGGGGGAAACGCCCAGGACTGCCGGTCGCCGGGCTCAGGCTCGTCGAACCAGCAGTCCGTCATCCCCTCCCCGTACCCGGGGGTGTTCTCACCGGCTGGCGCTGCGACCAGGCGCGGGCCGCCCTGGCGCGCCGCTGGCCGCCTGGGCTGCTGGCGGCGGCCACGGCCGGGCGGGCGGCCACGGCTTCTCGGGCTCATCCCGCAATTGTCCCAGGCGTGCTCGTACAAGTCAGGCGGCAGCCCACGGCGAGCGTCGGTGCGCTGATCCGGCGGTCACCTACCGTGAGGACGTGCCGGTCCGCTAACCGCCTGCTCGGCAAACATGGTTGCGGAGACGGTCGCCTGGCGGCACGCCGAACCGGACGATCTGTCCCGCCACGCGCAGGACCCAACGGCCGACCGACGCCTGGATCTGCTTGTTATGGAGGTGATCGTGAGGCTCCAGGATCGAGGCGCGCTGCGCCTCGATCACCTGCGTAACAGGCACTGCATGGCCCACAGCCGACAAGCGCAGGCAGGCAAGCCCTCTCGTAACGCAGGACGGGCAGGCTGCGGCACGATACACATCGAGAACGAGCGTCGCACCCGGACAACGATAAGGATCTGACATTAATTACATGATGATTATGAACAACGGGAAATCCGAACTGGTCGCCATCGGCCCGGTGGCTATCGAGTACCAGGCTGCGATGCTGCGCGATGAGATCGAGAACAGCTCGGACTGGACGGCTGTCGGCATCGCGCGGGTCATGACCGAGGAACAGGCCCGCGACATCATAAACGCGCAGGCCTGAGGGATGCCGACTCATAACTGAATGTCGGCCTATTTCCTTTTTCGTACTGCGAGCTTGTGTCGCAGGAGATTAACGCGGACCCGCCTGATCAATTGACATTGCCACTTTGCGCTGCCATCATCCGATAGCGCTAATCTTGCATCGCAGAGCGAGGGATCCGGCCTGGCGCAGTGCGCCCCGGCCGGCTGAAAGAACCTGACGCGCGGGCCGCTATGGCCCGCCCGAGTCTTGACGGGGGCACACATGATGGCCGCAAGGGGCATTCCGGTGCTGGTCGGCGGAACTGCCACGGCACTGTTGATAATGACTGCCGCACCGGCCCTGGCCAGCCCCGCGTGCCGTTACAGCACAGGAAATACGACTTCTTACTCCGCCATACTCAAGCCCGGAGATATTGTCACCGGTGTTCGCCAGGGCACGCGGCAGAACGTCGTTCTGACCGGCTCGCAGGCGACCGGGAATGGCACGCAGGCTGCTGCGTTTCTCTACCGGGGTCGGCTCACCGGCGCTGCGTCGGGCGCAACGGTATCGCTGCTGACGCCAGCTTTCCCGGACGTGACGACGGCGACGTTCTACGGCCCGGACACCCACTACTTCAACCCGGAGTCCATCCCGGCCGGCGAGGTCCGCGCCGTCGGAAGCTACCAGTCATCCTCGGCGCCGGCCGGCGTCCTCAACCAGGGCATGATCTACCTCGGGCCGATGAGCGGACCGGGCGGATCGTGGAAATCCATCGACGTGCCCGCGAATGGCGCTCATACGGTCGGGCATGTCCGGGCCTGTCCGCGGACCCGGAAGGAGTGCTACGTGATGGACACCATCGCGCACAGCACGATGGGCAACCTGGTCGTGGGTAACTATGACCTCAACCCGAGCGTGCGCGGCGGGCTGGCCTCGGGCAATGCGTTCATCTACAGCATGACCAGGCGTCAGTGGACGCTGCTTGACCTCGGCGGGAGCTTGGCGAGCAAGACCACGCTCTACGGCATCTGGCAGGACGGCGGGGACAAGAGCCCGGTCTACACCCTGGCGGGAGGCTCTTCGGCGCACGGCTCATCTGCCCGCGGCAACCAGCGCGGCTTCCTCATGAACTACAACGAGCGGACGGGGAAGTTCGGCAGGCCGAGGTTCTACAGCTACGGCAATTCCCCGGCGGTGATCACACATTTCGAGGGGATCACTGCCGTGCCGGGCGGCTTCCATGTCGTGGCCATGAGCTCTGCCCAGGCCTCATCGGTGGCCTTCATTCCCGCCACCCGCCACGAGTGGTTCGGCCGGGCAACGTGGTATCCCGCATATGTCGCTAAAAGCTCGCTGTGCCCTGGCGGGTGCAGCACGGTGACCGGCAACACCGTGTTCAGGAACAAGATCATGGGGCTCTTCATCCAGACCGGCTCCAGCACCACCAATACCTACCTCGCCAACGTCTCGAAGCGGTGACTGCGGCCGCCAGCGCGCCATCAAGTGGGCGAACTGAGCGTTGTTGAAGTCCGCGACAATGTTGCTGCACTTGCCCGCGGCGGCCTGCGCGGCCGCGGCCGCGGGCTGGTCACCGACGAAGTCGGCGCGCCCACGGACTGACCGGCTTCGGGAGCGTTGAACCCGGACTGCGCGGCCAGCGCGGCCCCGACGTAGCCCCACGGCCCGTATGCCTGCGCGAACGCCAGGCCGCGGTTGAGGCGTGCGGCGAACGGGTGCTGTTCGCGTACTGCCCGTAGCCCGCGTCGGTGAACGCCTCGCTCGACAGGGCTGCCTGGGCGGAGGCCGGGGCTGGCGGCCTGCCGACGGCAGGCGTGGTCACGGTCGCCGTCGGCCCCCTGGGCGCAGCGGCCGTGCAGGCGGTGAGGCCGGCGCAGCAGCAGATCAGGACGCCGAGGCCGGTGCGGATGCGCATGGGTACTCCTCCTTCAGACGGACCGCAGGGCCGCTAGCGGGCTGGGGACGCTGACGACCGTGTAGGCGATGCCGTTGACGAACACGGCGGGATGGCTGGCCAGGCGCGCGGCCGAGATGCCGAGCGCGTTCGCGGTGGTGGTGTCGATCATCGCGACGGGCTGGCTGGTGTCGTTCTCGTAGTTGGTCAGCGGCGAGCCCGCGACCATCGTCAGTCCCATCGCCCGTACCGCGCCAGGGGAGGCGGCCAGCAGGCTGATCGTCTGCGATGCGTTGGCGGACAGCGCGAGCGAGCCGGTGAAGCTCGCTCCCTGCGGGAGGGAGACCGGTCACCAGACGCCGCCAGCGACCACGCCGTTGATGTGATCGGCGACCGCGTCCGCGTCGGCCGGGAAGCCAATGGGGGGATTGGCGTCGGGTCCAGCGACGTTATTGGCCGGGCCGTTGTCTTCCACGGTGACCGTGGTGTCATCCGGTCGGCGGCCACCCGGTCGATGGGAATGAGGGTGCCGTCAAGCACCACGGACGCCTGCCCGGCTCGCCTTGCCGCCCGCAGCGCCTGGCACAGCTTCGGTGCCCTGGCGGCGAGCAGGTCCACGGAATGAAAACTAAAGAGAGATACGCGCGTCGCAACAATAGCGGACTCCTGCCCGGCGCCGGGTGGGCGCCGGGCAGGAGTGCCGGTCGCTTACTAGCTATAGCTAGTGCCGCATCGTTACTTCTGCAGGACGTAGCTACCCGGCGCGGGATCGAGCGGCGGGTTCTTGGCGCTGCCCAGCTCGCTGGGGGCGTCCTGCATGTCCCCGCTGCGGTCCGCGAGCCAGGTGGTGTAGTCCGGCCACCAGCTGCCCTGCATTGTCTCGGACTGGGCCAGCCAGTCGCGGTGATCGGGCGGGTTGCCGGGCGCGAGCCGGTAGGTTGCCTTCGGGTTCGACGGCGGGTTGACCATGGCAGCCACATGCCCGCTCGTGGACAGCACGAACCGGACGTTGCCACCGAGCAGCTGAGTGCTCCGATACGCCGATGGCCAGGGCACGATATGGTCGTCGATGCCTGCCACGACGTAGCTGTCGACGTCTACCTCGGACAGATCGACGGGGGATCCCAGCATGCTGGCCGCACCCGGCTTGGTCAGCGCGTTGGCCATGGCGATCTCGATGAAATCGCGGTGCAGTCCCGCGGGCATCCTGGTGGTGTCGGCGTTCCAGTGGAGGATGTCGAACCGCGGCGGGGCCTTGCCCTGCAGGTAGTTGTTGACCCAGTAGTTCCAGATCAGGTCATCGGGCCGCAGCCAGGCGAACACCTCGGCGAGCGTGCGTCCGTCCATGTAGCCGCGGGTGCGGGAGGCGAGGGTGGACACTGCGGCGGTTCCCTCGTCCATCAGTGCGACTGTCGTGCCCGCCTGCGACTGGTCCAGTACCGCTACGCCCAGGCTCAGGCTGTTGACCTGATCGAGTTGCCCGGTCGCGCTCAGGTGCGCGCAGACCATCGTCGAGAGAATGCCGCCGGCGCACAGACCCATGAGGTTCACCTTGGGGGCCTTGGTGATTTGCCGTATTGTACTGAGCGCCTCCGTGGCCGCAAGGCCATAGGTGTCCAGATCCCAGTGGCTATGCCTCTTCTCGGGATTGCGCCAGGAGACTACGAATACCTGATATCCCTGCGCCACAAAGAATTCGAGCATGCTGCGGCCGGGCGCGAGATCGGTGATGTAGTACTTGTTGATCATCGGCGGGATCATCAGCATCGGGAACTGGTGCACGGTTTCTGTGGTCGGCTCGTACTGGATGAGCTCGAAGACCTCCGTGCGGGCCACCACCGCTCCCGGCGTGCAGGCGAGATCCTTGCCGACCTCGAATGCACCGGGTTCCACCATCGTCGGAACGCGCGGGGCAGAAGACATATCCGAGACCAGCGCGCGGATGCCCCGGACGGCGCTCATGCCGCCGGTGTCGATGAACGCTTTCCATGCGGCCGGGCTGAGCAGCGGGTAGTTACTCGGCGCGGACGCGGCGATGAGATTGGTCAGTATGAACTTCAGGCGCTCGTTGTCCCGCCAGTCCAGCTCGGCGTCAGCGAGCAGTTCCTCGGCGGTTCGCCCGACCGCCAGATATGTCTGGACCGTGCGCTTCAGCAGCGGGTTCTCACTCCACGCAGGATCGGCGAACCGGCGGTCGCGGCGCTGCGGAGCGATCGTCGAACTGCCTGTGGCAACGCCGGCGAGATCCGCGGCCAGTTTACCGGCCCGCTGGGCCACCATCCTGGGACGGCGGGTCAGGCTGACCGCGTAGCGCACGAGGCTGGTATCCGGCCGGAGCCGACGCAATGAGCCAAGGGCCTCGTCCAGCATGAAGAAATCCAGCGCGCCGACCGCATCTAGCTCGCCGGCTGCGTCAGTGGCGCCGGCGAGGTCAAACTCTGCTGACTCGGCTGAGGTGCGCCTCGTCTTGGTAGGCGCCTGGGGAGAGGTTTCAGCCGCCACGGTAATCACGTCCTTCTTCTGGCCGCAATGTGGCAATAGCCATACTCTCGGCCATCGAAGGCGGCGGCCGGAGTCGGCCACTATTAGTTCTTTTTAGCAGACCACAGCTTTCCGAAAGCCTGCAGGGCCGGCCGGCCTCACAGGGCAGGACGTTCGTCCTGCTGTCCGGGACAGCAGGGAGAGGCTCAGCAAACAGGCGCTAGGGTGGCCGGTGTTTTTCGCGTGGCGGTGCCACGATGTTAGCCCGGGCATTGAACGTTTTCATCGGGTGGCCGCGTTCCGCGAGTCCAGGTTTCCCGTGGGCTCGTCGCACAGCAGCAGGCTCGGCCGGTTCACCAGGGCCCGCGCGATCGCGACCCGCTGGCACTCGCCGCCGGACAGCGTGGTCGGCAGCGTGTCAAGGCGGTGCCCGAGCCCGACGCTGCTGAGCGCGTCCGCTGCGGCCTGGGCCCGGGCGGCTCGGGGTGTCTGGTTGTAGAGCTCGGCGAGCTGCACGTTTTCCAGTGCCGTGCGGAAGGGCAGCAGGTGAAAGGCCTGGAACACGATCCCGATCCGGCGGCCGCGCAGCGCGGGGCGGTCCCGGCCGGCCAGCGCGCTGGTGTTCAGGCCGTCCAGCAGGTAGCTGCCCTCGGTGGGGGAGTCGAGCAGGCCGAGCACGAGCAGGTGCAGCAGCGTCGACTTGCCCGAGCCGGACGGGCCCATCACCGCGACGTATTCTCCCGCATCAATCATCAGGTCGGTCGGGCGCAGGGCCCGCACCGGCGGCGGCCAGGGTAAGTGCGGGCCACCCCGTGCAGTTCGATCACCCGTGACCGGTCGCTGGCCAGGTGCGCTCCGCCTTGCTCCCGGTGACGACCGCGATGAGATCCTCATGGTCCTCGCCCCGCTCTGACCACGGCGAGCGCCCGGTCCTGGCGGCGCACGAGGGCCTGAGGCGTGGCAAGCTGACCTCCATACAGGGATGACGGCGCGGTGCCTGACCTGACGCTGGCGCGATGGCGTCTTTCGCGCATGTTCCGCCCCCGGGGCGTGATCAGTGGAGCGAGCCGTCGTTATACAGATGAAGCAGAATGTGCCATCTTCTTGTAGCGCTTCTGCCGTCTTTGCGCCAGCAGGCTCACATCTTCTACAGAGCATTGACGACAGTGGCAGAAATCGTAGAACATGGGAGGGGTTCCGGCGGGCAGCTCTCGAAGGGGCCCCATTTCATGACGAGCGTGTTCGCGCGCGAAGCCGGCCCCGGTGCCGCGGCAGCAACTGCCGGCGCGGGAGAGACCCGGCCCAGGGTGGAGTTCCGGGTCGCGCCGGA
>JBKQSL010000438.1:0-10356 GCA_052143655.1 Streptosporangiaceae bacterium | reverse complement strand
TGCCCGGGGACGGAGGGCGTGGAGCCTACCCGCGATCAGCCGCTGCTGCCTCAACTCCGGCTTGACGATCTGCTCGCCGAGCTGCAAGTGGGGGTCAATGCGGTCCTCACCCGGGACCGGGTGCATGCGCTGCTGGACGCGGTGGTCGCCGTCGGCCGCAATCTCGACCTGGAGATCGTGCTGCGGCAGATCGTCGAGGCGGCCGTGACCCTGGTGGATGCCCGTTATGGCGCGCTCGGCGTCGTGGGGGAGAAGGGCCAGCTGGCGGAGTTCGTGCCGGTCGGCCTGGACGAGAGCCAGATCGCGGCGATCCACCACTGGCCGGAGGGCCGCGGCCTGCTCGGCGAGCTGATCCGCAACCCGGTCCCGCTGCGCCTGGCCGACATGTCGGCCCATCCGCGGTCGTACGGCTTCCCGGCCGGGCACCCGCCGATGAAGACCTTCATGGGCGTGCCGGTGCGAGTGCGAGACGTGGTGTTCGGCAACCTGTACCTGACCGAGAAGCACGGCGGCGGCGAGTTCGACGACGAGGACCTGGCCGTGCTGGCCGCCCTGGCCGCGGCCGCCGGCGTGGCGATCGAGAACGCCCGGCTCTACGACGAGGCGCGCCGCCAGCAGCGCTGGCTGCGGGCCAGCGCCGAAGTCATCCAGCGGCTGCTGTCCGGCACCGAGCCGGGCGAGGTGCTCGCGCTGGTCACCGAGCAGGCGCTGGAGATCTCCGGGGCCGACCTGGTGGTGCTGGCCCTGCCGGCTGGCAGCCACCAGCTGGTGATCGAGCACGCCGCTGGCAAGGGCGCCGAGAATGCCGTCGGCCTGGTGCTGCCCGTGCCCGCCTCCGCCTCCGGCATGGTGCTCGCCACCGGCCGGACGATGCCCCTGGCGGACTTCCGCACCGACCCGCGGGCCGCGCAGATCGCCCGCGAGCACCTGAACCTGGGCCCGGCGGTCGTCGTGCCGCTGGGCGCGCCGGGAAATGTGCGCGGCATCCTGACCGCCGGGCGCAGCCCCGGCGCCCCGCCGTTGCCGCAGCGGGCTGTGGACATGCTGACCACCTTCGCCGCGCAGGCCGGAGTGGGCATCGAGCTGGCCGAGCATCGCCGGGATGCGGCGCGGGTCGCCGTGTTCGAGGACCGGGACCGGATCGCCCGGGACCTGCACGACCTGGTGATCCAGCGGCTGTACGCGACCGGCATGGCGCTGGAGGGCATGGCCGCCCGGATGGGCGAAACCGACAACGGGCGCCGGGTCAGCAGCGCCGTGGACGCACTCGACGAGACGATCAGGGAGATACGCTCCACCATCTTCTCGCTGCACGCCCGGCCTGGCACTGAGCCCGCGGGGCTACGCGGGCAGGTCCTGGCCGTAGCCGAGGACGCGGCCGGCGCGCTCGGCTTCCAGCCCGGCCTGCGGATCTCCGGCGATCTGGACGGCAGCGTGTCGGCCGAGGCCGGCGAGCATCTGCTCGGTGCGCTGCGCGAGGCGCTGTCGAACGCGGCCCGGCACGCCAGGGCCAGCCGGGTAGATATCACGGTTGACGCGGGCCAGGACCTGACCCTGCGGGTCCGCGACAATGGCGTGGGCATCGCCGACACCGGGCGCCGCAGCGGCCTGGGCAACCTGGAGCAGCGAGCAGACCTGCTCGGCGGCCAATTCCGGATCGGCCCTGCCGACGGCGGCGGCACGGAACTGCAGTGGCAGGTGCCGCTGGGCCAGTGACGGAATCCCGCGCCAGCGCGGGGATTCCCGCTCCGCCCGGCTGATCGCGACCTGGAACCATACGCTCTTGCCGCGGCCGCCCGGCGCCGAGATGACGCCCCAGGCGTCGGACAGGCGGTCCACCAGGAACAGGCCCCGGCCATTCGGTCTGGTGGCCGGGGGAAGCGGCTGTGCCTGCGCGCTGCCGCGCGCCCGGGAGCCCGCCCGCATCCGGCCGGGCATGCGGGGCATGATGGTGATGCGCGGGTCAGCGAGCCCGCGGCCCGGCCGGAACATCGGGAGGACGCGATGACGGATATCACCGGCGTGGACCCGGCAGTGCCGCCCAGCGGGGACGGCTGCGCCGACTGCGAGGCGGCCGCCGGCTGGTGGGTACACCTGCGCCGGTGCGCCCAGTGCGGGCACATCGGCTGCTGCGACTCCTCGCCGTCACAGCACGCCAGCGCGCACGCGGCAGCCACCGGGCACCCGCTGATCCGCAGCTTCGAGCCGGGCGAGCAGTGGTTCTACAGCTACCAGACCGGCGAGATGTACGAAGGCGGCGCCGATCTCGCGCCGCCGCAGCACCATCCGGCGGACTGGCCGGTCCCAGGCCCGGCCGGGCGGGTACCCCCGGACTGGCGAGCGCACGTGCACTGACGGCCCGCAGGCGGGACCGGGCCGATCTGGACAGGCTCGGCGGCCGGCCAGCACCGGGCAGCCGACGGGCCGGCGCCGGCGGCTGCCCGGGGCCGCCCGCCGGGCGCCGGCGCGCTGGAGTTCATGGACAGCTCGGGGATCTCGCTGCTGCCGGGCCTGACCCGGCAGATTCGCGAGGCGGAACTGCGGCACCCACGCAGGGGGTCTTGCGGTGGTCGAGCTGACCGGCCTGGATCAGGTGCTGCGGCTGGTCGGCTGACGACCGGCACTGGCAGGCATGCGGGGCGGCCCTGCGGCCGCCTCAGCGGGCCGGGGCGCTGCAGTTACCCGGCACGTGCACGTACGCGGCGGCCTTGGGCCACAGCAGGCCGATCAGCCGGGGCAGGATCGCGGGCGGGTGGTGCATGATCAGCCGGGGTGCATCTGAGCCGTGCCGTCCGAGCCGGGCCTGGTGTCGTGACGGGGCCGCAGTTTGACCTGTTCGCGGGGCGGGAAGCCGGGCACCATCGGGTTATCACCCAATATCGGAGCGTGTCAGTGCGATCGGTCGCGGAGCATCAGGCGCTGGTAGCCGGCCTCATCGAGCCGCCCGGGCCGGCCCGGGTGCCGCTGGCGGGGGCCGCGGGCCGGGTGCTGGCCCGTGACTATGCCCCCGCTCGGCCGCTGCCCGGGTTCGATAACTCCGCCATGGACGGGTACGCGGTGCGCGCGGCGGACGTGGCGGCCGCGCGCACCGACGCCCCGGTGGTGCTGCCGGTCGCGGCGGACATCCCGGCCGGCCGGCCGCGAGTCCCCCCGCTGGCGCCCGGCACCGCGCACCAGATCATGACCGGCGCGCCGCTGCCGGCCGGAGCGGACACCGTGGTGCCGGTCGAGGCCACCGACGGCGGGACCGTGACTGTTGCGATCTTCGACCCGGGCCGGCCGGGCCGGCATGTCCGGACGGCCGGCAGCGACGTGCGGGCCGGGCAGAAGATCCTGGCCGCGGGAACCGTGCTCGGCCCGGCTCAGCTGGGCCTGCTGGCCGCGCTCGGCGAGACCGCCGCCGAGATCATGCCGCCGCTGCGGGTCCTGGTCGTCTCGACCGGCTCGGAACTGGTCCCGCCCGGCGCCCCGCTGGCAGGCGGCCAGGTCCACGACGCGAACACGGTCATGCTGGCGGCGGCCGTCGAGGCGGCCGGCGCGCAGGCCGACTGCCTGGCGCCGGTCACCGACGACGTCGCCGGGTTCCGCGCTGCGCTGGCTGCCCGGCTGCCGCGACCGGACCTGATTCTCACCTCAGCGGGGGTGAGCGCCGGGGCGTTCGAGGTGGTCCGGGAAGCACTAGCCGGCCAGGGCGTGGAATTCGCCCCAATCGCCATGCAGCCGGGCAGGCCGCAGGGCGCAGGCCGCATCCGCGGGGTGCCGGCGGTATGCCTGCCGGGCAACCCGGTCAGCGCGCTGGTCTCGTTCGAGGTACTGGTCCGGCCCGCGCTGCGGGCCGCGATGGGACTACCGCAGGCCCGCCGCCCGGTGCTGACCGGCCGGCTGGCCGAGCCGCTGCGGTCGCCACCGGGCAAGCGCCAGTTTCACGCCGCGAGTCTGGAGCCGGGGGAGCCGCCAGCCGTGCACCCGGTCAGCGGCGGCTGCCATTCGCTGGCCGGGCTGGCGGGCGCCGGCGCCCTCCTGGACATCTCCGAGGACGTCACGTTCCTGCCTCGCGGCGCCGCGGCATCGGTCTGGGTGCTGACTGGTCAGTCCCGCTGCGCCCCGTGATGTCCCGTGCGGAACCGGTCACATATCCATCATTGCGGACATCCGGATTTCAGGTTGAACTGCGGGCCAGACAGGGGGCCGCCCGGAAGCAGGCCCATCGCCAGGGACCTGAAGGCGGTGGTGCTGATGACGGGCAGTAACGGCTGCGCCCGGCCAGCTCTTGTCGCCGGCCGCGTCGCCGCGCTGGGCCGGCCGGTGATCCTCAACCAGGTGGACTCCTCGAACGTTCGTAACCGGATCCTGCTGCGCCGCGGCGTGCGCTCGCTGATCGGCGCGCCGCAGCCCGTTACGTGGCCGGCAGCGGCAACGTCGGCGGTGACTGGTACGGCCTGTTCACGCTATCGGCGACGTCGCCGGGGCTGGTCTCGGTGCCGCCGTCATCATGGGCCGGATCCGCGGCGGGCTGCGGGCCTACCCGCTGGACAGCGCTGACCCGGCCGACGTGCTGGACCGGCTGGATGCCAACCTGCGGCACTTCGAGCCGGACCGCTGGCTCAGGCTCCCGCATCAGCTGCGGTGTCGTCCGGGTGGTCACCGGTGCCCCGGCACTCGCAGGCGGCCGGCCGGGAGCCGGCAATCCGCCGGGCCAGGCGGGACGACGGGTGCAGGGCGCTCACGCAGTGACCGTATGCCGTTACGGTGGCCGGATGGCGCCGGGCATTGACGTGCCCCCCGCCGGCAAGCCAGCGAGGGGCACTACGGCGGCGCGGCAGGCAGGGCTGCTGTGGCCGTAACCGTTTCCTGCTACCTTCAGCCTGCCGCGGCGGCGTGCGGCGCGGCACGGCCGTTGGGCCGCCAGTCCCGGCCCCCAGGTCACCCCATAGCAGGACCAACGGCCGGGCCGGGCGGGACCGCCGGCCCGTTGACGGCCCGCGGCTGGCCGCTGCGGTCAGCCCGGAGCCTGCCACCCGCCAGCACCATCGGTGCTGCGGCGGCGGACCGGTAGTGCCGTAGGGCCTTTTCCCGCAACCGGGGACTTCCGCCCCTGCGCGGGCCTGCCGCGCGGCGCGAGGCTGACAGCAGGGAGAGGCCCGGAGAGCGGGAGGCCCGGATGTGCGGCGGCAGTACGGCAACAGCGCCCGGAGCGCCGGCGCGACGCCCGGCCCGGCCGCGCCCCGCCATGCCGCGGCTGCTGGTGGTGCTGGCCGGTCCCGCCCGGGCACCGGGCAGCTGCCGGGTGCAGGCGCCCGGCCGGGTACTGCGGGTCTGGTCGCTGGTGAACGCCACCAGCGATGAGCTGCGAGCCGCCCAGCCGAGCGAGGAACTGCCGACGGCCGCCGTGGCGCGGCTGGCCCGGCAGCTGACGGCCGCTCAGGCGGAACTGGGCCGCTCGGTGTCCCCGGCGCTGGCCGCCGAGCTGGACGGGCTGCTGCCCGCCGGGTGCGAAGATGCGCGCACGGCAGCCGAGCTGCAAATGGACTACGCAAGCCTGCTCGGCTGGCTCAGCGGCGTGGTGATCGAGACGCTGGACCGGCTGGAGCTGGCCGCCGCGGCCGGGGAGGCCGGGGGTGCTTCCCGGCCGATGGCGGGGCGCCCGGCCGTCCGGACCCGCCGCACCGTCGGCTACAGCCGGTGATGCAGCCGGACGGCAGTGCCCTCCGGCGTGGCGCTGATCTGCACGAGCTCGCAGAGCCGGTTGGCCAGCCACAGGCCCGCGCTGCCGCCGGGTCCGGGCGGCAGGCGCCCGGCCAGCGGCTCGGTGAACCGCTGGCCTAGGCTGCCGGGGTCCGGACCCAGCACCGGCCGTGACCAGCGGAAATGCCCCGTAAGCTGGGTGTTCCCGGCCTCCTGGGCCGTCTTTGTGGTGTCCCACTGTGGGTCATAGTGTGTCGCCGTGCGCCCCTGCATAGCAGTGGTTGCGGACGCATGACGGACAGGATCAGGCCAGAACCAGCGGTGCACCTAACCGCTTGATCCCGCCATTTCGGGTGGTCAAATCGCACTGGACGAGGACCGCGGCCACGCTGGGATGGCGCCAATGATCCCGTTCTGGCTCGGCGAGGGCGGATGAGGCACCAACTCCACGGCGGAGCCCAGCCAGCCGTAGCGCTAGGCATGTGTGCATGCCATGCCTGGCGCGTCCATCAGCCGAGGTCTACCTAAACCCAGACGCGGGATTCGTTGCGGGCTTCCTTGGCGCGGAAGGCGTCCTCAAGGTTGATTCCGCATCGGTTGACGATCGACATAAGCAGGATCAGCGCATCGACGGCTTCATCGCCGACGTCGGCTGTGCGGCCATCCGGATCCTGGGGCTGTCCCTGGAGTTTGCGGATGGCCCGGTAGAGTTCGCCGACCTCTTCACCGAGTTTGAGGCATTGGGAGGGCAGGTCCTGCTTGTCCAGCCCGCGCTCGGCTTCCATCTTGGCGACGTAGTCCTGGATTCCGGGCAGGGATGCACCCTGCCTCAATGGGTCCATGCGGTGGTCACCTCATTTGCGGTGCGGGGCTGGCGGGGTTGTGACGCTAGCAGCCGCCGGGGCCGGCAGTGGGGCTATCGCGGGGACAGCCTGGGAGAGCGGCGGCCTGGTCGCCGATGGCGGGCCTCGATGGCGGTCAGGGCGCCCACGCTGAGCGAAGCGTCTCGGTCAGCGTGGCGGCGCGGGCCTTCACCTGGCGCCGGATAGGCGCAGGGGCCTTGCCGGGAACCAGGTCAACGTCGATGCCGGCGAGGTGGCGCGGGCGGGGCCGGCCACCAATCGCGCCGGTGGCGCACGCCGGACCGTGATCGCGCGCCACCGCGAATTGCGCATCCGGAATACGAAGCCGCAGCGCCATATCGCCGCGGAGGGCTTATGCCGCCGATCAGGCCAGTGAGGTTCTCGACGTGGGACGGCCAGGACCGGGCACCGGGCAAACCTCACCCCCCGACAGGTGCGGCGACTTCAAACCACAGCGCAGCTGCTCCTGGCACCATGGACACAACACCCGAAGTTGAGCGTCTTCGCCGCCACGGCTTCCGTTCTCTGCGGCGGCGTCTGGAGTAGCATTGATCTTGACACGGGCCGGTTTCCCATGCCGTGTTGGTTCGGTGTCCTCGACGGTGGCACCCTCCGGGAGCGTTGCTCCGGACCCTGGTAGCGCATTAGCGCTGGCGTTCGCCGACCAGGAGCTGCCGATGACGCTCACAGCAGTTTCGTACTGCACGCGCACGAACTCGCCTCGGTCGGGTTCGTGGGCGAGGGCATCGGGGCTGCTCGTGGATGAATGGCTTCTCGAACGGCAGCCGCCCGCTGATCTCGAAGAGCAGCTGGTCTGCACGTGGCGTGGCGACGTCGGTGAGGCGCGGACGCTGCTGCCGGACGAGTGCGTCGATATGTACTGGGTAAATGGATCGGTGTGGGTGTCAGGACCTGAGACACGATCATGGACTTCTGCTGCGGCGCCTGGCACAGATGCGGTCGGTGTTTGCTTCCGTTCCGGCGTGGCGCCGTCGCTTCTGGGGGTGGCGGCGTCGGAGTTGCGCGACGAGCGGGTCTGCCTCGACCAGTTGTGGGGGGCCGGGCCGCCCGCGAGCTCGCCGAACGCGTTAGCTGCCGAGACGATGACGACGGCCGGGCTATCGAGCTCGAGAGCGCGGTGCGCCAGATGGCGGCGGGTGCGTGGGGTCTCGATGTCGTGGCGTTGCAGGTGACCGACAGATTGCGCACGGCACGGACGGCATCAGCGCGGGAACTCGCCCGTGCTACTCATCTGTCCGAACGTCAGCTCCACCGCCGGTGCACTGCGGCGTTCGGGTACGGGCCTGAGTTTCTGCTGCGGATCACTCGCATCCAGCGCTTCCTGCAGCTGGCTCGTGATGAGTCGAGACCGCCACGGTTGGCCGGCCTGGCGATCGACGCCGGCTATGCCGACCAGCCCCACCTGACCCGCGAGGTTCGGTCCATCATGGGGACGACACCCGCGCAACTGCTCCGCAGCTCGCCTGAATGTCCGATCGGTTCAAGACCGAAGCCGCTCGCCGGTGCCACGCTGGTGGGATGAAGTACCAAGAGGGTCAGCTGAGAGCGGCTGGTGGCCGCACACGTCCGGGCGTGATCCTGGCCTTGGTGTGCGCAGCGCAGTTCATGCTGATCCTCGATCTCGTGGTTGTGAACGTAGCCCTCCCAACGATGCAGAAAGATCTCCGTCTCAGTCCATCGGATCTGCAGTGGGTTGTGATCATCTACGGATTGACCTTCGGCGGCTTCTTGCTGCTGGGCGGTCGCGCCGCTGACCTTCTCGGACGGCGCAGCGTGCTCGTCGCCGGGCTCACGATGTTCACCGCTGGTTCGCTGGCCGCCGGTCTCGCCGGATCGCTCATCCCGCTCCTGGTGGCCCGCGCGGTGCAGGGACTCGGCGCGGCGATGGCTGCGCCGGCCGCCCTGTCCATCCTTACCGGCACGTTCGCCGAGGGCCCGGCGCGCAACAAGGCACTCGGGATCTTCGGGGGTATCGCCGGCAGCGCCGCCTGCCTGGGCCTGGTCGTGAGCGGGGTAATTGTTGGCGGCCCCGGCTGGCGGTGGATCTTCCTGATCAACGTGCCGATTGGCATCGCGCTGGCCGGATTCGTGCTCACGTGCGTCCCCAAGAGCGAACGGGTCCACCGCGGATCAGCCGATGTGCTCGGCGCGGTCACGGTCACCACCGGAATGCTGGGGATCGTCTACGCCATCAACAAGAGCGCCGGCTACGGCTGGACCTCGCCCATCACCCTCAGCGTCCTCGCCGGCGGCGCGGCGATGCTCGGACTGTTCGTCATCGTCGAGCAGCGGGTCACCCCACCGCTTATTCCGCTGTCGATGTTCCGTCTTAAGACCCTCACGACCGCCAACATCGTCGCCGGCCTGGTGACGGGCTCCTTCTTCGGCATCGGCTTCCAGAGCACGCTGTTCCTCCAGCAGGTGCTGGGCTACTCCCCGCTGCGCACCGGCGCCGCCGGGATCATCACGGCCGTCAGCTCGATAATTGTCGCCAGCGCCATCGCCGCGCGAGTGGTCGGACGACTCGGCGCCGCACGGACGCTGGTCATCGGGCAGGGCATCGCCGCCGCCGGGCTGCTGTACCTGTCCCGGGCGTCCGTGCACGCCGCCTACTGGAGCGACCTGTTCCCCGCGTTTCTCGCGTCCGGAATCGGCATTGGCCTGTCCGGGGTGGCCGTCCAGGTCGCGGCCTTCACCGGGGTCAAAGACAAGGTCTCCGGACTCGCCGGGGGCATGGTCTCCACCGCGCAAGAAGTTGGCGCCGCTCTCGGGCTCGCGATCATCGCGACCGCCGCGCTCGCTCGCTCGCTCGGCAGAGGTCACGCAGGCCGCCGGCAGCCAGACCGCCGTCCGCGCTCTCGCCCAGACCGCAGGCTTCCAGCGCGGCGCGCTGGTGGCCGCCGGATTCAGCATTGCCGCCGCGCTCGCCGCCGGGCTCCTGCTCCGGCGAGCCGAACGGGCCGCGGCCTCGGCTTGCCGACAGGAACCAACACCCGAACCCGCACTGAGTGCGGCATGACGCGATGACGGGTCTTGGCCGCCGTCCAACCTGAGTGAGTAGTGGGGATGGAGACACGAATGGCTGAGCCCGAGCCAGTGACCGAACTGAGCGTCTTCAGCAGCGACGACGCGATCGCGACAGAGTGGGGGAAAGGGCGCGGGAAGCTGCGGGATGCCGAGGTGTACTGGCTGTCAACGGTGCGTCCGGACGGCCGTCCGCATGTCACCCCACTGCTGGGAATCTGGCTGGACGGCGCCCTGTACTTCTGCACCGGCCCAGACGAACGCAAAGCCAGGAACCTCGCGCGCAACCCGCATTGCATCCTCACGACCGGCTGCAACAGACTCGACGGGCTTGACCTCGTCGTCGAAGGTCAGGCAGCAAAGGTGAGCGACCCCGCCGAACTCCGAAGCGTCGCCGACACATTCGAATCGAAGTACGGCGCGCATTTCACGGCGCCTGAGGGCACCTGGTCTGGTCTCGGTGACACCATACGGCGGAACGAAGCCTTCGTGTTCCGGGTCGCACCCTTGACGGCCTTCGGATTCGGTAAGGGCACCCCGTACAGCCAGACCCGGTGGGGCTTCCGCAAGTCGCCATGACTTGGCCGTTACTTTTTGTGAAACTGGCACACACTCCCTCACCCCTGCAAATTATGTGCAGGTCAAGCTGGACCTGTTCAACTTGGGCCATGACTGAGGCAGGTACAGCATGAATGATGAGCGTATTCAGGCCGGGATTCAGGCAGCAATAAACGATCTCGTTACCAATGGCCCGGAGATTGGG
>JBKQSL010000437.1:0-2534 GCA_052143655.1 Streptosporangiaceae bacterium | reverse complement strand
TGTTGCATCTGATGCAATACCGCTCACTTCTAGCTGCAGCCGCTGGTGGAGCCGCAGCCCTCGCAGACGTAGCAGCTTCCGGCGGGCCGCATCTTCGTGCCGCAGGTCAGGCACAGTGGCGCGTCAGCACTGCGACGCTGGTGTGACTCGGTCATGTCCGGGTGGCCGGAGGGCTGACCGGGCACGTCCGCGTGCGGGACCGGCGCGGTGTCGGCGGCCGCCGGGTGCGGCTTCTCCACCGGCACGGACTGGGCTAGTTCCTCGGTGTCGATCTCGTCCGCCGTGCCTGTCGCGTCGCCGCTGTCGAGCTGCGCGGACCGTTCAGCCGCCGACAGCACGCCGAGTTCGGCGCGCTGCTCGTAGGGCAGGTGGTCGAGCGCGAGGCGGCGGAAGATGTAGTCCATCACCGAGCTCGCCATCCGGATGTCCGGGTCGTCGGTGATGCCGGCCGGCTCGAACCGCATGTTGGTGAACTTGCCGACGTAGGACTCCAGCGGGATGCCGTACTGCAGCCCCACCGAGATCGCGATCGAGAAAGCGTCCATGACGCCGGCCAGGGTGGAGCCCTGCTTGCCGAGCTTGAGGAACACCTCGCCGACGCCGTCGTCAGGGTAGCTGGAGGACGTCATGTAGCCCTCCGCGCCCGCCACCGAGAAGCGGGTGACCATGGCCGACCGCTGCTTGGGCAGCCGGCGCCGGACCGGCCGGACCTCGTGCGGGGCCTGCGCCTGCGCGGCATCCGCCTCGCTGGGCTTGGACTTGGACGCCGACAGGGGCTGGCCAACCTTGCAGTTGTCCCGGTAGATCGCCAGCGCCTTGAGCCCGAGCTTCCAGCCCTCGAAGTAGATCTTCTCGATGTCCTCGACCGTGGCTGACTCGGGCAGGTTCACGGTGTTGTGGTTGACGATCCCGTTGGCCACGAACGCGTGGGTCTCCGGCACCGAGAGATCGAACACCTCGGCCTTTCCCGCGTCCGCAACCGACTCGACCGGGGAGAAGTACAGGTTGCCGTCGAGGACCTGCCGGAGCCATGTGGGCAGTTCGACGCCGCGCAGTGTCGATACGCGCTCCAGCGTCGTGCGCGTGACGTGCCGCGTGCGCGAGTCGAGCAGGAACCTGAACTGCGCCCGCCAGCTCTGGCCCTGGCCGTCCCGCTTGCCCGCAGGAATCAGCTCATAGAGCTCACGGCCGCTGATTCCCGGAACAACGCTGGACGTACCGGACGCGAACGTCATCTGCAGGTACCGGGCCGCCCGGGCGGCCTTGTCGGGCTCGAGGAACGGGACCAGGCTGGCCATCAGCTGCCCCTGGGTCCCGGCCGCGTACACCTCGTCGTAGTACTTGGCGTACTCCTTGTTGTACTTGGCGACCCGGCCGGACATGACGTCGAGATTGGTCAGGACGGCCTGGAGGTCGTCGAGCAGACGCGGGCTGTCCAGGCAGATCGCCCACTTCGGAGCCGTGCCGGTGGTGACGTAGGCGTCGAGCGCCAGGCCCTGCAGGAATGCCAGCACCATCTCGCGGGGCGAGCGCAGCACAGCATCGGGGATGCGCTTGTCCGCAGCCCGGTCACCGCAGCCGAGCGCGCTGAGGAACTCCGCCACCGTCTTGGACGACAGCGCGACTGCCGGGCACTTGCCCGGGTCGGTCACCAGGCGCGCGGACAACCCGAATTCCGACAGCCATGCCCGGCGGACCCGGTCTAGCACTTCGGGGACCGAATTGGTAATGGTGATGGTCCAGTTAGACCGGGTGGTGTTCCCCTCCGCCGCGTAGGCCCCAAGGAGGAAGGCCAGCTCGGTCGTCATCTCGGCGGGGAGGATGACCGGCTTCTGATTGCCGTGCGGCGCGGAGACCTGGATGCCGCGCAGGCTCGCGGGCGTGGCCGACCACAGCTCAGCCCCGTACTGGATCGCGACACTGTCGCCAGTCTCGATCTCCGCCATGGTCTTCCAGCGCAGGCCGCCGGGACCGGCCGTGAGCAGCCGGTGCGGCAGCGTGCCGGTGATCTGCTGCCCCGAGCGGAGCCGGGCCCGCCGCACAGGCCGGACACCGCCGTAGTAGAAGGCGTCGGTCTTCCGGTGGCCATCCAGCGAGGAGATCACCAGCCGCTCCTCGCGGAAGGTGTCCTCGGCCTCGCCCTGGTGCATGCTGCCGATCCGCACCAGACCGTCAGCCGAGGCCACCAGCGTGTCCGCGGTAACGCACTTGGATATGGCGCCCGACAGGAACGACTGGACCGCGGCCATCATCCGGACATGGCCCATCGGGCTGATCGCCCGCTCCCCCATCGCGCAGTCGAACACCTCGTAGTGCTCGGGCCGCAGGCCGGGGGCGTCGATCACGTGACCGTGCTCGGAAATGTACTCGACGATCGCCTCGGCCTGCTCCGGCTGGTAGCCGAGGTTCTTCAGCGCGCGGGGCACGGTCTGGTTGACGATCTGCATCGACCCGCCGCCGACGAGCTTCTTGAACTTGACCAGCGCCAGGTCCGGTTCGACCCCGGTGGTGTCGCAATCCATCATCAGGCCGAT
>JBKQSL010000436.1:0-2693 GCA_052143655.1 Streptosporangiaceae bacterium | reverse complement strand
CGGCCGCGCGCTCCTCGCCCTGCTACCCGCCGCGCTTATCAGCTACTGCGCATGGCGCGCCGGGGATCAGGTCATCGGCGGGCTGGACCCGAACTTCACCGTCGACGCCTGGGGCGGCCCGAGTTATCTCGGCGCGATGGCCTGCCACTACCTGGACTGCTGGTGGCTGACCGCCGTCGGCGCCTGGCTGGCCGACCGGATACTGTGCCAGCCCGCGGGCACCCGGGCACTGTGCCAGCCCGCGGGCACTTCGCAGCGCCAGACCGGTGGCACCCCGCAGGCCCGGGACTAGCCGCCGCGGGCGTGCTCGCGCAGGAGCTGCGACCAGCTCATGCGCTGCGGCCGGGCGGGCACCACGGCGAACAGCTCGCCCTGCTGGCTGACCACCTGGTACCGGCGAAGCGCGTAGCCGCCAGCGGACCGGCAGCGGCCAGTCGGCAGGTCGAAGCTGGACCAGTGCCAGGGACAGGTCACCACCGTGCCGCGGACCAGCCCTTCCGACAGCGGGCCGCCGTTGTGCGGGCACCCGTCGTCGGTGACGTGCACCTGGCCATCGACGGCGAAGACCGCGTACCGTGGCCGGCGTGCTCGACGGCCCACTGCGACCGGCCGCCGGGCTGGCCGGCCGGGACGAGCGTGGCCTCCGGCTCGGGGCTCACCGGCTCGCTCCCGGTCACTGGCAGGTGAGCTCGATGCTTCCGAGCCGGTCCACCGTCACCGTGACCACATCCCCGGGCCGCACCGGCACCGCAGCGGTCAGCCCGCCGGACAGCACGACGTCGCCGACCCGCAGCCCCAGGTCCTCGGCCGCGAGCGAGCGGACCAGCCAGGCCACCGCGGCGGCCGGATGGCCGAGCGCGGCGGCGCCCGCAGCCGTGGCCACCACCTCGCCGCGGTGCTCCAGCACCACCCCGGCCAGCCGCAGGTCCAGCCCGGCCGCCGGGACCGGCGGCCCGACCAGGTAGCGCCCGGCCGAGGTGTTGTCGGCTACCACGTCCGGCATCGTGAACTTGTAGTCCCGGTAGCGGGAGTCGAGTACCTCGATGCCGGCCGCGACCGCCCCGGTCGCGGCCAGTACCTGAGCCGCGGTCACCGCGGGCCCGGCCAGGTCGGCGGCCATGATGAAGACGATCTCCGGCTCGGCCCTGGGCTGGATGTGCTCGGCCGTGCGCAGCGGCTCGCCCAGGTCCAGCGCCAGCGCGGCCGGCAGGAATCCGCGGACCGGCTCGTGCACGCCGACCTGGGCCTGCTTGGCGCGCGAGGTGACGCCGAGCTTCCAGCCGGCCAGCGGTCCGGCCTCGACGCGCAGCAACTGCTGCACCGCGTACGCCTCCGTCAGGCTGAAGTCGGGCATCTGCGCGGAGAACGACTCGATGGCGGCCCGGCCAGCCCGGGCCTTGGTCAGCCGGGCGGCGATCTCAGCGATTTCGGCGGCGGGGGTCATGGCTTCCTCACTCGGTGCTGCGCCGGCCGCAGGCTGGGGCGGAGGGCCGGCCGCAGGCTGGGGCGGAGGGCCGGCTGCGGGCTGGGGCGGAGGGCCGGCTGCGGGCTGCGGCGGATGCGGGCGGGCGCTCGGCGGCCGGTGCTCACGCGCATGCGGCTCATTCGGTGACGCGCACGGTGACCGGCCCCAGCCGGTCGAATTCGGCCCGGAACACGTCGCCCGCGCGCATCGGCACCGCCGCGTGCAGCGCTCCGGTCATGATCAGCTGGCCGGCCCGCAGCCCGACGCCGTCCGCGGCGAGCGTGCTGGCCAGCCAGGCCAGCACCGCCACCGGGTCGCCGAGCGCGGCGGCGCCCGCCCCGCTGTCGATCAGCTGACCCTGCCGGGTCAGTGCCATGCCGAGGTAGCGCACGTCGATGCCGTCGATCGGCACCACCCGGCCCGACAGCGCCACCGCACCGTTGGAGGCCAGGTCGGCGACGGTGTCGGCGAGCCTGATCTGCCAGTCGGCGAACCGCGAGTCGACGATCTCCACCGCCGCGACCAGCCCGGCGATGGCCGCCCTGGCCTGCAGCACGGTCACGCCGGGCCCGCTCAGGTCGGCGCCGAGCACGAACGCGATCTCGGCTTCGAGCCGCGGCTGGATGAAGCCGGCCAGCGATACCGCGGCACCGTCGGCGTAGATGGTGGAGCCCAGCACCGGGCCGTAGTCGGGCTGGTCCACGCCGATCATCTGCTGCATGGGCCGGGAGGTCAGCCCGACCTTGTAGCCGATCACCCGGTCGCCGTCGGCGAGCAGCAGGCCGGTGAGTTCCCGCTGGATCTGGTACCCGTCGGCCATGTCCAGGTCGGGGTCGGCGTCGGTGAACGGCTCGATCGGCCGCCGGTCACGGCGGGCGTCGTACAGGGCCCTGGCCTTGCCGGGGACGTCGGTCAGCGGCATCTCACCCCTCCTGGCGGTGCTGGCTGGCGCGGTGCTGGCTGACACCGGGCTGGCTGACATTGTGCTGGCTGACATTGTGCTCGCTGACATTGTGCTCGCTGCCCGGGGCGGCGCCGTCCGGGGGTGCGCTGGCCGGGGGTGCGCAGCCGGTGCACGGTCGACTGGCCCAGCCCGAGGCGCGGGACAGCTCGGTCTCAGCCCGGACGGCGAGCGCGTCCTGAGCAGTCACGGGCCGCCGGCCACCGCCGCCTGAAAGGCGCACAGGGCGGTCACGTCCGCGCGGTGACGGTCCTGATGATCACCGCG
>JBKQSL010000435.1:0-8984 GCA_052143655.1 Streptosporangiaceae bacterium | reverse complement strand
TGACCGCGCTGGCCGAGGCGGTCCCGCCGGCCGTGAGGAAGGCGCCGGCGAAGAAGGCAGCGGCGAAGACCACCAGGAAAGCCGCCGCGCCCGCAGCTAAACCAGCCAGGAAGACGACGAAATAGAGACAGCGGGGAAGGGACAACGTCTGAGACTGCGCCGGAGCCGGAAGGGGCCGCCGGGTCGTGCAGTGCTCCTATCGCGGATTCTTCTGGTCCATGACCAGCCATCTTCGGGTCGGTGCCGCTGACTTGCTTCCAGCGGTCGCAGAAGGCGATGACCTTGCGAGCCTGGGTGGCCCCGGCCAGTCCGCCGGCGGGTCCTGTGCGCTGAGTGGCCACCGCCTGGCCGCCCGCGACCCGGTCGGCCGAGGTCACTCAGCAGGTAAGCACGTCGAGTCCCAGGTCGAGCGCGGGGCTTGAGTGCGTGAGGGCGCCGACGGCAATGAAGTCGACGCCGGTTTCCGCCACCGCTCTGGCTGTCTCCAGCCGCAGGCCCCCGCTGGCCTCCAGGCGGACCGCTGGGTAGCGGCCAGCCAGGGCGACCGCGGCGCGCAGGTCAGCGAGCCCCATGTTGTCGAGCAGGATGAGCCCGGCGCCCGCGGCCAGGGCATCGCGGACCTGCGCCAGGCTGTCGCACTCGACCTCAAGCGGCAGGCTGGGAGCCATGGCGCGGACGGCCAGGATCGCCGCCGCGATCCCGCCTGCGGCCACCACGTGATTGTCCTTGATCAGCGCGGCGTCACCGAGTCCCATGCGATGGTTCACTCCGCCGCCGCAGCGCACGGCGTACTTCTCGAGCTGGCGCAGCCCCGGGGTGGTCTTGCGGGTATCGCGCACCGTGCAGCCGGTGCCTGCCACCGCGTCGGCCCACGCTCTGGTCGCCGTGGCGATCCCCGACAGGCGCGTGACGAAGTTGAGCAGTGTCCGCTCGGCCACGAGCATTTCCCCCAGCGGGGCCCGGATCCGCAGGACCTCAGCACCGGCCCGGAGGCGGTCGCCGTCGGCGCACAGCGGCTCGGCCGCCCCTGGTGACACACCGGCGGCATCCAGGACGGCGAGCGCGACCGGCAGGCCGGCCAGCACGCCCGGCTGGCGTGCCACGACGCCGGCCACGGCCCGTGCGCCGGGCGCAGCCGTCGCCGCGGTGGTGAGGTCCGGCCCGTAACGCAAGTCCTCGTCGAGTGCGCTGCGAACGGCCCGCTCGGTGTCCTCCGGCTCGACCCCCGCGGCGAGCAACCGCCCGGTGACCGATGGGTGCAGTGTCATGCGCCGGTCCCGATGCCTGACCGGATCGGGCCGGCCACCCGCAGCCGCCCTTCGTGCACGCGCAGCACTGTGTGGCGGGACCGCCGGTCTGAGGTGGCCGGCACGTCCCGCCAGCGATGGCACCCTCGGCTTTCCGCGCGGGCCAGCGCGGCCACGGCAACCAGGGCTGAGACCGTATGCAGGCTGGCCGCCTCGACCGTGGCGAGGTCCAGGCTGCCGCCTGCCGGCGGGGCCTGCTCCACCATCTCCAGCAGGCGCTCCAGGCCCTCGCGGTCGCGCACCACCCCGGCGTGCCGCGACATGGCCGAGGCCAGCGCCGGCCGGCCATCGGGGCTCACCCCCGGGCCCGCGGGCTGCAGCCGCGGGCTGGCTGCCGGCCGTGGCAGGCTCCGCCCGAGCAGGTCACCGATGCGCCGTCCGGTGATCAGGGACTCGGTCAGGGAATTGGATGCAAGCCGGTTAGCGCCATGCACCCCGGTCGAGGCGGCTTCCCCGACGGCATACAGGCCCGCAACCGAGGTCCGACCGTCCATGTCGGCCCGGATGCCGCCGCAGGCGTAGTGAGCGCCGGGCGCGACCGGGATGGGCTCGGTGACCGGGTCGATCCCCCGCGCCCGGCACATCGCGGTCATCGCGGGGAATTCCTTCTCCAGCGCCGCGCGGCCGAGCGCGGTGGCATCAACCCACAGGTGATCGGCGGGCCCGTCGCCGCGCCCCATCTGCTGCTGCATGGCCGCCGACACGATGTCCCGCGGAGCCAGGTCGCCGAGCGGATGGCGGCCGGCCATCACGGGGCGGCCGGCCACGTCCACCAGCAGTGCCCCGGCCCCGCGCAGGGCCTCGGTGATCAGCGGGCACTGCCCGCGAGCGGCCTCCTGCCACAGCACCGTCGGGTGGAACTGCACGAACTCGACATCTCTCAGCTCGGCTCCGGCGCGAGCCGCCAGCGCCAGCCCGTCGCCGGTCAGCCCGGCAGGGTTGGTGGTCGTCGCGAACGCCTGGCCGAAGCCGCCCGTGGCGAGAACAACAGCCGGTGCCCGCACCACTCCCGGGCGAAGTGCCCGGCCGTCACCGCCGGCTATTCCTACCAGAAGGCCGCCGGCCGAGCCCCGCTCGTCGGTCAGCGCATCCAGGGCGACGCCGAGGGTGATGATCTCCACGGAGCTGGCGAGCAGGGCGGCCCGCAGTGTCCGGTGCACCTCCGCGCCGGCCGTATCACCTCCGGCGTGCACGATCCGGCTGCGGCTGTGCCCTCCCTCCAGGTGGAGCGCGGCGCGCTCCAGCCGGGCACCCAGCCCGGTCAGCCGGGCGATCTCGCCGGGGGCCTCGGCCACCAGTGTCGCCACGGCGGCCGGGTCACACAAGCCGGCGCCTGCAACGAGCGTGTCCCGCTGATGCAGAAACGCGCCGTCCCCGGGGCCGATCGCCGCAGCCAGGCCTCCCAGGGCCTGGGGCGTCGCTCCGCCGCCGAGATCCTCCTTGGTGACCAGCAGCACCCGCCGGCCGTGCCCCGCGGCCGTCAGCGCGGCGCTCATCCCCGCCGCCCCCGAGCCCACCACCACCACGTCGGCATCCCGTTCCCACCGCGGCTGCGACCGGGGCAGGTAACGGAGCCGCGGCGCGCTCATTCCCCTGCCGCCGATGGTGACCCGACGGCGATCATCGCCTCCACGGCCCGGCGGGCCCGGCTGGCCACGTCGGGAGCGACCTGCACCTCCTCGACCCCGTCGCGCAGGCATCGGAGCAGGGCCGCCGGAGTCGTCATCTTCATGTACCGGCACACGGCGCCCGGGTTGACCGGCTCCCAGCGCACCGCGGGGTTGGCCCGGCGCAGCTGATGCAGCATGCCGGTCTCCGTGGCTACCAGCACGGCAGGCGCCGTGGTGGTGCGGGCGGCCTCCAGCATGCCCCCGGTGGACAGCACCCTGGTACGGTCACCCGGCAGGTCACCGATGCCCGCCTGCCACAGCGCGGCGGTCGAGCACCCGCACTCGGGATGGATGAAAAGCTCGGCCTCGGCCTCGGCTTCCGCTTTGCGGCGCAGGTCGGCCGGGCTGATGCCAGCGTGCACATGGCACTCGCCGAGCCAGACATGCACGTTCTCGCGGCCGGTGGCACGGCGCACGTGGGCTCCGAGGAACTGGTCGGGCAGGAACAGGATCTCCTGGCCCGCCGGAAGTGACGCCACGATCTGCACCGCGTTGGCTGAGGTGCAGCACACATCAGACTCGGCCTTGACCTCGGCGCTGGTGTTGACGTATGCGACCACGGCGGCACCGGGGTGCTCGGCCTTCCACGCCCGGAGCTGCCGCGCCGTGATGCTCTCGGCCAGCGAGCAGCCAGCCCTCCGGTCCGGGATCAGCACCGTCCGCCCGGGGGCGAGGATCTTGGCGGTCTCTGCCATGAAGTACACCCCGGCGAACACGATGACGCTCGCCGTGCTCTCTGCGGCCAGCCGGGACAAGGCGAGCGAGTCACCGACGTGATCGGCAACGTCCTGGATCTCCGGCGCCTGGTAGTTGTGCGCGAGGATCACGGCATCGCGCTGGGCCGCCAGCCGCCGGATCTGCGCCGCCCAGTCCCCGCCGGCCTGGCAGTCGGCGGCCGCGCTGCTGGTCATCAGCTGCTCCTGTCCTCACGTCCATGTTTTCGCCTCGTAGTCGAAAACATGGTCTGCACAGTACCATGCCGACGTGCCCGAACATCAGCCGCAGGCCCGTGCAACCGCAGGAACCAGCCAGGCCGAGCGGTTCCGTCATGAGGTCCTCGCAGTGGTGCTCCAGGTCCGCGGCAACAGCCTGGATGTCCTGCTCTGGCGGCGCGGCGCGCCGCCGTTCGAGGGACGGTGGTCATTGCCCGGCGGGCCCCTGGGCGCGAACGAGCGGCTCGGCACGTCCCTGGGGCGCCACCTTGCCGCCAAGGTCGATCTCACCGGCATCGCCTACCTTGAGCAGCTGGAAACCCGCAGCGATCCCGGGCGGGACCCCAGGGGACGGGTCCTTGCCACTGCCTACCTGGCGCTGGTTGCTACCGCGGCCGAGCCGCGCATCCCCGCGGACACGGCGTGGCACCCGGTCCAGGACCTTCCGCCGACCGCGTTCGACCACGGGTCGATCGCCGGGTCTGCGAGAGAGAGGCTGCGGGCCAAGCTGTCCTACACCAACATCGGCTTCGCCCTGGCGCCCGAGACCTTCACGATCGCCCAGCTGAGGGACATTTACGCTGCCTCACTCGGCCGCCCGGTCTCGGCAACCAACCTGCAGCGGATCCTGACCCGCCGCGATGTCATCGAGGCCACGCCCGCGGCTGCCCGGCCGACCTCACTGGGCGGCAGGCCAGCCACGCTTTACCGGTTCCGGGCCCGGACCCTGGTGGTCACCAACCCTTTCGCGGCGTTCCGCCCGCCGGTCCAGGCCACCCATGGCGAGCCTGCGCCGACGGCCGGGAAAGCTCCCACCCGGGCCTGACGCCAGGCGCGGGCAGCCCACGTGCCTCCGAGCACGCCGGCGGCGCAGCAGGTCACGCGCCCGCGCTGCGCCTGATCTCGAGCAGCTCGATAACGGCTCCGGCATCGAGGGACGAGAGGGCGCCGCAGGACGGGCAGACGACCAGGTGCCCGGCCACGTCGTCGGGAGACACCGCCCACGCCGCCCCGCATGGCGCGCACTCGCGGCGGTCGGCAAGCTCATCGACGAGCAGGCGCGATCCGCTGAGCGGCGTGTCCTCCGTCAGCATCTGGTAGGCCTGCCGCAGCGCCTCCGGCGAGAACACCGGGCTCGCCCGCACGCGGACCTCGGCGATGCCCGCCGCGAGGCTGGGATCGCGGGTCAGGCGCGCTACAAGCGCGCTGACCGCGTGGTAGTCGTGCAGGATGCTCCTCCTTCCCTAGGGCGGGGTGTCCTCCGGCCCGTGCCCGGCGCGTTCCGGCAGCCCGTGCCCGGAGTCCTCCGACGCCCAGCGCTGGACCTGCTCCAGGACGCGCCGGCCGAGCGGCGCTACCGCCGCAGCCACAGGCTCGCTCAGCGGCGCGCCGAACATCAGCGGCCCTGCGACCTCGACGGCGAGCACTTGCGTCCGGTCAGGGAAGCCCATGCCGAGCCGCCTGGCGACGGCGGCAAGCTCGGGTATGCCGGCCTGGTGCAGGCTTGGTGCTGTGGCCCGGCCCAGATCGGCGAGCCCGGCCTCGATGATCGTGCCCGCCGGGCGGCGTCCCGTGCGGATCGAGTCGGCGACCACCGCGCGGTCATACCCGGCGAAGACCTCGAGCAGCGCCAGGCCCGAGGCGGCGCTCTCCACGACGTCGGCACCCTTGGCCAGCTGCCCGCGCAGCGCCCGCACCGCGAGCACGCCGATGGCGTCGTCTCCCGCGTACTCGTTGCCCAGCCCGAGGACGAGCGTTCGCACGGTCAGTCCCGCCGGATCTCACGCAGGAGCACGCCGCCTGCGTCCCTGACCTCGACGATCAGCGGCATGTGGCCGGGCAGGCTGTGCGTGGAGCAGCCCATGCACGGGTCGTAGGCGCGGAACGCCATCTCGACCTGGTTCAGCAGCCCGTTGTCGACCTGGCCGTTCCTGATCAGCGCGCGCGCCGCCTTGTCTACGGACAGCGCGATCCTCGCAGCGTTGTTCTGCGTGGCGACGATCAGATTCGCGGCCGTGATGAGCCCGCGCTCGTCCGTCCGGTAGTGGTGGAAGAGGGTTCCCCGTGGGGCCTCCACAACACCGATGCCCTCGCTTGGCGCGGCAGTCGGCAGCTCGCGCACCTGCGGGTCGGTGATCTCCGGGTCGTCGGCAAGTTCGGCCATCCGCTCCGCCGCGTACACGAGCTCGATGATCCTGGCCCAGTGGTTGGCGAGCGTGTAGTGGACGGGCTTGGGGCCCAGGGCCGTAACGAACTCCTCGTAGGCTTCCTGCGCGCGAGGGGTCGCCATGCCGTCAGCGACGTTCAGCCGGGCCAGCGGCGCGACGCTGTAGACGCCGCTGCCGGCCCCGTCGGCGAACCCGTTCCAGCCGACGTCCTTCAGGAAGCAGAACTTCATGTACGTCCACGGCTCGACGTGCTCGGCGACATGGCTGAGGTAGTCCCTCCCTTCGAACGTGAGCAGTTCTTTCCCCTCCGGGCCGACGATCCTGAGCCTGCCGTCATAGAAGGTGACCTTGTTCGCTGTGTCGACGAGGCCCATGTAGTAGGTGCGGTGCGTGTATGCCTCGGAGGTGATGAGCTCGACGTAGCCGGGGTTGCCGAGCACGGCCTGGCGGAACGCGCCGAGGGCGAACTGGCTGAACTCGATGGCGCGGGCCGCCGCCGCAGCCGCCTCCTGCCGGACCTCGCTGCTCAGAGAGCGCGACACGCCCCCGGGAAGCCCGAAGACGGGATGGATTGCCTTGCCTGCCACCGCGGCAACCAGGTCACGGAGCTGCTTGCGGACGCCGATCACCTCCTTGCCTACCTCGAGGCCCACGGCGTCGACGACGCCGAGGATGTTCCGCTTCTGCCGCGGCGCATCCGGGCCGACGATGAAATCGGGCCCGCCAAGGAAGAAGAAATGCAGCGCGTGGTCTTCGACCATGAAGGCGCTGTAGAGGAGCTCGCGGATCTTCCGGGCGGCGGGCGGCGGATCCACCTGGTAGAGGTCGTCGAGGGCTTTCGTCGCGGCCATGTGGTGAGCCATAGGGCAGACGCCGCAGATGCGCGAGGTGATCTGCGGCATGTCCTCGGCGCGCCGCCCCTGGGCGAACTTCTCGAAGCCGCGCAGCTCCGGGATCTGAAGGTAGGCCCGGTCGACACCGCCGTCGGTATCGAGGAAGATGTGTATCCTCCCGTGTCCCTCGAGCCGTGTCATGGGGTCGATGAGGATCTCGCGGCTCATGGCGCCACCTCTTCCTCTTGCTCCCTCGTCTTCGGCCGCACGCGACGGTGCAGCAGCGAAGCCGGCAGGCTGTAGCGGTAGAAGGTACCGACCGGGTCGGCGATCTCGGCAACGCGAGCGGCGATCTCGTCCTCGCCGTTCGCGTCGAGGAGCGATGCGATGGCAGACAGCGCCTTCGCCCCGTAGTCGACGACACCGCTCGTGGGCCCCATACAACCGGTGCACGGCATGTTCCCGCGGGGGCAGGCAGCGGCGCAGCCCGCACGGGTAGCGGGGCCGAGGCAGACCAGGCCTTGCGCGAGCAGGCAGAGTTCGGGATCGATGAGCGCCTGGTGCGGCCGCCGGAACGCCTGCACCAGGAGCTTGTCCGGCTTCGTCGCGGCACGCGGGCACTCGGAGCAGAGCGCCACGTCGGGCGCAAGCACGGCTCCCTTCTCGGGCAGTTTCCCCTCGACAAGCGCCGTCACGGCCGAGGCAATCAGGCCCGCGGGCGGCGGGCAGCCAGGAAGGTAGTAGTCGACGTCGATGACCTGGTCGAGCGTGCGCACAGAGGCGCCGAACGCAGGCAACGTCAGCTCTCCCTCGGCAACGCGGCTTTCCTCCGCGGGCAGCGTCCCGTCGTCGTTCTGGACGCTCGGTGCTTCGTGGTAGACGACGTCGAGGATGTCCCGGCTCTCGTACAGGTTGGCGAGGCCGGGGACGCCGCCAAGCATCGCGCAGATGCCGAATGCGACCACCGCGGCGGATTTGCGCCGCAGCAGCCCGGCCATCTCCTCCTGCTCCGATGTGCGGACGGCGCCATTGATGAACGCCGCCGCCAGCTCGCCGTCGTCCAGCGCCTCGACGTCCTCGCGCTTGAAGTCGAGCGCGACCGGCCAGAAGGCGACCTCCACGAGTTCGACGACGGTCAGCAGGTCCTCGCCGAGGTCGACGACGGCCTCCTCGCAGCCGCCGCACGAGGCGCACCAGTAGAAGGCAATCTTCGGTTTCGTCATCGTGCCTCCCCGGCGGGCTCCATAGCCTGGCGCTGGGGGCGCTCTAGGCGCAGCGGCCCAAGCCTCCGCAGGTCCCCGGTCATCTCGTTGCAGACCCGCTGCACCTTCTCGCCCTCGGACGCCGAGATCCACTCGAGGCGCAGCCGCTGGTCCTCGACGCCCAGGTCGCGGAGCACGGCTCGCAGCAGCTCGACCCGGCGGCGGGTCTTGTAGTTGCCCTCCTGGTAGTGGCAGTCACCCGGGTGGCAGCCGCCGATCAGCACCCCGTCCGCGCCGTAGCGGAATGCCGCGAGCACGAACTGCGGATCGAGCCTGCCCGAGCACATCAGGCGTATCACTCGCACGTTCGGCGCGTACGCCAGCCGGGAGATGCCGGCCAGGTCGGCCGCCGTGTACGTGCACCAGGTGCAGAAGAAGGCGACGATCTTGGGCTGGAAGTGATTCTCAGACACTCTTGAGCACCCCCTCGAGCTCGGCGAGGACCTGCTCGTCCGTGAACAGGTGCTGCTGCATCGCGCCCGACGGGCAGGCGGCGACGCACACGCCACACCCCTTGCAGAGCACCTCGTTGGCCACCGCGACGTTCCCCTGGGCGTCGAAGGTCAGCGCCCCGAACGGGCAGAGGCCGATGCAGGCGCGGCAGCCGGAGCACTTCGCCGCATCGACGAAGGCCGTGCTCGGCTCGAGTTCCATGAAGCCGCGGTCGATCATCACCAGGGCCTCAGCCGCGGCGGCGCCGGCCTGGGCCACGGTGTCCGGGATGTCCTTGGGCCCCTGGCAGGCGCCGGCGAGGAAGACGCCATCGGTGAACGTGGACACGGGGGCGAGCTTCGGGTGCCGTTCGGTGAAGA
>JBKQSL010000434.1:0-11314 GCA_052143655.1 Streptosporangiaceae bacterium | reverse complement strand
GGGCCGCCCGGGACCGGCTCGGCCCGCTGATCATCGGCGGGCACGCCAGCCTGGCGCTGTCCGGGCTGGCGGTCTGGGCCGGCTACGTGGCGGCCCGGTGGGTGCCGCTGGCGTGGACCGCGGTGGGGCTGCTGACGCTCGCGGTCGGGCTCGGGCTGTCGACCGTCACGCTCTGGACGCCCTATCCGCCTAGCGGCGCCGCCGGGATCACCGGCCCGGACCAGGCCGATCCCGGCCTGACCGGATGGGCAGGTCGGGGCGTGAACGCAGGCCCCGCGCTCGGCCCGGTCCCCGGCCCGAGCGCGGCCAGCTCAGGCGCGGCTGGCTCAGGCGGGCCGAGCCCGCCTCCCGAGGCGATCACGCGCCGGGTGACCGACGCCATGCTGGCCCGCGCGCTTACCGATGAGATGCTGCTGAGGCAGCTCATCGAGGACGTAGTGAGGCGGGCGCCGATGGACCCGGCCCGGCCGCGGCGGCGCCCGCCAGCGGTGCTGATCCCGGTGGCACACGGGATCGGTGCCCTCGTCACGGTGCTGCTCGCCGTTCTCGCCGCGGCGAGTACCGGGTAACCAGGCGGCCGGCGGCTCGCTCAGCCGAGCCAGGAGCCGGTGCAGGAAGCCATACCGCCAGCGCAGCGGTCTTGCTCATGCCGCGCCCAGGGCCAGGAAGGACCAGCCGGTCGCGAGCTGTACCGGGTCGGCCGCCACCTCGGCGCGCGCGTCGCGCAAGCCTTCGGCCATCGTGGCGCCGACCCGCAGCCGCCGGTGCAGCGCCAGCATGAGCGCGGCTGTCGCGCCATCGTGGACCGGCCCGATGCTGGCGGCGATCCCGGCGGTGCCCAGCGGCAGCAAGGTGGCCGCCAGCCCGAGCAGCTCGTCCGCGCCTGCGGGGGCGTGCAGCCCGGAGTCACAGCTTGGCAGGATCAGACGGTAGGGAGCCTGCGGCAGGCTCTCCAGGTCGTAGCCGGTCAGCGGGCCGTCAGCGAGGGCCAGCGAGGAGAACAGCGGACTGTCAGCGCGGAAGGTCCCGTGCGCGGCAAGGTGCGCCAGCGCCGCGCCATCCAGCGCAGCGAGCACCGCAGCCGTGGTGGCGGCCGCCCCGTCCAGCACGGTGGCGTCGCTGTCGTGCGCGGCCAGCACCGGCACCTCGGCGCCGACGGCGCCAGGACCGCGGATGAGCACGGTGCGGCGGCCCGGCGGCGGCCCGGCGAGCCGGGCGCGCAGCCACGACCGGGCCGACGGCGCGACACTGACCGCCCGGCCGGCCAGGGCGGGCAGCAAGGCCCACGGCACCGCGTGCAGCCTGCCCGGCGGGACGATGACCACCGGGCCGTCACCGAGCTGCCGGCTGGCAGCGCCAAGGAATACCTCCTGCAGCCGTGCCCCGGCTGCGGTCAGCACGGCCAGGTCGTGCTCGGGCCGGCCGGCGGCGCGGCCGTACGCCAGCCTGCGCAGGGCGAACCGGGCGTGCTCAACCTCGGTGGCTGCCTGCTGCGCGCGGCCCGCCGTCACCCGCCGGACCCGCCCGGCGCCGCAGATGAGCAGCTGCAGGGTGCCGTCGACGTCAGCTATCTGGACGAGCCGCCCAGCGCCGAGAGCGGCCAGCAGCGCCGCGACATCCAGCCCGCGGCCGCCGCCGGAACCGGCCGCAGGCGCCTGCATCGCCGCCGCCCGGACCGCGGCCTCCAGCCGGACCTGCTCACGCTGCAGCGCCGCGGCGGGCTCGCCGGCGGCCCGCGCTTGCTCGGCCCGGCTGGTCAGCTCCCGCAGTGCCGTGAGGCCAGCTTGCAGCTCGCCGCTGGCGGCCGGCCGGCCCGGAGCGGCTGCCAGCGCCGTGGCCCGCCACCGGTCGGCCCACTGCAGCAGCAGCCTGGGCCGGCCGGAGGCGAGCGCGCAGCGCTGGGCCAGGGCAGCAAGTTCGGTCCCGTAGGCGCTGGCCTGCACGCGCAGTTCGGTCGCGCCGAACGCCAGCCGGTAGTCATCCAGCAAGTCCAGGCCACAGGCGCAGGCACGCAGCAGCCGCCGCGGGTCGGCGGCCAGCTCGGCGCGCAGCGCCTCCGCCAGCCAGCCGGTCAGGCGGGCGAGCGCCGTCCCGCTGCCGCGCCGGGCACTCGCGGCGGTGCGGAAATGACGGTCCGCCTCCGCAGCACGGCCTAATGCCATGGCCGTCCGTCCTGCCAGCAGCCGGGCCCGGGCCCGGTCGGCCGGGCCGACCTCGTCCAGCCGGGCAGCGATCCGGCGGGCCCGGCGCAGCAGCAGCGCGCTGGCGTCGCCTGCGGCAAGCTGGGCCTCGGCCAGCAGCATTGCCGCCTGAGCCTGCCACCAGGCCCGGTGCTGGGCGGTGAACATACGGCTGGCCTCGCCGGCGTGCGCGAGCGCCAGTGCCGGGTTGCCCGCGGCAAGTGCTGCGCGCGCGGCGCTGACCAGCAGCTCAGCACGCTTGGCCGGCTGGCTTCGGCCGAGCTCCAGGAGCCGGGCGGCCGCCTCCGCCTCGTTCAGCGCGTCGGCGGCGAGCCCGGCCGCCAGCAGCACGGCGCACCGGTCGATGGCCAGGTCCGGGGTCGGCGCCTCCAGCGCCCGGTACTGCGCGCTGGCCTCGTCCAGGTAGCGCAGCGCGCCCGGCAGGTCGCCGGCGCGGAAGGCGACCAGTCCGCGGTTGTGCCGGGCATAGGCCAGCTCCAGGTCCTGCCCGCTGGCCGCCAGCAGGGTCTCCGCCCGGGCCAGGTCAGCCTGGGCACGTCCGGCGGAGCCGACGGCCAGGTGCGCCAGGGCACGGCCGGTCAGCGCCCGGGCCTCCCAAACGGCATCGCCGACAGGCCGCAGCAGCCGGACGGCCCGGCTCAGGTCGGCCAGGGCCGCTGCGTGCCGACCCAGCTCGGCGTACCGGATGCCGCGGCGCACGAGCACCCGCCCGGCCGCCGGGCCGGTGGCCAGCTGCAGCGCAGCGTCCAGGGCGCGCAGTCCCGGCCGTGTCTGGCCGCCGCGGATCAAAGTGGCGCCGAGCGTGCTCAGCACGTCCGCTTCGCGCTGCGGCCGGCCAGCGGCCCGGGCCTGGCGCAGCGCGGCCCGCAGTTCCCGGACAGCCTCCGCCGCGTCGCCGTAATCGCGCAGGACCAGTCCCACCATCTGATGGGCGATCGATGCTTCGTAAGGGCCGGGCCGCCCGGCGAGCACGGCACGGGCCTGGGCCAGGGCCTCCCGGGGCCGCGCTCCAACCAGGGCCAGCAGCTCGTCGCTACCCCGGGGCGCGTGATCGGGGCCAACGGCTCCCGGCTGCATGCCAGTGATGCTAGAACTGCCAACACCGCCGGTCCAATGAGATACTCATCGCGCCGGTATGGGCGGGACCTCACGGGTCACGCGGGATCGGGAGGCGCACATGACCGCAGAGCACCGGGAGCCGGGTTTCCCTGCGGAAAGGCTGAGGGCGCAAGTCCGCCTCATCGTCCAGGCGCTGGCCGGCCAGGGGATCACCGTCGGGGCCTGCTACCTGCCTGATCACAGCCTGGACTTCCTTTACGAAGAAGGCGTGATCCTCGTCCGCGATCCCTACCTGCGCCAGGTCGAGGAACTGGTCCCCGGTGCGGTACTAGAAGGCTTTTATGCCGGAGTCAGCGTCTACCGGCTCGCGGACGGCGGCGGCCGCGAGCCCGGCGCAGAGCGGGACCGCGAGGCCGCCCAAGCCCGGGAACCGGGCGATGGCGACGAGGCTCACGGCAATGGCCGAGGGCATGGCGACCGGAACGGCGAGCCGCGCGGCAGAGGTAACGGCGATGGCGACGGCGAGCCGGGCGGGGGCGGCCGGGAGCCCGGTTGGCCGGGCGAGCACCCGGACAGCCCTACCCTCGCCGCGCTGGACCGGATCGACGCGGCGCTCGGGGCTGGTGTGGCGGCACCAAGCCACATCTTCTCGGTCACGCCAGTTTATTGCTGCCCGGCGACCGAGCCGCTGCCAGTGCCAGAGGGGGCGCTGCCCGATCCCGGACCGTGCGACGGCGGCGGCACCGGCGTGCTGTTGTGCATTCCCGACACCGGACTGCTAGCTGGCGCGTCTGCGCATCCTTGGCTCGGGGGGGTGACCGGCACGCCGGACATACCGCCCAGGCCCGAATCCGGGGGCGGTCACAGGATCGTCGGGTATACCGGGCACGGCACCTTCGTCGCGGGCGTGGCGCGGTGCATGGCCCCGCTAACCCAAGTGCAGGTGACCGACGATTTCAAGCACGCCGGCGCCATCTCCGAGCGGCTCATCGTCCGGCGGCTGAACCTGGCGCTCAGCCTTTCCCCGGACATCATCAGCTTGTCGGCCGGCGGAACCACCCGCAAGGACCTGCCGCCGCTGGGCTTCGAGGCATTCTGGCACAGGTACCGCCAGCACAAGAACACCCTGCTGATCGCCGCGGCGGGCAACAACGGCAGTCGGAGGCCCTTCTGGCCAGCCGCGTTCGCTGACGTCGTCGGAGTGGGCGCGCTCGCGGCCGACCGGCGGGGACGGGCCTACTTCAGCGACTACGGGCCGTGGGTTGACGTCTACGCACCTGGCGAGGGGCTCGTCAATGCCTACGCGGCCGGCACCTACGTGTGCCGGGAGCCGCCGCACCAGGGCCAGCACCGGGAATTTCACGGCATGGCGCGCTGGAGCGGCACGTCCTTCGCCACGCCGCTGGTCGCGGGACTGATTGCCGCCCGGATATCGCGCACGGGCGAGAACTCGCGGCAAGCGGCAGGGGCGCTGCTGGCGGCAGCCCGGCGGCAGCGGCTGGCCGGCACTGGGCCGGTACTGCTGCCCTGCGACACGGGCAGCGAGCTGGGACCCTGCGGCTGCGGCGGGTGCGGGGACGGCCGTGGAGCAGGCTGAAGCGGCCAGGCTGGCCCGGGCCGCCGCGGCCGGGGACGAGGGCGCCTGGGCGCAGCTGGTCGCGGGGTACAGCGGCCTGGTGTGGTCGGTCATCCGCAGTTACCGGCTCGATCGCGGTGAGGCCGCGGACGTGTTCCAGACCGCCTGGCTTCGGCTGACCGAGCACATCGGGCGCCTGGATCGTCCCGAGCACGTGGGCGCCTGGCTGGCCACCACCGCCCGGCGCGAGGCACTGCGGATCGCGCGCCAGTCCGCGCGGACGGTGCCGACTGGCGACGACGCGCTGTTCGACGCCGCCGGGCCGGCGGCTTCCGGGCCCGAGCAGGCCGTGCTGGACTCCGAGCGGGATGCGGAACTGTGGCAGGCCTTCAACTCACTGCCGCCCCGATGCCGGCTGCTGCTGCGGCTGCTGATCGCCGACCCCCCGCCCAGCTACGCGGAGATCGCCGCGATCACCGGTCGGCCGGTGGGCAGCCTCGGCCCGACCCGGGCCCGCTGCCTGCGGTTGCTGCGCGGCCTGCTCGCCGAGGCCGGTATCAGCCGACCTCCTGCCGCCTCGGCATGATGAGAGGACAGGAGAACCAGGTTGACTGATGAGCCAGGCGACGCCGAGCTGGCGCCAGACGACATTGAGCTGGAAAATGCGCTCCGGCGGGTCGCAGCCCGGGCCGACCCGGTGCCGCCCGGGCTGGCGCAGGCTGCGCTCGGCGCATTTGCCTGGCGCACAATCGACGCAGACCTCGCCGCCCTCAGCTTCGACTCGCAGGCTGCGGAGCAGCAGGACGAGAACCAGCCGGACAAGCGCCGGCAGGCTGCGCTCGTACGCGGCGGGCGGCCGGAGCGGCTGGTGTCCTTCACGGCCGAGGGACTGACCATTGAGGCCGAGGTGATCGCTGAAGGCGGTGCGGTGCGGATGCTCGGCCAGCTCATGCCGCCGCAGCCAGCCCGGATCGAGGTGCGTCATCAGGACGAGACGGTCACCACCCAGGCGGACGAGCTCGGCCGGTTCTCGGCCGGCCCGCTGCGGGCGGGCCCGGTGAGCCTGCGCTGCACCCTCGCGGCTCCAGGCGCCAGGCCGGTGGTCACGGACTGGATCATTACCTGACCCGGCAGCCCCGCCTGCGGGCACCTCGACCCCCAATCCCGTCAGCGGCCGACCGCCTGTTTACCGTTACGCCAGCCGCCTGAGCCCCCAACCGGGTATCCATCAATAGGGCAGACGACCTCTCCCGCGATTACATGAGTCGCAAGCAAATACGATCATCCGGTGGAGCGTGGCCATCATTGGAGCCGGGTGGGCTTTCAGCATCGATGGAGCAAGCTTCGCTGTGAGCGCGGCATTCCTGGCCGCAATGCGGAATATACATGGCGTCAGGGCGGCCAGCTCGCGTCTTCTAGACGGAGTGCTCGAAGGGCTCTGGTATTGCCATTCGCAGCGCTGGCTATGGTGGAGCATGGCAGCTGTGGGCATCGCCAACCTTGTATGTTTCGTTCCCTTCGTCGTCCTGGAACCGCTGCTCGTGCGCCATGTATTTCACGCTGGGCCCGGTTGCGCTGGGAATTATGTATGCGGCCAGTGGTGGCGGCGGAGCGCTTGCATCTCTTGTGGGCGCTCGTCGGAAGCCTCCCCGGCGTCGGGTGGCAGCCATTTGGCATGCGTGGGCGATGGCCGGAGCCTGCACCGCGTTGGTCGGCCTTTCACCATGGCTCTGGCTGGCATTTGCGTTCGCGGGTGCAGCATGGGGCTCACTGACCTACGGAAACATCCTCTGGTTTCCCTTGCTTCAGCAGGAGACGCCTCCCGACCTGCTGGGGCGGGTATCGTCCATCGACTGGCTCCTTTCACTGGCTCTTAGCCCACTAGGCACGCTCGGGGGCGGCGCTGCGGTCTTGGCTATCGGCGTTCGACCCACCCTTCTCCTAGGAGGAGTCATAGCCGCGGCAACCGGAGCCGTCCTTCTCGTCCCTGAGGTAACTGACCCAGATAATCGTCGCCTCCGCCATTCGCTGCCCAGCCAGCCATCGCTGAGTCCGTGACTTACTGCCTCGTATAGTGGCCAGCCAGACCCGAGCGCTGCTGATGGGTCTGTCAAGTTACAGTCCCGCCCCGGGCCGTCCGGACCCGCCCGGCTGCGCCGGGACTGCCGGCGACGGCTGCTCCGCGGGCAGATAGCGCTCGCGGGCGGTGTTGCCGACCGGGCAGCCGCCCGGAGCGCCGCGGCAGGTGCCGGTGTCGCACAGGCGGCAGATCCACCGGACGGCACCGGGCCCGCGCATCATGGCCACCAGCAGCTTGCCGGTGAGCTGCTCGAGCGCTTCCCGCTCGGCTGGGGACAGCGTCGCCAGCGCGCCGGTCAGCACCTGCGCCCGGGCCGCGGAGACCCGCTGCGCGGCCTGCCGGCCCGCATCGGTCAGCGTGACCGCGGTGGACCGGCCGTCGGCGCCGGGACCGCGCTGGATGTGGCCGGATTCGGCCAGCCGGTCCAGCAGCCGCACGGTCCCCGACGAGGTCAGCCCGAGCACCTGCCGCAGCAGGTCGACCGAGGGCCGGTCGAGGAAATGCAGCAGGGCCGAAAGGGCGGCCGCGGCTGACTGGGACCGCCCGGCCGCATCGGCGACCGCGTCGGTCATCTGATCGGCGAGCACCTGGGCCAGCGCGCCGAGCATGTTAGCCGCGCGGTCAGGCGCGGCCCCGGGCGCGGTGCCGGTCACGATCAGCCGAGCTCGTATTCCAGGCTGAACGTGCCGCCCGGCCCGGACGCCGCCACCGCCGACCCGGTGCCGCGCAGCCCGGCCAGCTCGCCGGTGCCCGAACCCTCGACCACCTGCCAGGCCGTGCGTGCCTCGCCGCCGGAGTAGGCGCCGCGCGACAGCAGCACGAAGCTGCCCGGCCGGCCGTCCAGCTGCCCGACCATCCGGTCCAGCCCGGTGTAGACCGCAGTGCCGTCCTGGCCGTAGCACATCAGCGTGTCCGAGGTGCCCTCGGCGCGCAGGCCGCCCTCGTACCCGAAGACCATCCTGGCCCTGGTGAGCTTGGCGGCCCCGGCCAGCTCCTGATAGGTGCTCTCGTCCCAGGACCGCACGGTGAACGTGCCCTCCGCGTGCGCCATCGTGCCGCGCTCCCTTCCCCGCGCCGCGCGCCGCCCTGCGATGCGGCTCGCCCCTTAGATGTGTGAGTCACACACTAACTGGCTTCCGGCGGGCGGTCCAGCCTGGCGGATGCGGGCGCCCGGCTGATGCCGTCGGCCGGGTGGGCCGCCAGCGGACAGGCCGCCCACCCGGCAGCGCCCACCCGGCAGCGGCGATCCGGCAGCGCCGATCCGGGCGGCGGCAGTCAGGCGGCGGCAGTCCGGAAAGCGCTCTGGGAGATGAGCATGACGTGCTCGGACAGGACCGAGAGCCAGTAGTTCATCCGCTCGGCGTTGGTGGTGTCCCGCCAGTGCCCGAACAGCGGCGCGGCGTCGGCGAGCGGCAGCCTGCCCTCGGCCTGGTGGACCTCGACCGTGAAGGACACGTTCCGCGGGCCGCAGGCCTCGATGGCGGCCGACACGATGGCGTCCAGGCCGCCGGGCCCGTACATCAGGCCGAGCGAGCGGCGGCCCTGGTAGCTGAACGGAAGGGGCAGCCGGGCGAGGCAGCTGAAATGGTCCGGGAGGCCCTGGACCAGGGGATGCCCGTCGTGCAGGTGGAAATGCAGGTGCTTGCCGAGCCGGCCGAGCGAGCGCGTGAGGTCAAGCACGGCGGGCAGCGCGGTGGCCACCGCGTCCTGGATGTCCGGCAGCAGGTCGGGCAGCCGGTAGTCGGCGGTGCCGAGGTGGCCGAGGCGCAGGCCCGGATGGCGGCGCCCGAACTCCTGCGATGCCTGCCGGATGCCCAGGTGCCCGACATCGATGCAGCAGCTCACCCGCTCGGCGTCCTGAAGGCGCTGCGCTACCTCGGCGAACCAGGCCGGGTCCAGGTGCGCGGCGTACTCGAGGAAGACAGGGGGACTGCCAGGGTGCTCGCGCAGCCGCTCGTCCAGCTCGCGCAGGCCGGTGACGAGCTGGTCGGTCCGCTCCGCCATCTCGGGCCTGTCGTGGACGACCAGGCCGCTGACGCGCCCGGCGAAGCGGCCGGCGAAATCGGCCGCCGTCTCACGGCCCCGCTCATGCAGCACATTGACGCCGCGGTTCAGGTGGACCGTGGGCAGCCGCCCGGCGGGCACATACCGCAGCACGTGCTCGAGCTGATCGGGCGAATCGGCATAGGCCTCGGCGGCCGCGCCCATCTGCGCGAAGCGCAGGCCGGCCAGCTTCAGGAGCGCATCGTCGCCGGCGACGCGCTGCTGGAACAGGGCGTGCACAGGCACCACGGCCTGCTGTGCGGCGCCGGGACGGCCGGCCCCGGCCTCGCCCGCATCGTGCCCGTCACCATTCATGACCCTCATTCCGCGCCACCACTGGTGACTTTTCGGCGCAGCCCCGCTGATCCGGGCTCCTGCTGAGGCTAAGCCGCCCGCGGCAGCGATCCGGCCGCCGGGGCGTGGCGGCTGTCCGTGCGCGGCGCTGTCCGCCGCAGCCGCTTCAGCTGCGCGCGGGCGCTGTCGCGCCGCATCCGGACGTAATGGACGATGCCCTCCATCTTCTTCCGCCCGTGCCGCAGTTCGCGCTGGCGGCAGCCGGTCCAGTAGACCTCGTTGTTGCTGAACTGCCGGCCGGTGAACGGCCGCCCGCACGGCGTGTCGGACTCCAGGTAGGCCGCCTGCCGGACGCGGTCCCACAGGCCGCCTTCGGACTCGGCGCCGATCTGCGCGGCGATGGCCCTCGGCGTGAACTCGGTGTCGAGCATGCGCTCCAGGTAATCCAGGTAGTACTGGCGATAGTCGTGGTTGCGCAGCAGGTTCTGCACCAGCGGGAGGCGCGTGGTCGCGCGGTTCTTCCAGTAGGTCCTGGTGTTGGCCGGCCAGTCGAGGATGTCGGCGTCCTGCCACCGGGTGCCGAAGTAGTCGATCCCCAGGCAGTTGTCGTAGTCCCACGGGATGAAACGGAAATACGGCGAGCTGACGAAATCGTCCGCCGCCCCTGGCCGCCCCGAGTTGTAGAGGTAGTAATTCGACGGGGTCGCGTAGTAGTTATCCCAGCTGCCGAGCAGCATGTTGACGGCCGCCCAGCGCAGGAAGCCGCGGGCGTCCATGATGGCGTCCACCGACGCGCGGAAGGCATCGGTGCCGAACCGTTCCCGGCCGCCCCGCAGGCCCACGCCGTTGATCGTCCTGATGAAGCAGGCGAGATCGTCGTAGGTATTGGCCTGCGGGTTGTTCTTGTTCGTCTTGAGGCGGTAGGTGTGCTCAGCGGCTCCGGCGACGAAATACTGCCGCCCCGAGTCGTCGCCGTCGGGCCCGGTCCGGTGGGCGAGGGTCGCGCAGCCAATGTCACGGCATCCGGTCTTGTAGAGGTTGCCGCGGAAGTTCTCGCCGAAGTGGTCTTTCAGGAATCTCTTGTCGACCTGCTCGATGACCGAGAACAGGCCCCGGTAGGTGGAGCCGAACGCGAGCTTGGCATAGGTGTGCCGCGGCGCCGGGACATCGGCCCGGCCGAACAGCCGCCAGGCCAGCGCCTCGCGCATCTGAGAGGGATCGTTGTACATGGCCTTGAGGTTGATGCGGGTCATCCCGGCCAGCCGGTTGTCGGGTCCGGCCGGCTCGAGTGTGATCCGCCACGACCGCTTCGGCGCGCGCAGCGTCCGGTTCCCGCTGTTGGCCAGCGAGAAGGCCTGCGTGCTGAACAGGTCGCCCTGACTGCCGGGCCCTGGAATGTGCCGGGCGTCGGCCGGGTCAGTCTGCCACACGCGCAGGGTGCCGCCGGGCGCCGGGCGGGTCCGCTCGGTCACGACGGCGTGCCCCGGCCGGAATCCGGTGATCCTGACCATGTACATGCTGGCGGCGAAGAACTCCGGCTTGCCCAGCGAGGCGCTGAGATAGTCCTCGATCGCCCGCGCGGCGGCGGTGGGCCGGCCGGACGCGTCGCGCAGGGTCAGTACCGTCGGCGGAACCGGCGGGACATGCGCGCGCAGCAGGTCGAAGAGCGCCTCGTACTCCGCCCCCGTGCGCAGCGCCGCGTCGTCGCGCCGGGCCAGCCCGCTGGCCATGTGCGCCAGCAGCCTGCTGTGGCCGGCGGGCAGCTCCGGCACCACCACAGCCCGCCCCTTGAACATCGCGCAGAACCGCTCTCTGCTAACCGCCGTCTCCATGTCTCCCCCGGGCTGGATGGTCTCTTCCTCCGTGTCAGGTAGGAGCGGCCCCGGCGCCGTCAGATACATGCCCAGGCTGGCGTAAACCGGGCAGGCGCTCAGCGGGCAGGCGCTCAGCGGGCAGGGCGGGCCGACATGGTGATGAAATCGCGGGCCCAGGAAGACTGGAAGAACGTCGCCGGGCCCTGCGTGCTGGCCCGCAGCAGCCTGCGGCCGTTCGCCGGGGCGG
>JBKQSL010000433.1:0-4178 GCA_052143655.1 Streptosporangiaceae bacterium | reverse complement strand
CACCGCGGTTACTACGACAGGGACCCCGCCTACCGGGACGCGCAGTCGCGGCGCAACTACGGCCGGGTGCTGGCCCTGCTCCGGTCCCGGAGCACGTAAGATCCGGGGCGTGCCAAGCCCGCGACCTGCCGTAACCGATCACGCTCCCGCTCCCGCGCTGGTGGTCCGCGAGCAGGTGCCGCTGTCCCGGTACACGACGCTGCGCCTGGGCGGCCCCGCCGTCCGCTTCGCGCAGGCCGTGACCGACGAGCAGCTCATCGCCGTGGTCCGGGCCGCCGACCAGGCCGCCGAGCCGGTCCTGGTGCTGGGCGGCGGCAGCAACCTGGTCGTGGCCGACTCCGGCTTCCCCGGCACCGTGGTGCAGGTGGCCACCCGCGGCGTGCAGATCGGCCCCGCCCCGCTCCCAGGCGCCCCGCTCTCAGGTGCCCCGGCCCCAGGAGGCGCTCCGGCCGGGCCGGACGCGGTCACCGTGCAGGTGGCGGCCGGCGAGGACTGGGACGCCTTCGTCGAACGGTGCATCGGCGCCGGGCTGTCCGGCCTGGAGTGCCTGTCGGGCATCCCCGGGCAGGCCGGGGCTACTCCCATCCAGAACGTCGGCGCCTACGGCCATGAGGTCGCCGAGACGATCGTCTCGGTGCGGGCCTTCGACCGGCTGCGCGCCGACATCGTGGAACTGGCCAGCGCCGACTGCGGTTTCGGCTACCGGACCAGCGCCTTCAAGCGCCGCCCCGGATCCCGGCCGACCGTCGGCCCGGCCGCGGTCACCGGGCGGTTCGTCGTGCTCAGCGTGACGTTCGCGCTGCGCCGTGACCCGCTGTCCGCGCCGGTCGGGTACGCCGAGCTGGCCCGGGCACTCGCGGTGCCTGAGGGCGGCCGGGTGCCGCTGGCGCAGGCCCGCGCGGCAGTGCTCGCGCTGCGCCGCGGCAAGGGCATGGTGGTCGACCCGGCCGACCCCGACACCCGCAGCGCGGGGTCGTTCTTCACCAACCCGGTGCTGTCGCCGGGCCGGTTCGCCGCGGTGGAGCAGGCCGCGGCCGCCCGGGCCGGGCAGCCGGTGCGGGTCCCGCGGTTCGCGGCGCCCGGCGGGCAGGTCAAGGTCCCCGCCGCGTGGCTGATCGAGCAGGCGGGCTTCGGCAAGGGCTACCCGCCCGGCGGGGCGGCGCGGATCTCGGCCAAGCACACGCTGGCGCTGACCAACCCCGGCGGCGCGAGCACGGCCGCGCTGCTGGCCCTGGCGAGGGAAATCCGGGACGGAGTGCGGCAGGCGTTCGGCGTGGAACTGGTCAGCGAGCCTGTCCTGGTCGGCACCGAGATCTAGTGCATTCGAGGCCAGTGCGTCGCTCTTCAGCGGGACATGATCTGACAGCGCGCGGCGGCACTGGCCATGGCATGCCCATCCAGAAAGCCGGACCCGCTGGGCTCTGCCTGACCGTCTAGGTGAATGGCTATGATCACTGGTCCAGGGGGTGGCAGAGGGGTGATCCACCAGCGTGAATACTCCCATCCATCTGATGTATGGGTAGTGCCGGAGATCATTTCCAGATGCGGTCCCCCCGGCTGGTTATGCGGAGTGTTGTCGTTGAGATCGGCAGCCCTGCTGCGTCCGTCGGCGTAGGTCACTGCTAGCCACGTATATAGATGACGCTCGTGTATGCCGATGGCATAGCCCATGGTCGGTGGACTTGCATGCTCGCGCAGGTTGACCTGCCGCAACAGGGCGAGCTCAAAACCCTGAGGTACGACACAAACACCCCCCGCCCACACGACCTCGGCTGGGCGCTGCACGAGAATCAGGTCTCCTGGCACGGTCACCGGCATCACGTCTGACGGGGGCTGAGGCACCGCTATAGGTATCATCATTGGCCTGCCTGAGGCCACAACACTGGCGCATCAGCCGCAGCCCTGCGTATAGCGAGTGTTTCCAGCTTCCCTGCGCCGTTGGGCTGGATGGCGCCGGGCAGGAAGATCTCAATCTCGATGGTCTCGTCTGCGGCAGGTAGTGGTGATACCCACCATCTGCTCTCATGACGGCTCGTGGCATTGGATCCGGGGGCCCTGACGTTGGCTTCATCGTATGCCACTAGTACCGGCTCCCCCAGAGGCGGTTGCCGCAGTTGCGGCGCAATCGAGTCTGTCGCCCATCCTTTCGACGAACGCAACTGCAGCCAAGTGATCGCCTGGCGATCGTCCTCCCGGACGACGTCGAAGGACAAGTTTTGCAGTGGCGGATCACTTCCGTAAGATCCGACTACCAGGCTGAAGGCGTAACCGGTGGGATACGCGGTGAAGGCGCCGACCCAAGCGAAAATGCCATTAGTACAGAAAAGGCTAACGTCGCACGCAACTGTGACAGGAATCGCCCAGCACGGCGGCTCGGCGGACCATGGCCCGGGATTCGTCATCTCGTCGCCGTGAAGTGCAATGAACGTCCTGTGAATTCACGCGCCGGCATAGACGCAGCCAGTGACAGGTGGAGTAGGGTTGCAGACTGCCGTGCCGGTCCGACCTTGGTCGGTATAATTTTGCCCATTCGGCACAAACGTCAGGGATAGCTGAGATGAGTGTATTAGGTCATGTCCTCCGCTGAGGTTTACATTTGAAGTCGGGTAGAAGATTCCGCTTCCACTACTTTTGAATCCCTTTACTTTTTCGGTGCCGCACTCTCTCTTACTGCGGTAGCAAAACGACCACCACCGGAACCTGATATCGCGAAAATCGCCATGATCAGGAAAATACACCGCCTTATAGGAGACCTTGCTCTTTTTCGGTCCAGGATTATCGGTCACATTTACAGTTTCCCGGTCCTCTAGCTGACAGCCGTTGGGGTCGCAGTAGTCTCCGTCTATTTCAAATTTTGCGCACCAGGCCGTGTAATATTCGCCGGCCTGGTGGCATCCAAATCCTCTGATTGGAAAATTCACGGGTGATGTTGAAGATAAGGATTTAATTGCAGTAAGGGCTTCCCTCAGTTGCGCGACAGTGGCATGAATTTCTGTGACGCCATAGGCCTTCCCCCTCGGGATCAAGACGGTTTGACCGTGGCGGACATTTCTGATCATGCCCCGAATCACGAGTTCTGCGCGGGCTCGCTGATCAGGTGTGCGAGTTGAGTGGCGAGCGGCCTGGCCGAACGATTCTCGGGGGCTTACAACCACCCAGAAACTTCTGCCGTATGGGTGTCCGGGCGAGCTTGCGCGAGCTTGCGCGAGCTTGCGCGACCCCCCCGAGAGCAAGGATGGCTGATGCGCTGATTAATAGCCCAAGAATCGCAGAATTCCAGAACCTTCGCACTTTAGACCTCCGATGTTCAGTTCCTGATTGCTGGCCCGGCGGTCAGGGTGAGTTCAGAATAGCCCCCGGCTGTGAGAGAAGTGAACTGCCGCGGCCCAGGGGTCTGGTGCCCGGGTGCAGGCGTTGCTGCTCCGGCTATAGAATCGCCGCTGGGACATCTGAGACAGCTTGGCGCAGAATCGTCTCGTAGATCATGCGGTCGGCCAGCCAGCCAGCTTGTCCAGCGACTGTGCAGCTGCCGCCGTGGCGGCAGCGCGGCACCAGCCTCGGGAATTTCGCGATCCGAACTTCCAGAGGCTCACGCCGCAGGGTTTGCACGCCCAATCCAAGATGAGGCATGCGAGGGACCGGCCGGGTTCCGTAGCCTGTGAGCCCGGTTTGGACCTCGTGGTGTGCCCAGGTGGCACAGCCGGGTCGGGCTGCCATGGCAGGCAAGGAGGGCGCGGATGAGCCGGATCGGCGCTGCGGCGCTGGCGGGCCTGGCCGCGGCGGCGCTTGCCGTGCCTGCCCTCGGCGTCGTCCCGGTCGCGGCGCCCGCTCATGCCACGGCGGCCCAGGTCACGGCGCCTGGTCGGGTCACGGCGGGCCGGGGCTCCACGCGCCGGGCCGCGGCGGCATATCAGGTCACGGCGGCCTGGCGGACGGCAGCCGGGAAGCCGCGGCCCAGCCGGTCCGCCCGCCCGGTCACCCGGCGATCGTCGCCGCCCGCTCATCCGCCCGCGACCCGGCACCCTGCACCCGGGCCGGTCACCGTGCTGCCGCGCCCGACGTCCGGCTGCCCGGCCACCGCCGCCAGCACCCGGCATGTCCGCAGCCTGCCGTGGGCGCAGCGGGTGCTGGACTTTGCCAGCGTCTGGCCGCTGGCCGAGGGGCGCGGCATCACGGTC
>JBKQSL010000432.1:0-30696 GCA_052143655.1 Streptosporangiaceae bacterium | reverse complement strand
TCCGACCACCTCCAGCCTGGCAGGAAGGTTGCCCGGCCGACGGCGCCTCCTTCCATGTTCACCAGCTCGAGCTGGCCCGTGCCGCCCTCGAACGGCCGGGTCTCCTCAGGTGAATCGAGGCTCCTGCGAACAAGACCTGACATCTTGACCCCCTCTTTGCCGGTTGTGCTGGATCGTAGAGCTGCTGGCTCGCGCGCCGCATCAGGGGGGCTCCCTAGTCTTTCCCGTCGCATTCCTTCCGGTTGTGGGAGGCCGCCGGCGAGACGATGCCCGGAGCTTGTGAAGGATCTCTTTCGAAACTATAGTTTCGCAACATGTCCGCCCCGGAAGCCGAGCAGCCCGCGCGCGAGCCGGAAGCCGCGGTCCCGGGCACGCCAGAGAACCCGCTGACGATCAGCGATCCGCGGATGCTGCGCGCCCTCGCGCACCCGGCCCGGATCGCGATCTTGCAGTTCCTGGTGCTGGACGGCCCGGCGACGGCCACCCAATGCGCTGAGGTGGCCGGGCTGTCGCCTTCCGCCTGCAGCTATCACCTGCGCGCCCTGGCCCGGCACGGCTTCGTGCAGGAGGAGCCGGCTAGCGCCGCGGATGGCCGGCACCGGCCCTGGCGGGCCCGGATCACCTCGGTGACCTTTGACGACGACCCGGGTCAGCCGGCTGCGCTGCGGACGGCGGGCCAGCTGGTCATCGAGGCCGTGCTGGCCCGGGTGGAGGAGATCCGCGCCGAGTACGCCGAGCGGCAGGAGCAGTACCCGGCGGAGTGGACAGCGGCGGCCGGCCAGTACCAGGGCGTGCTGCATGTGACCGCGGCCGAGCTGGCCGAGATCCAGGCCCGGCTGCGGGAACTGTTCGCCGGCTACCTGCGGCTGCGGCCGCAGGACCGGCCACCGGGCGCGCAGCGGGTGCACGTGCTCGCCGACCTGGTGCCGTGGTTCGACCCGGCCGCGGCCAGTGCGCCCCCTGGCCCGGCACCGGCCGGGCGGGCCGGGACGCCGGCCAGCAGCTCCCCCGCGGCCCGGTCGGGGCCCGGGCCCGGCACTACGGCCGGCTGAAGGGCGCGGCGGTGACCGCGGTTGCCCGGGCCCGGGCGAGCCTCCGCGCCGGCCCGCTGGCCAGCCGGCCGTTCCGGCTGCTGACCGCGGGACAGTTCACGTCCACGATCGGGGACTACTGCTATGCGGTCGCGCTGCCCTGGCTGGTCCTGTCGGCGCACGGCGGGAGTGTGCTGCTCGGCGCCGTGCTGGCCTGCTACGGCGTGCCGCGGACCGTGGCGATACCGCTGGGCGGGGTGCTCGCCGACCGGCTCGGGCCGCGCGTGATCATGCTGACCGCCGACGCCGTGCGCTGCGCGCTGGTAGCGGCGCTCGCCGTGCTCGCCGTCCGGCAGCAGGCGTCGCTGGCCGTGCTCGGGCCGATCGCGGCGCTGCTCGGGGCTGGCGAGGGTCTGTTCCTGCCCGCGTCGATGGCCATCATGCCGACCCTGCTCGAGCCTGGCCGCCTGCAGGCCGGAAACGCGCTCAACATGGCTGCCTTGCAGATCGGCTCGCTCATCGGCCCGCTGCTGGGCGGGGTCCTGGTTGCCACGGCGGGCTCACCGCCGGCCTTCGCCGCTGACGCCGCCTCGTTCGCGATCTCGGCGGCCGCGCTGACGCTGATGGGCCGGGCGCGCCCGGCGCCGGCCGATGCCAGCCCGGCGGCCGCCAGCCCAGCCGCCGCCGGGCCCGCGGCCGATACCGCGCCGGCAGCCGACACTGCGCCGGCCGATGCCGGGACCGGGCCGGATCAGGGCTCCGGCGTGCTGGCCCTGCTGCGTCGCGCCCGGCTGCTGCAGGTCATCCTCGCGGTCTGCGTGATGACCAACTTCGCGTTCGGCGGCACGTTCGAGGTGGCGCTGCCCGCGCTCGCGCACGCCACCTTCGGCGCGGTCGGCTACGGCGCGCTGATCGCCTGCCTGGCGGCCGGGTCGGTGGCCGGGACCCTCGCCGCTGCCCGGGCGCAGGCGCTGCGCCGTCCCGCCGTGGTGGCGGTCGCCGCCTTCCTGGCCTGCGCCGTGGCGGTCGCGCTGGTGCCGTTCCTGGGCGGGCTGCCGGGAGCGGCCGCGGCGATCGCCGTGTTCGGAGCCGGGAACGGCTTCGGCAACACCGTGTTCATCACGCTGCTGCAGCAGTGGGCGCCTGCCCGGCTGCTGGGCCGGGTGATGAGCCTGGTGATGCTCGCCGCCCTGGGCAGCTTCCCGGTGTCGGTGGCGATCTGCGGCGGGCTCGTCCGCAGCCTCGGCCCGGCGCCGTTCTTCCCGGTCGCCGGAGCCGCCCTGGCGGTTACGATGACGGTCGCGCTGAGCCAGCACGAGCTGCGGTCTCTCGGCGCGGCGCAGCCGGGCGATCAGGCGGCGCTGGTCTCCGCGAGGTAGGTGGCCCACTGCGGGTCGCCGTCGTTGACGGCGCCGATCAGCCGCCAGTGCGCGCCGCGCGGCGCGGCCGGGATGCTGCGCAGCACCCAGCCGAGTTCCTCGATGAGCCGGTCGGCCTTGCGGTGATTGCACTTGTTGCAGGAGGCGACGCAGTTCTCCCAGGCGTGCGGCCCGCCCCGGCTGCGCGGGATCACGTGGTCGATGGTGTCGGCCCGGGTGCCGCAGTAGGCGCAGAGGTAGTTGTCGCGGCGCATCAGGGCGGCCCGGGTCAGCGGCACCCGGCTGCGGTGCGGCACGCGCACGTACCGGCGCAGCCGGATCACCGAGGGCGCAGCCACCGACCGCGAGGTCGAGTGCAAGACAGCGCCGCCGGAGTCGTGGTGCACCACGTCGGCCTTCTCGCCGAGCACCAGACAGACGGCCCGGTGCAGTCCAATCGTGGTCAGCGGCTCATACGTAATGTTGAGCAGCAGCACCCGACGCACTCGCACCTCCCGCCGGATGCGCCGGTTGTGCCACCGGGCATCCGTGACCAGTGTGACTGCCTGGCGGCCCGTCCGCCAACAGCAATAGGGTAACTGTGCGATTGCGCGGCGCCGGCCTGACGGCAGCCGGCCGGTTACCAGGCGCGTCCGGCACTTTAGAGTCATGCCATGACTTACGCCCCTCCGTCCGCTGCCCCCGGCTCGCCCGGCGAGCCCGCCTCCCGCTATCCGGCCGCCCGCCGCGAGGACCTCACCGAGCAGGTCCACGGCCAGCCGGTGGCCGATCCGTACCGCTGGCTCGAGGACCACGACAGCGACGAGACCCAGCAGTGGCTGGCCGCCCAGGACGCCCTGTACGCGGGGGAACTGGCGAAGCTGCCCGGGCGGGAGGCACTGGCCGCCCGGATCGGCGATCTGCTCGGCGCGGGCGAGGCCGGCGGGCCGGCCTGGCGGGGCGATCGGTGCTTCTACACCCGGCGGGCCGGCGGCCAGGAGCACGCCGTCCTGTACACCCGGACGCCGGGCGAGGGCGAGCGGGCGCTCATCGACCCGATGGCCATCGACGCGACGGGCACCACCACCCTGGATGCCTGGCAGCCCGACAAGGAGGGCCGGCTGCTGGCCTACCAGCTGTCGCAGGGCGGCTCGGAGGAGTCGGTGCTGCGGGTCATGGACGTGGCCAGCGGCACGGACGTGGACGGGCCGATCGACCGGTGCCGGTACACGCCGGTCGCCTGGCTGCCGGGCGGCAAGGCGTTCTACTACGCACGGCGGCTGCCGCCGCAGGCCGTGCCGGACGGCGAGGACCAGTACCACCGCCGGGTCTACCTGCACCAGGTCGGCAGCCCGGCCGACGAGGACGCGCTCATCTTCGGCGCGGGCCTGGACAAGACCAACTACTACCTGGTGTCCGTCAGCCGCGACGGCCGCTGGCTGATGGTCGCCGCCTCGGCCGGCACCGCGCCGCGCAACGACCTGTGGCTGGCGGACCTGTCCGCCAGCAGCCAGGCCGCGCCGCAGCTGACCGTGGTGCAGGAGGGGACGGACGCGCAGACGTACGGCCGGGTCGGGAACGACGGGCGGCTGTACCTGTTCACCGACCGGGACGCGCCGCGCGGCCGGCTCGTGGTGACCGACCCGGCCCGGCCCGGCCCGGAGAACTGGCGGGACCTCCTCAGCGAGGACGCGGAAGCGGTGCTGACCGGGTACGCGATCCTGGACGGCGCGCAGCTCACCCGGCCGGTGCTGGTGGCCAGCCGGACCCGGCACGCGCTCGGCGAGGTGACCGTGCACGACCTGGCGACGGGCGAGCAGATCTCCGCGGTCGCGCTGCCCGGCCTGGGCACCGTGGCCGGGCTGAGCGAGCGGCCCGAGGGCGGCCACGAGGCATGGATCTGCTACACCGACTACAGCACGCCGCCGCTGGTGCTGCGCTACGACGCCCGCGAGCACGCGGTCACGACGTGGCAGCGGGCGCCCGGCAGCGCTGACATCCCGGCGATCACTGCGCGCCAGGTCAGCTACTCCTCCGCGGACGGCACGACGATCAGGATGGTGGTGATCACCTCCGGCAGCGAGCCGGAAGGCGGCACAGCCGCACCGCGGCCGACCATCCTGTACGGCTACGGCGGGTTCAACATCAGCCTGACCCCGGCCTACTCCGCCGCCATCCTGACCTGGGTGGCCTCCGGCGGGGTATACGCGATCGCCGGGCTGCGCGGCGGCAGCGAAGAAGGCGAGCAGTGGCACCGGGGCGGCATGCGCGCGGCCAAGCAGCGGGTGTTCGACGACTTCCACGCCGCTGCCGAGAAGCTCATCGCAGACGGCTGGACGACTCGCGACCAGCTGGCGATCTCCGGCGGGTCCAACGGCGGCCTGCTCGTCGGAGCGGCGATCACCCAGCGACCGGACCTGTTCGCGGCGGCGGTCTCCTCGGCGCCGCTGCTGGACATGATCCGGTACGAGCGATTCGGGCTCGGCGAGACCTGGAACGACGAGTACGGCACGGTCGCGGACCCGGCCGAGTTCGGCTGGCTGCTGTCCTACTCCCCTTACCACCACGTCCGCGAGGGCACCGCCTACCCGGCGGTGCTGTTCACCGTCTTCGACAGCGACAGCCGGGTCGACCCGCTGCACGCCCGCAAGATGTGCGCGGCCCTGCAGCACGCGACCTCGGCCCCGTTCGATCAGCGGCCCGTCCTGCTGCGCCGTGAGTCGGATGTCGGCCATGGCGCGCGGGCGGTCAGCCGTTCTGTGTCGCTGTCCGCGGCGACCCTCGCCTTCTGCGGCTGGCACGCCGGCCTGTTCCGGTAACGCCCGGCTGCCGCTGCGCCGGGCGCCTCTCAGCAGCGGGCCAGGGCCTCGCGGTACTCCGCCAGCCCGGGAAGAGCCGGGTAGCGGCCAGCCGCCGCCACGGCGATACCGCGGGCGGCGTGCACGATCAGCGGGACCCGGTAACCGGGGGCCAGGCCGAGCACGGTGCCCTGGCTCAGCTGGAGCGCCTGCTCCGGCTCGGCCGATCCCAGCAGGCAGCGGGCCTGGCCGAGGGCGACCAGCGCCGAGCCGGCGACCTCGGCGGGTGCGCAGAGGCGAGACGCCCGGTCGAAGGCGCGCTCGGCGGCCTGGCAGTCCCCCAGCATCACCAGCGCATCGCCCTCATCACACAGCAGCTGCCACTCGGTATAGCCGAACGCGGTGTCGGCCCGGTCGGCGGCGGGCAGGTCGGCCAGCGCCTCGCGAGCCCGGTCGAACGTCGCGCGGACCCGGCTGAGGACCTCCCGCCTGCCCGGCCGGCCCGCCAGCCGCGCCCAGGCCCGGGCCGCGATCGCCGGGGCCAGGACCGCAGCCGCGCACTGGTGCCGGCCAGCCAGGTCAACGGCGGCCGAGGCCAGCGCAGCCGCCTCCCGCGGGTCGCCGTAGTACAGCGGTGCCAGGGCCTCACGGGCGGCGACCCAGGCCCGCAGCCGCCGGTCGCCGGTCTCGTCGGCCGCGGCCCGCGCCGTCCGGAAGAACGACCGGGCCAGCCGCTGGTCGCCGAGATCAACCATGATGATCCCGGCCAGCCCGGACAGCTCACCCGCCACCCGGCACAGCCGCTCGGCGAACTCGATCGGCTGCCGGTCCTCGCACCGCCGCCGCACGTCACCGAGGTCCAGCAGCGCGTCACACAGCAGCGGCAGCGGCGGGGCCGTCAGGTACTGGCGGCCGTACGCCGCGATCGCTTCCTCCCACCGGTCGATCATCGTCGCCGACACGGTCGCGGCGAGCAGCGCGTCGTCCAGCCGGCGGCGGATGCGGTCGACGGCGCCGAGGAACCGGCCGTCCACCGGGGTGCCCACGTCAGCCGTGAGCCGCAGCGCCATCGCCCGCAGCGCGTCGTCGTCAGCATCCGCAGCAGGCCGCGCCCTGGCGGCCGGCTGGCCGTGCCCCGCGTCGGCCGGCTGGCTCTCCGGCACTCCGGCCGGCTGGCTCTCCGGCACTCCGGCCGGCTGGCTCTCCGGCACTCCGGCCGGCCGGCTCTCCCCCGCGTCGGCCGGCTGGCTCTCCGGCACTACGGCCGACCGCAACGCCGAGAAGCCCGCCGGGCGCGGCCGCCGGGACGGCTCGCCGTCCGGCGCCGGGCCGGCGGCGCTGTGCCCACGGCCGCACAGGCACCGGCCCTCGTAACCCAGGTCGGCCGGCTCCGCCCGGTAGGCGGCGCACAGGTAGTGCAGGTACTCCGGGCCTGGCCGTTTCTGCCCGCTCTCATACGCCGACAGCAGCGTCTCGCTGAACCGGGGCGCCCGGCGGCCCTCGGCCGCATACCAGGCGCGGACCTGCGCGACCACGTCGGCGAGCGCGATGCCGAGCGCGAGCCGGCAGGCGCGGATACGGGTCGTGCCGAAGGCCGGACCGCACTGCGCCCAGATCCGCCCGGCGATCTGCGCGGGCGGCGTGCCGGCCACCAGCTCGCCGGCCCGGATCTCGCGGGCCAGCGCGAGTTCCTGCCGGGTGGCGCCGAGCTGCACGACGCCGCGTTCCGGCCCGAGCTGGTCGTTGTTGCGGGGCAGGGCAGCGGTGAGCGCGGAGCCGTTTCCTGGCATGCTGATGTACCTCCCCCGTCGCAGCGCCGCCCGATCTCCCCCGCAGGCCACTTCTGCTACTCATTGTAACTTACTCATCGCAACAGGCCGTTTGATCTGCCCCGAGAGTTACCAATAGTCCCGGCAGTATCACTGAAAAGGGTGAATGGCGCGCGGCGCACAGCGGGCACGCGCCCGCCGACGGCAGCCGCGAACGGCCTGCCAGACGGCCGGCTATCAGCGACTATGGGACAAGCCCGGCAGCCCGCGGCCCGTGACCGGCCTTGAGAAAGGATTCCCCGCTGTGACCCCCCAAGCGCTGGCAGCCGTTGTCAGCCCGCTCGCATCCTCCCCCGGCTCGATGGACCGCTGGTGCGGTTCGTCCGCCCCCAGCATCGCGTGCCGGCTGGTCTGGGATATCTCGCGCAACGGCACGGCCGCGCAGACGACCCAGGTGTATGCCGCCGGGCCGCTGAGCGCGGGCCTGCGCATCGCCGGGGTACTGCTGCTCGCGCTGCTGCTGCGAGCGGGGGCGCGCCGGCTGATCAGCCGCTTCGCCCGGCGCATCAGCGAGAACGCGGACCTGCGGGCCGAGCGCAACGGCTACGCGGCCCCGGAGCGGCGGCGGCAGCGGGCTGCCGCGCTGGCCTCCATCCTGCGTAACGTCGCGTCGATCACGATCTTCAGCATCGCGCTGATGATGATCCTCGGCGATATGGGCCTCAATCTGGCGCCGATACTCGCCAGCGCCGGGGTGATCGGGATAGCGATCGGGTTCGGCGCCCAGAACCTCGTGCAGGATTTCCTGGCCGGCATCTTCATGCTGCTGGAAGACCAGTACGGCATCGGCGACTCCGTGTCGATCGGGTCCATCTCCGGAACGGTCGAGGGAGTGAGCCTGCGCATTACCCGGGTCCGTGACGTCAACGGGGTCGCCTGGCACATCCGCAACGGCACCATCCAGCAGGCGGGAAACCAGTCGCACGGCTGGGCCCGGGCCGTCGTGGACTTCCCGGTCCCCTACGACAGCGACGTCCCGGCGATCAGCGCGGGGATGGCCGAGGCCGCCACGGACATGTGGCGCGAGTCGCCGTGGCGGGGCATCATCCTGGACCAGCCCGAGGTCTGGGGCGTGCAGGACGTCAGCGTGGAGACCGTCGTGCTGCGGGTGACCGCGCGGACGGCGCCGATGCGCCAGTTCGAGGTGGCCAGGGAACTGCGCAGGCGGCTGATCAGCGCGGTGGAGATCGTGGCGGCGGAGCAGGCGGCCGGGCAGATCACCGCCGGGGCCGGGGAGGCTGCGGCCCAGGCCCGGCCGCTGACCGCCAGGCCGCGCCGCCCGGGGTCAGCCGCCGTCGCCGCGGCCGACGTGGCGGCCCCGCAGGCGGCGGCAACGAAGACGGCAGGCCCGCAGACTCGGGATCCGGAGACGGCGGGTCCCGAAACGGCAGGCGCGAAGACGGCAGGCGCGGAGACGGCAGGCCCGGCGAAGAAGGGGCGCCGCCCGGGACGCCTGCGGGCACCGCGCGGCAAGGACACCGATTCCTCCGGCGGCGAGCCGGCCGGCTGATGCCCTAACCTGGAGCCCGTCATGAACGAGATGCCCGCGCAGACCATGTACGAGGCCGTGGGCGGCGAGGACGCCTTCCGCCGCCTGGCCCGCCGCTTTTACCAGGAGGTCGCGGCCGATCCGCTACTGCGGCCGGTCTACCCGAGCCGGGATCTGACCCTGGCCGAGGAGCACCTGCGGCTGTTCCTCATGCAGTACTGGGGCGGCCCGGACACCTACAACGAGCTGCGCGGGCACCCGCGGCTGCGGATGCGGCACGCCCGGTTCGTCATCGGCGAGGCCGAGCGGGACGCGTGGCTGCGGCACATGCGCACGGCCCTGGACGAGCTGGAACTCGATCCCGCGGCGGACGCGCAGTTCTGGGACTACCTGGTGATGGCCGCGCACAGCCTGGTCAACCAGCCGCGCGAAAGCGGCGGCAGCGACCTGGGCCTGCAGCCGGCCTGAGTCACCCGGTTCAGCGGTTCGAGTACACCCGGTCCGGGGTGATCAGCACGGCTGTCCGGCCCTCGGAAGCCATCACCTGGTCGTAGGCGTCCCAGTCGTCGTGGCTGCCGCCGGCTGCGGTGAAGATCTCCCGCAGCAGTACCCGCAGCCGCTCCGCGCCGATCCTGGTCAGCGGGTCACAGGGCCCGGCCAGCTCGGCCGGGCCCTCGGCGGCGGCCCACTGCCAGCCGGCCCGCAGCACCACGGTCGCCCGGCGGGCGGCGCGCAGGTAATCCAGCTTCCGCGCGCCGCCGCGGGCGACCAGGCCCACGCACGGCCGGGCGGTCACCGGATGATCGAGCACCCCGGCATTGACGACCGAGGCGGCGACCGTGCCGTCCGGCCGGGCCACGGAGATCACCGCGAGCCCGTGGTCGCCGCCCACCAGCGCCGCGAAGCGGCCGAGGTCAGTCACGGCGGGCCGCTAGTTCCTGGTCAGCTTGCGGTAGGTGACCCGGTGCGGCCGGGCCGCCTCGGCGCCGAGGCGGTCGATCTTGTTCTTCTCGTAGGACTCGAAGTTGCCCTCGAACCAGAACCAGTCCGAGCCGCCCTCCCAGGCCAGGATGTGGGTCGCGATCCGGTCCAGGAACCACCGGTCGTGGCTGGTGATCACGGCGCAGCCGGGGAACTCCAGCAGCGCGTTCTCCAGCGACGACAGCGTCTCCACGTCCAGGTCGTTGGTCGGCTCGTCCAGCAGCAGCAGGTTGCCGCCCTGCTTGAGGGTCAGCGCCAGGTTGACCCTGTTGCGCTCGCCGCCGGACAGGATCCCGGCCGGCTTCTGCTGGTCGGAGCCCTTGAAGCCGAACGCGGCGACGTAGGCCCGGCTGGGGATCTCGGTCCGCCCGGCGCGCACGGAGGCCTCGCCGTCGGAGATCGCCTCCCAGACGTTCTTGTCCGGGTCAATCTTGGACCGCGACTGGTCGACGTAGGCGATCTGCACGGTATCCCCGATGCGGATCGAGCCCGCGTCCGGCTTCTCCTCGCCGACGATCATCTTGAACAGGGTGGTCTTGCCGACGCCGTTGGGGCCGATGACACCGACGATCCCGTTCGGCGGGAGGCTGAAGCTCAGCCCCTCGAACAGCTCCCGGTCGTCGAACCCCTTCGCCAGGCCGGCGACCTCGACCACCAGGCTGCCCAGCCGCGGGCCCGGCGGGATCTGGATCTCCTCGAAGTCCAGCCTGCGGTTGGCGTCAGCCTCGGCGGCCATCTCCTCGTAGCGCTGCAGCCGGGACCGGCTCTTGGCCTGCCGGGCGCGCGGGCTGGAGCGCACCCACTCCAGCTCGTCTTCCAGCCGCTTGCGGCGCTTGACGTCCTTCTGCCCCTCGATCTTGATCCGGGCGGCCTTGGTCTCCAGGTACGTGGAGTAGTTGCCCTCGTAAGGGTAGGCGCGGCCGCGGTCGAGCTCGAGGATCCAGCCGGCCACGTTGTCGAGGAAGTACCGGTCGTGAGTGACCGCGACCACGGTGCCGGGGTACTTCTCCAGGTGCTGCTCCAGCCACTGCACGCTCTCGGCGTCCAGGTGGTTGGTGGGCTCGTCCAGCAGCAGCAGGTCCGGCTGGGCGAGCAGCAGCCGGCACAGCGCGACGCGGCGGCGCTCGCCGCCCGACAGCAACGACACGCTGGCGTCCGGCGGCGGGCAGCGCAGCGCATCCATCGCCTGCTCCAGCTGGCTGTCCAGGTCCCAGGCGCCCCGGTGGTCAAGCTGCTCCTGCAGCCTGCCCATCTCCTCCAGCAGCTTATCGGAGTAATCCGTGGCCATCTGCTCGGCTATCTCGTTGTAGCGCGCCAGCAGCGCCTTGGTCTCAGCCACGCCGTCCTCGACATTGCCCAGGACGGTCTTGGTGTCGTCCAGCTCAGGTTCCTGGTCCAGCAGGCCTGCCGTGAAGCCCGGCATCAGCCGCGCCTCCCCGTTGGAGGGCTGCTCGACCCCGGCCATCATCCGCAGCAGGGTGGACTTGCCGGTACCGTTCGGCCCGAGAACGCCGATCTTCGCGCCGGGCAGGAACGCCAGCGTCACGTTGTCGAGGATGACCTTGTCACCGTGCGCCTTGCGCACAGCATGCATCTGATAAATGAACTCGGGCATGCATCAAGAGTAGGGGGTGGGGCGCTGCGCTCGGGCCGCGACCGCCCTGACCCGCCAGCATAAGGCAGGCAGGGCGGCCGCGGGACCCGGCCGGTCAGGCCAGCGCAGCGGCGGCGTGCGAGCCGGCGGCGAGCACGCCGACCGCCTCCTCGTCGAACATGTCGGCCGCGGTCTCACCGCCAGCCAGTTCGTCGGCGTCTGCCCTGATCACAGGCTCCAGGTCCGCGTCACCGGACGGGTAATCCGCGCCGGGCGGATCCGCACCGCCGACCGCGTCCTCGCCGCCGACCGCGTCCTCGCCGCCGACCGGGTACTCGCCGCCGACCGGGTACTCGCCGGCCTGCGCCGCAAGCTCGTTGGCGGTCTGGCCGGTCGCCGGCCGGGTCCGCTGGAACTGCGCGACGCCGCGGCTCAGGTCGTGCCCGACGGCGGTCGCGTCCACCTCGACCAGGGTGCGCGGCACGCCGTTCTTGTCGGTGTAGTCACGGACCGACAGCCGGCCCTTGATCACCACCGGATCACCCTTGCGCAGGCAGGTCGCGACGTTCTCGGCCAGCTTGCGCCAGCAGCAGACCGAGACGTAGGAGGTGTGCCCGTCCGCCCACTCGCCGGTCGCGCGGTCGATCCGCCGGGGCGTCCAGGCCACCCGCATGGTCAGGTTCGGGCTCGGGGTGCCGAGCCGCCGCCACCGCGGCTGGGTGGCCACGTAACCGGTCAGGCTGATCTGGGCTTCGTTGAGCATCGTGTCCTCCAGAGCTTCGGGCCGGCGCGGCGCCCGCCGATGACGTCCGCCGCGCGCCGGGATCTCGCCTGCGGCGGCACCGCGCCGCCGCGCACTGGCTCCAAGATCTACGAAAGGGCATCTGGCCCGGGCCCGCCGCGGCCGCACTGTGGATAACCCGGCCGCGCCGCGAGCAGCTGTGGACGGCTTTGCGGCACTCAGCCGCGGATGGTGGCATGATTCCCCGCCCGGACCGGACGGCACCGGGCGGGGAATCACGGGCGGGGAATCACGGGCGGGGAATCACGGGCGGGCTGGGGCACGACGCCGGGCAGCCCGGCCGGGCAGCGGGCACCTGGTGCCGCCGGGGAGCGTGTTCGGGTTCCTGGCTGAGCGCCGGCGTGAGCTGTTCCCTGATGAGTTCGTGGCGGACCTGTTCCCGTCGCGGACCGGGCCGGCCGTCGCTGCCGGCGGACCTGGTCGGGCCGGTGCTGGTGCTCAGGGAACTGTATGACCTGTCCGGCACCAGACCGCTGACGCCCTGAAGTTCGACCTGCGGTGGAAGGTGGCCTGCGGCCGGTCGCTGCTGCAGGTGAGCTCCGGCCCGTCCACGCTGGTGTACTGGCGCAAGCGGATCGCGAAGTCTGGCCGCCCGGACCGGGCGTTCGACGCGGTGGCCCGGGTCATCGCGGAGACCGGGATCCTTCGGGGCCGGCGCAAGCGTTGCGTCGGCTCGACGGCTTCCGGCGGCGCGGTGGCCACGATGGACACCGTGTCCCAGCTCGTGGCCGCGATGCGGAAGGCAGCCCGGGTGGTGCCCGGGGCTGGCGAGGTGATCGCGGCGGTGTGCAAGCTGGATTACTCCAGGCCAGGCAGGCCTGACATCGACTGGGGCGACCCGGCCGCGAAGCAGGGCCTGGTCAGCGACCTGGTGAATGACGCATGTCAGGTGACGCGCAGGGAACCGTCTTGGTTTCAGCGAGGCCCGAGCCCGGTCTGGCCGTCGATCAGTTCCCTGGCGATGTCCAGGTGACCGGCATGTCGCGCGGTCTCCTCGATCATGTGCAGCACGACCCAGCGCACGTTCGGCGGTTCGTCCATCTCCGGGTCGCCGTGCCTGCCGCGTGGCGGCGCCGACAGCGGTGTCACCGCCAGCACCGCATCCGAGCGCGCGCACTGGTCACGGTAGAAGCCGATGACCTCCACTGAGGGCAGGTCACTGACGAACGCTGCCTTCGGGTCATAGGGAGGCAGATCCTCATCCGCAGGCGGTGGCTCGGGATCTGCGCCGGTCACGACCCCCTGGAACCAGTGCCACTCGGCGCCGCCCAGGTGCTCGACCAGCCCGGCTGGCGTCCAGCCCGACGGCACGACCGAGCGGTGCCACGCCTCCTCATCCATCCCCGCCACGATGGAAAGCACCGCGTCGCGCTGGGCATCGAGGAAGGCCAGCAGAGCCTGGTCCTCCGCGTCCTCAGGCCGATTGCCGGTCATGTCCATCCTCCTGCCGGTCGATCACTGTCCCTGGGGTCGCGTTCGCGGGCCAGAAGCTTGCTGCCGCGGATTCTAGATCGCAGCGGGCGGCCTCGGGAGCCGTGAACGCTTCTGTGCTCCGATCGCATGAGAGTAATGCGGCCAAGTTTCGCAGCCCATGGCGCCTATCGCGGGGACAGGGCAGACGAGAAACCACGCTGGCTGCAGGATAAGCGCGCGTCATACGACGGCGAAGGCCATACGTGAGGCTGGCTTTACGAACCCTCGGACTCGTCCAGGTCCTGGGCGAGTTCCCAGATGTGCCCGGCAGGATCGGTGAAGCTCGCGGTCCGCATGCCCCACGGCCGGTCCACCGGGCCGTTGAGCAGCCCCACTCCCTGATCAGCAAGCTCGGCGCAGGCCGCGTTGACGTCATCGACCCAGATGGTGAGCAGGAAGCGTGACCCGGCGCTGGGGCTGGCGACCGCTACCGGCGCGATGACCTCGGCCGCCGCCCGGGTGTCAACCAGGTTGACGATAGTGTTGTCAAACTTGAACCCGGCCGAGCTGTCATCCCCAAACGCTGCCGTCCGCCCGAAAACACGCTCGTAGAACGACCTCGCCGCGGGCAGGTCCTCCACGAACAGCGTAATCGCGCCAACGCTTTTCAAAGCCTCGCTCACTTTGCCACTTCTTCCGTTGGCCTGCTGTCAGGTGAGGACCATACTCTGGGACGGACGTCACCTGCTGATGTTGTTCTGAGGGTCTGGACCGGTCAGTGGCTAGTTACTGACTGATAAGGAGGAGATCCGTGGTTCCGGCGCAGGTTAGCTGGCTATTAGCTAGCTATAGCTATAGCTAACCGATGTTGGCCGCCAGGTCCTGATAGGGAGGGACGAGATCGTCCCACCGCGCCTCGGTGTCGCCGCGCTCACGCCCGGCGAGGTAGGCGGCGAGATTCTCGGCGTGGATCTGCCACCCGGCCCCGTAGAAGGCGATCTTGTCCAGCGGCATGCCCTGGACCTCGATGACCAGGATGGTCTGGTCGCCGTCGGCGGTCAGCGTGGCCTTGATGGCCTTGTCGTACGACTGGGTCACTTCCTTGGTCGTCACCAGCAGCCGCCGTGGGGGCTCGCACGCGTCCACGCGCCCGGTGCCGTCCCAGCCATCGGATTCGACGTGCAGGCGGAACTCTCCGCCGGGGCGGAGGTCGCCCTCGACGTCGCCGTACCAGCGGGCCAGGCGGCGGGGATCGGTGAGTGCTGACCACAGGTCGTCGATATCGGTGTCGTAGCGGTCTTCGATGCGCACGATGCCCGCGCCGTCTGCTGATCGCAGGCTGCCCAGGATGCGGGTCTCCGGATGTGCGTTGCTGGTCATCTGGTGCTCCTTCGTTCGCGTTTCCCCCGGGCTATCTTGTGCGAAGGATGCGGTCGTTCAGTCAGGAGGGCCGGGTTCCCGCCAGGCTCATTCGGTGAGGACTATCCATTGTCGGCCGTCGATGAGTTCACGTGCCGCGTCGAGGTGACCGGCGTGGCATGCCGTTTCAGCGATCACATGCAGCAGGATCTCGCGCAGGTTGTCGAGCCGCCAGCTGCCAAACAGGTCCTCAGGCCACCACGCCGGTGCGCTGTCAAGGAAGTGGCGGCAATGATGGCGTCGGCAAGCTCTATCTCCCGACGGTAGGCGTCCAGCACCGCGGTGGCCGTCAAGTCCGCAGGAACCTGCCATGCGTTATCCGGCTCGTCCTCTGGGAGCTGCTCGCCAGCGACGACGGCACGGAACCAGAACCGCTCGACGTCGATCGCCAGATGGTGTACCAGTCCGGCGCAGGTCCACTGCGAGGGCAGTATGGGGCGCCGCAAGTCCTGCTCGGAAAGGCCCTGCAGGATGCCGAGCACGTGACTGCGCTGGTCAGCGAGGGATGAAACAAGCGCCTGGCTCTCCTTGGTCATCGGGGGCTTCGTCATGGCTCATCCGCTCCTTCGCAAGACCGACACCCGCGACGATTCAAGTCATCATCCCGAACTGGAGCGGGGAAGCTGCCATGTACGGTGCTGCCCCGATCGTTGCCAGCGGGCTCTCACAACCCTCTCACAGACTCAGGAGACAACCATGGACGCAAGCTCACGAACAGGACGAACGATGGACTGCGGCCCGAAGGTGGCCTGCGGCCGGTCGCTGCTGCAGGTGAGCTCCGGCCCGTCCACGCTGGTGTACTGGCGCAAGCGGATCGCGAAGTCTGGCCGCCCGGACCGGGCGTTCGACGCGGTGGCCCGGGTCATTCTGCGCCGGGAAAAAAGCGCACTGATTACAGACATGTCCAATAGTCCCCTAATGAATGCAGAAAGCCCCAAGCTGGCGGCCTAACCTAGGCCCGGGCCTGGCGGCGGCGCAAGATCCCGGCTGCCGGGTTCCGCGGACCGCGGATCAGGGGGTTCAGGCGGTGACGAGCTCGGCCGGCTCGGTGATGACGTCCACGAGAGCGCCGTTGCGCATGACGGTGATGGCCAGTGGCTTGCCGATGGCCTCGCCGAACATCAGCCGCTGCAGATCCTGCGCGGTCTGCACCGGGCGGCCTGCCGCGCTGAGCAGCAGGTCCCCGGCGCGCAGCCCGGCCCGCGCAGCCGGCCCGCCGGGGACCGCCTCGGCCACCCGCAGGCCGTCCCGGCGGCCCAGCCGCTGCGCGAGCCAGGCGGGCAGCGGGGCCGGGACGCTCACGATGCCGAGATAAGCGCGCCGCACCCGGCCGCCGGCCATCAGCGCGGAGATGATCCGCCGGGTGGTGGCGTTGACCGGCACGGCCAGGCCGAGGCCCACCCCCGCGACGGCCGTGTTGATGCCCACCACCCGGCAGCTGGCGTCGGCCAGGGCGCCGCCGGAGTTGCCCGGGTTCAGCGCGGCGTCGGTCTGGATCACGTCCTCGACCAGCCGGGCGGCGGCACCGCTGCGCACCGGGAAGGACCGGCCGAGCGCGCTGACCACGCCCGCGGTCACCGAGCCGGCCAGCCCCAGCGGACTGCCGACGGCGACGACCAGCTGGCCGACCACCAGGTCGTCGGCCTCGCCGAGCACCGCCTGGTCCGGTGGCGCGGACAGCGCCCGCACGACGGCCAGGTCCGACAGCGGATCGGCGCCGACCACCGTGAACGGCCCGCTGCTGCCGTCGGCGAACAGCGCCGTGCCGCGCTGCGCCTGCCCCACCACATGCGCGTTGGTGAGCAGGAATCCGTCCCCGGTGTAGGCCACGGCCGAGCCAAGGCTCTCGCCGCCGCGCCCGCCCGGGCGCGGCACCCGCAGCGATGCGACCTTCGCAGTCAGCTCCGCCGCAACCCGCGTGACCACGGCTGAATAGGCATCCAGGGGCGCGTCGGCTGCCATGTCTCCTCCTCGGCTCCGAGGATTACAACATTACAACGAAACGCGGAAGCTCTGCCCGTCAGGCCGTCCGGCTGGCCGCGACCGCGAGCTGATGCCGGTACCTGGTCAGCTCGGCCAGCTCTGCCTCGGCCGGCGCGACGGCCATCTCCTGCACGACGGCGGCGATCTGCCCGCGCATCGCCCGGGTGAACTCGGCCGCTTCCTGGTCGGCGGCGGCACGGACCGCGTTCAGGCTCGCCCTGGCGCTCAGCCATCCCAGCAGCAGGACCACGACGATGGCCAGCGCGACGACCGGCACCAGCACCAGGTCGGTGAACAGTCGCGGCGCGCTGCGGTCGGCGTGGAAACCGCCCAGCACCACCAGCGCGGCGAGCCAGGCAAGGCCCACGATGGCCGAGCCGAGCAGCAGGCCCTGCCAGGAGCCGGCCAGCCGCCACCAGCCGGCCACCTTGTTCTCGGCGGGCAGGGCCCGGCCCATGCCGGCACCGAGCGCGGCCGGGATCTCCGGGGCCCGGGACCGGACGGCGGACCGCACGGTCTGTGACCACGGCTCCGGCAGCGGCTCGCTCGCCTCGTCGGCCAGCCGGGTGAGGGCGTTGTCGACCTCCGCCTGCTGCGCGCCGGCCGGGCCGGCGGTGACGCTGCGCACTTCCTCCCACAGCTGGCCCAGCCGCGCCTTGCGGATCGGATTGCGGCCGGCCAGCCGCTCAGCGAGCCAGGCCACCGGCCAGCCGACATAGTCCACCGCCCGCAGCTCGCGCGCGCTGCGCAGAGTATCGCCCACCGCGGGCACGCCAGCCGCTGCCGCGAACGCGTCGACCACCGCCTCGACGCCAGCCGGCGCCACGACCGCCGGCTGCGCCGCGTCGCCGGCATACGGGGCGAAGCGCTCGGCCATCGCGTCCACGTCGGCGGAGATGCGGTCGGCCGCGGCCCGCCGGGCCGAGACCGCCTCGGCGAGGAGCCGGCGCAGGTCGTCCAGGCCGGCCCCGGATACCGCCGAGGTGACCAGGATCTGCACCTCGGGAAGCTGCTCGGCGTCCAGCAGCCGGCGCAGGTCGCCGACGCAGTCCTCGGTCTGCGCGGCGGTCAGCAGGTCGGACTGGTTCAGCACGACCGACAGCACGTCGGAATGGCCGGCCAGCGGCACCAGGAACCGGCGGTGCACCGCCGCGTCGGCGTACTTCTGCGGGTCGAGCACCCAGATCATCAGGTCGGCCATCTGCACGAGCCCGTCCACCAGCCCGGACGCGTGGGTCATGACGGTGTCGTGATCGGGCAGGTCCAGCAGCACCAGCCCGGCCAGCGAGCGCTCGCCCCGGTCCAGTGCGCTGGAGCGGGCGTACCGGTTCGGCCGGGGCACGCCGAGCCATTCCAGCAGCGGGCCGGAACCGCGGATGCCCCACACGCAGGCATGTGTCTGCCTGGTGACCGGCCGGGTTACGCCGACCGTCGAGAAATCCGCTCCGGCCAGCGCGTTGAACAGCGATGACTTGCCGCTGCCCGTACCCCCGGCCAGCGCCACGACGGTGTGCTCGGATGACAGCCGCAGCCGCTCCCCGGCCCGGGTCAGCAGCTCCTGCGCGGTCGTCAGCAGGCCGGGATCAAAGCCGCCGTCCGCCGCCCTGGCCGCGCCGATGCTGATCATCTCCGACAGCGCGCTCAGCCGGCCGGAGAGGCTCACGGGCGCGATGCCGGGAGGAACCGGAGCAGCGGCTCCGTCCAGGCCGGGGACGCCCGGCGGCCGGGCGGTCTCGCCCCGGAAGGCGGGGGGCTGGCTGGCCGCGAGTGCCTGCGCTGGCGACCGGCCGGCGGCCGGCGGTGCGGTGGCCGCCGGTGGAATGGCCGCCGGCGGAGCGGCCGCCGGGGCGGCTGCACCGGCCAGATCCCACGGCGGCCGGCCGACGGTAGCCGCGTTGTGAGCAGCAGCCATGCCAGCGGCAGCCGCCGGGCCCAGGTTCCCGCTCACCGCGGCCCGGTGGCCCGCCAGGTCGGGCCGGCCGGTCCTGGCCGCCGCGGACCCGGCAGGGATCGCGGGGGCCGTCGGCAGCGCGGGGGGCTCCGGCAGCGCGGGGGGCTCCGGCAGCGCGGGTGGCTCCGGCCGCTCCCGCGCCCGGGGCTGATCTGCCTCCGCTTCAGCCGGGCCGCCCGGCTGGCCACGCCGCCGGCCAGTCATCTGCTGGCCTCGAGCACGTAGCCGGCCTGGTGCATCTGCGCGATCATTTCCTCATCCGGCGCGCCAGCCGAGTCCAGGATGACGATGAAGCGTTCCATCTCCTGCTCGAAAAGCTGGCTGATCCGCTCGTGCAGGTCCCGGCGGGCCCTGGTCCCGATATCGCGCAGCAGCCCGGCGCCGAACAGCGACGTGAGCACGGCCTGCGGCGCGGCGCCGGTCCCCTCGGACACAGTCACCTCGCCGCTGCCGAACCCCAGGACGCCGATAGTGAGCACCAGCGCCAGCGACTCGTCATCGAAGGACACCATCCGCGCGATCGATCTCTTCGTCACGTTCTCGGCCTGGACAAGCTGTCTCACGTGCTCCTGCCAGGCGCTGATCACCTGCGCGATCCGTCGCTCGCGGTCGGGACTGGAACGTGCCAGCACGCTGATCGCCGAGGCTGCGGTCCCGGCTGGGGCAGGCGCTGCCGGGGCGGGGCCGGGCGCTGCCGGGCCGCCAGCGGTCGCCGCGGCGAACGGGTCACCGCCGCCGGGCTCGTCGTCGAACGGCCAGCCGTCCGGCTCCGCCGCCAGGGCCGGCTCGGGCAGGTCGGCCAGCAGCACGCGGCCGGCCGGGTGCCCGTTCCAGCTGGTCACGGCCTGCTCGGCGGCCTTGTCAGCGGAGGCGGCTACGACCGCCTCCAGACTGGCATGCAGGGCCTGCCTGAGCGCGCGGGCCCGGGGCGGCAGCGGCCGCTTCCGCGGCTTGCCGCCGCCTCGGCTGTGCCGCACCTGCAGGCTGCGCAGCAGGTCACCGGTTCCGGCGAAATCCTGCCAGCGCGCCAGCACCTCGCCGCGCACCAGCGAACCGTTGCGGGTCGACTCGTCCAGGCTGGCCAGCCCGGCCGCGTAGGCGTCGGTCACCAGGGCGGCCAGCTCGGCGCGCGCCACCAGCTGCTGCTCGACCTGGCCGGCCAGCTCGGGAATCCGGTCCCGGAACGTGTCCAGCACCCCGGCCATCGTCTGGGTGAGCACCGCGACCCGGCGGTCCTCCTGTGCCGCGGTCTCGGTCAGCCACTGGCGCACCGGAGCCGCGACATCGGCCGGAAGCTGCGCGTCGGTGATCAGTGTCTCGGGGATGATGAAGCGCCGGGTCTCGCTGAGCCCGTTAGCGGCGAGCATCGCCTCGAAGTGCGCCACCAGCTGGGATGCGGCCGCCGGCGGGACACGGGACAGCACGACCGACAGCGCCGCTGACCGGTCCCGGGCCTGCTGGAGCAGTTCCCAGACCGCCGCGTCGGCGTACCGCCGGGCCGAGGTCATGAACAGCCACAGGTCGGAGGCGTCCAGGAACTGGTGCGCGAACTCGCGGTGCGCCTGCACGACCGAGTCGATGTCCGGGGTGTCCAGCAGGGCCACTCCGCGCGGCATGCCCTCGGCGGCCGCCAGCACCAGCAGGCCGTCCCGGCCGGGCATCGCCAGGCCCTGCTGGCGCACCCGCGGCAGCGTCGGCAGAAACACGTTCTCGGCGAACCAGTGCATCTCGCCGGGGTGGCAGGCCAGCACCGGGCTGTTGGTGGTCGGACGGCGGATGCCCGTGGCGCTCACCGGCCGCCCGACCACGCTGTTCATGAGCGTCGACTTGCCCGCGCCGGTCGATCCGACCAGGGCAACCAGGATGGGGGCGCCGGACTGGCGCAACCGCGGCAGCAGGTAGTCGTCGATCTGGCTGAGCAGCGTGCGCCGCTGCGCCCTGGCCTCGTCGGCACCGGGCGCGGCGAGCGTCAGCGGCGCGCTGACGATGGGATGGCGCAGGGCCAGCAGCGCGGATTCCAGCTTGCGCGCGTCGACGCGGACGTACGGCCCGGCCGCCTCCGGCTGGCCGGCGGCGTGCGCACCCGGGGCGCGGTGGCCCGGCTCGTGCCCAGCCGGTGCCCCGCCCCCGGCCGGGGGCGGGGCACCCGGCCCGCCATCGCGGGCATGGGCTCCGCCATGGCCGGCCCGCGGCGACCCGGGCACCGGCAGGCCGGGAACCGGATCCGGGCCAGACCGGGATGCCGCAGACCGCGGAGCCGCCGCCGCGGCACTCCGCGGCGCCGAAGCGGCCGTCCCGCCCTGTCCCTCAGTCATCGTCTCTCAGCCGTCCCTTGGCACTGGCATGCAAGCCAGTTCTCGCCCCCGACCGCGGCAACCGCGGGCCCATCCAGTCCCTGCTCCCTGGCACGGTCAGTCCCTCCGCCCCGGGCGGTGCCCGCGGCCGGCGGGCCGCCCGGCCGCACCAGGCCGAACATTCCGCTGCTGCGATACCGCAACGGCATCAGCCTGGCCAGGTGCCGGAAGACCGGCGGCCCTGCCATGCGGGCTGCCTCGCGGCCGACGGTTCCCGCCTAAAGGCAATTGTGCGCTGCCTGGGCAGGTTACCCTCCGCAAGGACGGAAACGGGAGTCCCTCGCCAACCTCAGGCCCAGCGCTTCGATCGCGATCGCGTGCCCCGGCTCGGCTGACCGGTGGCCGGCGATGCACAAGTCCGGGGCGCCCGGGGCCAGGGCAGCGGCCGCGAGCGCCGCTGCGCCGGCGATCACGCCGTCGAGGATCACGGGCAGCGGTGCCGTAGCCGGTCGCGGCGGCTGGCTCCGCCCCGGTGCAGGCGCATCAGGGCCCGGTGCCGTCATCCAGGGTTATCGCATCGCGGTCGGCCTGAGTCAGGGCGGAGCGCAGCAGTGCCTCGAAAGCCGCGGCGGCGACCACGGCGCCGCCCTTCTCTGAGACGTTCGTCAGCGATCGCAGGCCGCTGGCGCGCAGCGCATCCTTGGCCTCGGCGGCGCCGACGAATCCGGCGGGCAGCCCGATCACGAATGCGGGCTCCACCTCGCGGGACAGTACCTCCGCCAGCGCGGTCGCCTCGCCGCCGACGACCCACACCGCGCCGGGCCCGGTTTCGCCGAATGCCAGCCGCACCGCTGCGGCCGCCCGCGGGATCCCGGCCGTCCGGGCCAGCCGGGCCGTCAGCGGCTCGGCCACCTTGCAGATCAGCGGGCAGCTGGTGATGCCCGCGGCGACCATCACCGAGTCAGCGATTACCGGGCTGCCCGCCGCCAGCGCGGCGACGGCCGCGGCCAGCGCGTCCTCGTCGCAGACCAGGTCGGTGGCGAAGTCGAAATCGGCGCTGGCGTAGATGACCCGCTCGGTCACGTCCCGGCTGTACTTGGGCAGCCGGGACAGGTCAATCCGCGAGCGCAGGATCCGGTAGGACTCCTCCTCCAGGGCCTGGTTCTCCGCCGGCGCATCGCTCGGCCAGGTCACCATCCATCACCCTCCGGTAGCCTCCGGGCATCCAGCATGGCACACCGGCAGGCCGGGCGGGCGGCGGCGTGCCGTGCTGCCCGTCGTCGCCCCCGGCGGACAGCACGCCGCCCGGCGGGCGTCACCCTGCCCGGCGGGCGTCACCCTGCCCGGCGGGCGTCTGGCCGTCCGGCGGCCCTGCCCGGCCCGGCGCCGGCATCGTGACGCGCCACGCTGCGCATTCGGGAGAGGGAAGTGGCCTGCGTCGATACACTGATCGCGCGCTACGCAGCCCGCTCCAGGGCAGGCCGCGGACGCGCGCGGCGCAGCGCGGAAGCTCCGCCGGCCCCACAGCTGGCGCCTTAGGCCAGGTCAGGCGGGCGGCGGCCCCCTAGATTCCGGCCGAGGCATGCCAACGCCCTGGTGACGTCGGTCATTGCCTGCGACGAAACGGCCAGCGAGGAGCTGCGCCAAGTAACTTATAAGAGCAGGTCAACAGCAGGCAAACTCACGCGAATGGAGCATGCATGCCCCAGCACACCCTCACATCGCGGTTCGCCCTGGTATGGCCGGATTTCTCGGAGGCAGCACTGTGATCCCGACTCGCGACGACGAGGCCATCGACACCGCGGGCATCCGCGCTTTCGCCGACCAGTACGGGGCGCGGGCAACGGCGCTGCCGCCGCTGGCGATCGTAATCGCCGCCTACAACGAGGAAGGCGCGATCGGCCCGGTGATCGAGGCCCTGCCGACCACCGTCTGCGGGCTCGAGGCTGCCACGATCGTGGTCTCCGACGGCTCGGCGGACGGCACGGTCAAGGACGCCGCGGCCGCAGGGGCACTGGTCTGCGACGTACCCGTGAACCGCGGCCAGGGGGCAGCGCTGCGGCTGGGCTACCGGCTGGCCCGCGAGGGCGGCGCGCAGTACATCGTCACCACTGACGCCGACGGGCAGTACAACCCGGCCGAGATCGAGTCGCTGCTGGCCCCGATCGTGGCCGGCGAGGCCGACTTCGTCACCGGGTCGCGGCGGCTCGGCAGTGAGGAGACCAAGGACCCGGTACGCAGGGCCGGCGTCCGGTTCTTCGCCTTGACGATCAGCCTGCTGACCGGCCAGCAGATCAGTGACACCACCTTCGGGCTGCGCGCGATGCGGGCCGAGGTCACCGGCGCGGTCAAGCTTCAGCAGCCGCAGTATCAGGCGTCAGAGTTGCTGATCGGCGTGATCACCCACGGCTACAAGGTCATCGAGCGGCCGGCCACGATCCACAAGCGCCAGGTCGGCAAGAGCAAGAAGGGCAACAACGCCCTCTACGCGCTTCAGTTCGCGAAGGTGGTCGGCACCACCTGGTGGCGCGAGCGTCAGCGGCGCTCAGCCGGCTCGCCAGTCACCGGCGCCGGGGCCGGGGCCGGGGCGGCGGCCGCCCCTTCCTCGCGGGCCAGCGCGACCGCCACCGAGTCGGCGGCATCGATCGGGTCCACCGAGGCCAGCCGCGCTGCGGACCCGCGGTCAGCGAACAGGACGTAGTGGAAGATCGCGAACCGCGCGACGAACGTCACGCAGTTGGCGATGAAGTAGGCGCCGTTGACCAGGACGACCCGCTGCAGGCCGCCCAGGTTCATGGACACGGCCCAGACATGGGCGTAGTGCGTGACCAGGCCGAGGAACAGCCAGGCACCGACCGACACCGCCCAGAACGGGATCGTCTCCTTCAGCACGCTGGGCCTGCCCTTACGGTGCCAGGCCCAGCGGCTGAGGACGTAGCTCACAGCCGCGCCCGCCATCGAGGCGACGACGCCCGAGGTGCCCGCGGTGACATGGAATCCCTCGATCAGCACCGTCAGCGTCACCTGACTGGTGATCACGGCAGCGACCGACACCGGGATGAAGCGCATGAACTGGGTACCAGCCTTGCTGCGCAGCCAGTCACGCAGCGGGCGCGGCAGGAACCGCGAGGCGGACTTGGCGAACTTGTTCGCTTCCAGTGTCATGTTTGTCCTCGAATGGGCGAAAAACTGAACGTCGGTACGACAGATATACAGTACGGGACTGCATTGCAGGCTCGGTTCCATGTTGCCCAGGTCGGCGATCCGCGTCACAGCGCCGACCCGGCCAGGACGATATTTTTGCCGCATCATGAAGTGAGCACCAGGCAATACAGTGACTGCCTGGATCGGCGTATATTGCCTATAAGTTGAATAGGAATAGGCGGGAGCACGATCATGAAGATCTTGGTGTTGGGCGGGGACGGCTACCTCGGCTGGCCCACGGCACTGCACCTGTCCGAGGTCGGCCACGAGGTCGCGATCGCCGACAATTTCGTGCGGCGCAGCTACGACTTCGAGATGGGCGTGGACAGCCTGGTGCCGATCGAGCCGCTGCAAACCAGGATCAGGACCTGGCACGAGCTGACCGGCAGGCGGATCGGCTGCTACATCGGCGACCTGTGCGACGCGGACTTCACCTACAACATGGTGCGGGACTTCGAGCCCGGCGCGATCATCCACTTCGCCGAGCAGCGGGCCGCCCCCTACTCGATGGTCGACCGCAAGCACGCCGTCTACACCCAGGTCAACAACGTCGTCGGCAACCTGAACGTGCTGTACGCGATCGCCGAGCTCAACCCGGACATCCACCTGGTCAAGCTCGGCACGATGGGCGAGTACGGCACGCCCAACATCGACATCGAGGAAGGCTGGCTGGAGGTCGAGCACAAGGGCCGCAAGGACCGGGTGCTGTTCCCCAAGCGGCCGGGATCGTTCTACCACCTGTCCAAGGTGCATGACAGCCACAACATCGAGTTCGCCTGCCGGATCTGGGACCTGCGCGCGACCGACCTGAACCAGGGCGTGGTGTACGGCCAGCAGACCCCGGAGACCGCCCGCGATGACCGGCTAGCCACCCGGTACGACTACGACGCCGTGTTCGGCACCGTGCTCAACCGCTTCGTCATCCAGTCGGTGATCGGCCAGCCGCTGACCGTCTACGGCGGCGGATCGCAGACCCGGGGCATCATCGAGATCCGGGACACCGTCCGCTGCCTCCAGCTGGCCTGCGAGAACCCGGCCGACCGGGGCGAGTTCCGGGTCTTCAACCAGATGACCGAGTCGCTGTCGATCACCCAGATGGCCGAGATCATCGCCAAGGTCAGCCCGGAGTCGGTGCGGATCGAGCATCTCGACAATCCGCGGGTCGAGGAGGAGAACCACCACTACAACGTGATCCACTCCGGCCTGGTCGAGCTGGGGCTGGAGCCGCACCTGCTGTCCGACACGCTGCTCGAGTCGCTGCTGCACATCACCAAGCGCTACGCCCACCGGGTCCGGCCGGAGGCCATGATCCCGACGATCGAGTGGCGCCGCCCATCCAGCACGATCAGCAACTGAGCCCGTCCCGGGCGCGCCCGGGGCGGGCTGGCCGCGATCAGGACATCCGGCTGCCCAGGCTGTGCGCGCCGACGGTGCTGCCGCCGCGGACCGCCGCCGACCAGAGCATGCCGGACCGCCCGGCCCAGAACAGCTCCAGCGGGCCACCCGGGCCGCCGACCGCCGCGAACGGCGCGGAACGCAATGAGCCCCGGCGCAGCCGGACCGGGGCCGCGAACCGCCCCGTATGGCGGCGGCGGACCGCCCACAGGCCGCCGTGCGGTCCGCGCCACAGCACCCGGACCGCGCCGGCCGCGGTCACCGGCCAGGGCGTGCGGGTGACGCTGCCGCCCAGGTCACGCGGGCCGGTCCAGCGGCCCGACGCGCTGCGGTACGCTGCCCAGACACTGCGCGGGTGCGAGCCGCGCCACACCACCTGAACTGCGCCGGACGGCTGCGCGGTCGCGTAGACCGAGCCGCCCAGCGGGCCCATGCCGAGGTCAGCGGGGCCGGTCCAGCTGCCCCCCAGGCCCCTGGTCACCTGCCACAGGCTGCCGTTCGTGCCGCGCCAGAACACCGCGACCCGGCCGTCCGCCGACGCCGCGGGCGCCGGGCCGCAGGCCAGGCTGCCGCCCAGGCCCTGCGGCCCCGCCCAGCCATGCCCGGGGCTGTACTCGCCGTGCCACAGATGATCGTCGGCCGATCCGCGCCAGAACACGTCCACGACCCCGTCGGACTGCGCGACCGCCCGGGGCGGGCTGCCGATCACGCCCAGCATCGAGATCCGCCGCGGCGGCCGCCAGCCGCCCGACCAGCCGCCCGCCCGCTCGTACAGGTAGCCGCCGGCCCCCTTGTAGAAGACCCGCACGGCCCCGGCGCCGACGTCGGCTGCCGACGGTGCGGAGGCGAGCGTGCCGCCCATGTTGACCGGGTGCGCCCAGCCCGACCCGGCCTTGTGCACGTCCCGCCACAGATGCCGGCCCGGCCCTCGGTAGAACACCGCCACGGTGCCGTTAGCCCGCGACAGCGCGGGGGTACCCTGCGCGGTGCCGCCCGGCCAGGGCAGGCTCACGTTCAGGTAGTCCTGGTCGATGTCGATCGAGTCGCCGCCGAAGGTCTGCCGGACGTTGCCGCTGTACTGGTGCAGCCGCCGGTGACTGGCCCACTCCCCGGCCCGGTAGGCGGGGTCGGCAGTGTTAGTCCGGCCGTTCCACAGCGCGTCGAAGATGGCATCCGGCCGCGCGTAGCCGTGCCGCGCGTAGGCACGGGACAGGTCGCTGACGCCGGACTGCGAGCTGGAATACACGCCCGACAGGTACGACAGCTGGTGCAGTTCCCGGGTCCACGCCGACAGGAAGCGCAGTGCCTGCGACGACTGGCTCGGCGGGTACGCCTCCATGTCGTAGTAGAGCGGCGTGCCCGGGCCCAGGCCCAGCCGCTCGGCCTGCACGACGGCGTCGGCGGCGGCCCGGGTGCCCTGGCTGGCCGACGAGCTGATCTCGCCGTAAGCGGCCTGCGGGCCCACATACAGCGGGATGAAGTGCCAGCCCGCCCGGGCCTGGCTGGCAACCCACCGGGCCGTCAGGTTGGGCTGGGCGCAGGCCCGGTCCGCGCCGCCGATGTAGATGCCGACAGCCCGGTACGGCGAGTGCCGCCGCCACGCGCGCATGTATCCGGCGCTCGGCGCCGCGCAGGAGTCGAATCCCAGCCCGTGCCAGGCCGCGACCACGGTCGGCAGGTCGGTGCGCGTCGTCCGGGGTGGCCGGCCGGACCTGGATCGCCCGGTGGCGGTTCCGGCTGCGGCCCCGCCGGCCCGGGCCGTGCCGGGCCTGCGGTCGGCCGTCAGCACCGCGGTGACCGCGCCGCGGCGGGCCGTCTGGGCGCCGCGAGGCTGGCCGTCCGCGGCCCCGCCGGCCGCGCCGGGGCGGCTGGCCGGGGCGTAGGCAGCGGCGAGCCTTGCCGGGTTGGGCTCCTCGATGACCGGCGCGGGCAGCCGCGCGCTGGACAGGATCCGGTAGACGACCGTCGGATCGGTGTCGAACGTGGCCGTCAGGCGGATCCGGCGGTCCCGCACCGTGATCACCCGCGCGGTGGGGTCCTCCACCGAGCGCCGGGCCGAGCCGCCCCGGGCGGGCTGGATGAGCACGGCCTCGGTGGTGCCGACGAGCCAGCTCGGGCACACCTGGTTGATGCCGGGCGCGCCGAGGTACACCGCGTGCTCGTCGAAGCGCACGCAGTGGCCCGGATGCCCGGCCTCGTCGATGACCGGCCAGGAGCGCGGGACCGTGAACGTGTAGCCGCGGTAGGAGACCCGCTTCAGGGTGCGCGCCATCTCAGGCGCCGCGGCGCCGGCCCTGGCCGGGACCGCCGATCCGGCCAGCAGTGCGCCAGCGGCGAGGGCTGCCCCCGCTGCCACCGCGCCTGCCTGCCGCCCGATCCGGGCCAGCTGATCTGCGAGCATGCTGAAAAACCGCCTCGTCGTGTGATTCGGATGCCGACATCACCGGTTCCGGCCCGGGCCGGGCTGCGGCGTGCTGGCATACGGCTGCCAGGGCGATGCGCGGCGCCGCGGCCCTCGGGGCCCAGTGCCGGTGCTGCCGGCGATGCCGGGAAGGCCGTCAGGGCCGGGCGCCGCCGCCGGAAGCCCTGTCAGGGTCTGCCTGGCCCCGCGCCCCGTCTCGGTCCCGCAGGCCGGCTCGTCCCAGCACTCCGGCCCGGCCGGGCAGCCCGGCTCGGTCCGGCGGGCCTGCTCGGCTCCGCCGCCCGGCTGGGTCCGGCAGGCCGGCCCGTTATGCGTGAATGGCGAATTCTGCGGTCCGCCGACAATGCAGTTAAGATTCTGGATTTCATAGCCAGCCAGGCCCTTCCCCGTGATTACCGTCCCGCCCCCGCAGAACGCCGACCCTTTTCCCGGTAGCCCGCGACAGTGCGGTAACCGGGGCCTGTATAGGCGGCCGTAATCGCACTACCAGGCCAGACGCGACTTAAATCCAAATTCCGGCATTTGCTGCGCACCGGAAAACGTCAGGCTGTGCAATGCTTGGTGAATGAGGCTATCTGCCGTAGAAGTACCCGGTCAGCGCGACTCGCCGGGCCAGCAGAATACGACCCCGATAAACCAGCGCCCGGACCGCGAAACACGCCCGCCGGCCGGGCCTCAGCCCGGTAATAGGTCCCACGACCCGATGAACGGCCCACTGAGCGCGTTCGGTGCCGGTGAACGGTCCGTTGGACGGGCTGGCGGGCGCCGCGACGACGCGGGGCGATAGCGGCACCGGGCAGCGCAGCCGGGCAGCGCAGCCGGGCAGGCGCACCGAAGCGGAACAGGCCCGCTCGCACCCGCCAATAAGCGGACGGGGTCTGGGCTGCGGGACCAGTTGGCCTTCGGGCGCAGCCGGGCGGTTCAGGACTGGGCGGACCAGCCGGGCATCGGGAAGCCGGCTAGCAGGTCGCGCACCTCGGCGGCGATCCGCTCGATGCTCTCCTCGTCCTCCTTGAGCGCCGCGGTGATCGCGCCGTCCATCCAGGCCGCGATCTGCGGCATGTGCTCCTGCGTCAGCCCGCGGGTGGTGATCGCCGGGGTGCCGATCCGGATCCCGGACGGGTCGAACGGCTTGCGCGGGTCGAACGGCACGGTGTTGTAGTTGACCTCGATCCCGGCCCGGTCCAGCGCCTTGGCCCCGGGCTTGCCCGCGATGCCCTGCGGGGTGAGGTCCACCAGGATCAGGTGGTTGTCGGTACCGCCGGAGACCAGGCTGAAGCCGCGCTCGAGCAGCGCGGCGGCCAGGGCCTTGGCGTTGGCGACTACCTGGTGCGCGTACTGGCGGAACTCCGGCTGCGAGGCCTCGCGCAGCGCCACCGCAATGGCGGCGGTGGTGTGGTTGTGCGGGCCGCCCTGCAGGCCGGGGAACACCGCCCGGTCCAGTGCCTTGGCGTGCTCCTCGGTCGACATGATCATCGCGCCGCGCGGGCCGCGCAGGGTCTTGTGCGTCGTCGTGGTGATCACCTGGGCGTGCCCGGCCGGGCTCGGGTGCGCGCCGCCGACCACCAGCCCGGAGATGTGCGCGATGTCGGCCACCAGCACTGCCCCGGCCTCGGCGGCGATCTGCGCGAACGCCGGGAAGTCAATCGTGCGCGGGATCGCCGTGCCACCGCAGAAGATGATCTTCGGCCGCTCGCGCAGCGCGATATCGCGCACCTCGTCGAGGTCGACGCGGCCAGTGTCCGCCCGCACGCCGTACTGCACGGCGCGGAACCACTTGCCCGTCGCCGACACCGACCAGCCGTGGGTCAGGTGCCCGCCCATCGGCAGCGCCATCCCCATCACGGTCTCGCCCGGCTTCAGGAAGGCCAGGTAGACGGCAAGATTCGCCGGCGAGCCAGAGTACGGCTGCACGTTCGCGTGATCCACGCCGAACAGTTCCCGCGCCCGCTGGATCGCGATCTGCTCCACCGGGTCGATGAACTGCTGGCCCTCGTAGTAGCGCCGGCCTGCGTACCCCTCGGAGTACTTGTTCGTCAGGACCGTGCCACTGGCCTCGAGCACGGCCTGCGATACGTAGTTCTCGGACGGGATCAGCCGGGCCTTGGAGAACTGCCGGCGTGCCTCACCCTCGATCAGCTCGGCAATCTCCGGGTCGGTGCTGGCCACATGCGGGATGGGAGGCTGGTGCATGCCCTCCATCATGCCGAACAGCCGCGGCTTCGGCCAGCGGGCCCGCGCGGACCGGCCGGATGGACGGCCCGCGCGGGTGAGCCGCTCAGGCTGCCTGCGGCCGGGACCGGGGCGCGGCGACGGCCCGGCGCAGCATGAGCCGCTCGGTCATCGTCCAGGCCGTCGTGGTCAGCAGGTAGAGCCCGCCGCGAGCGGCACGAACGCGACGGCGGCGAGCGCCATCAGCCCGGCGGACGGCGCGGCCCCGGCCTGTCCGGCCAGGAAGTGACCGCCAGCAGGCCAGAACCCGGCGAGCTGCGCCGTGATGGCGGCAAGCCAGGCGAACATCGGGCCTCCGACCCCCGCAGGCGGCGCAGCGGCAGGGGGGCGGCGTGCGGCGGGATAGCTCGTTATGAATCCTGAACTTGGCTGCGGGCGCTGTCAATCCGCGCAGCGGCGCAGCGGTCCGGCGAAAAGCGCAGGGCTTCTGGCCCTGCGCTGGCACCGGGCCGACTCCGATACTGGAGGGCATGAGCGGACCGGACGAGCAGGCTGAGGCGG